>NZ_JBHXRL010000020.1:0-165965 GCF_042717315.1 Streptomyces sp. NPDC058650
GAGCGGGATATGCCCCGGCAAGCCGGGGCATAGAGTACGAATTGCGCAAGCGTAATTCGAATTCCGGCGCAAGCGCCGGAATGGAATTCCGTAAACGGAATTCCTAAAGGGAATACAATTCGCGCAAGCGCGAATTGTATGGCGACCGCGCAAGCGCGATCGCCATGGCTGGCTGCAAGGGAAGGTGCATCACGTGCGGGCCTGTGTAGGGTCTGGGAGTCCCAGCCACCACCCCTGCAACGAGAGTGACGGACCATCGGCCTGACGGGGTGCCGGCCCCACCGCAGTGACGGGCTCCGCTGCGCTCCACCCGAACCACTCCCCCACCCTCGAAACTCGAAACGCCGCCTCTCACGTTCACCAATACCCCGTCAGCATGACGTATGAACCATGCGGCGAGGCGAGACCCACCCAAGTATCAGCCTCCAGGACGAACCTGCCGCGTGAGTGATGCATCACTAGTCTTGGCTGTGTAGAGTCTGGGATCAGACACCACCACCCTGGCCCACCACTCGCCGCGCCGGACTTTCTTTCTGATTGCGCGCCACATTCCGCGAAAAGGAGAACACGGGAATGGCCGTGAAACTGCGTGACCACCAGACCGAGGCCGTTGCTGCCATTGTGCGCGGTCTCGATGTCCCGCCGGGCGGTATTCCTTGGAATGGCCTGCGTGGGCAGGTGAACGCCGCGTGCGGAACAGGGAAGACCATCATTGCGGCGGCGGCGGCAAAGCGGCTCGTACCCAAGGGCCGCATTCTCGTCCTGGTGCCAACGCTGGATCTTCTGACCCAGACCGTGCAGGCGTGGCGCGGGGCCGGGCATGCGGGGTCGGCGGTTGCGGTGTGCAGCCTCACCGATGACCCGGAGCTGTGGAGTCTCAAGGTGCGCTCCACGACGAATCCTGTGCAGCTGGCTCTGTGGCATGGCACGGGGCCGGTAACCATCTTCGGCACGTACGCCTCGCTGGGGGTCCTGGCGGAGGCTTTCGAGGGCGTCTACGGGCAGCGGCTGGCGCCGGTGGATCTGACGGTGGTGGATGAGGCGCACAGGACGTCGGGCTCGATGGGTAAGGCGTGGGCTGATGTCCACGACCAGACCGTGATCCCGTCGCACCGCCGGCTGTACCTGACGGCGACGCCGCGGATCTGGGAGGAGCGGTTGAACCGCGAGGTGGCGGAGGGGGTGCGTGACCCGTTGCCGCGTGAGATGGCGGCCTCCATGGACGACGAGAGGGTTTTCGGGCCGGTTCTCTACAAGCTGTCGCTCGCGTCGGCCGTGTCACGCGGGCTGCTTGCGCGGTACCAGATCATCGTCCTGGAACTGAAGGACCCGGTCGTCACACCAGAGCGGCTGATGGGCGAGGACCGGCACACCGAGAAGGTGCGCGGGGAACGCCTCGGGGCGCTCCAGGCCGCGCTGCTGCACACCATGGCGCAGCACAACCTCAGCACGTGCATCACGTTCCACCATCGGACGATGGAGGCGCAGGCGTACGCGGAGGGTCTCGAGCGGGTGGCGGCGAAGCTGCACGCCGACCAGCCTGAGAAGTATCCGGCGCGGATCTGGGCGGACTGGCTGTGTGGTGAGCATGTCCCGGAGCGCCGACGGGAGGTGCTGGGCGGGTTCGGGTCCACGGCGCAGCGGGCCGTGCTGTCGAACTGCCGTGTCCTGGGTGAGGGCGTCGACATCCGGGTCGTGGACAGCGTGGCCTTGTTGGACCCGAAGGGCGCGCCCCATGACATCGTGCAGGCGATCGGCCGCGCTTTGCGTCAGAAGCCGGGAGAGGGAAAGCTTGCGTCTTTGATCGTGCCGGTATTTCTCCAGCCCGATGAGAAGCCGGAGGATATGTTCACGTCGGGTTCGTATCGGCCTTTGGTGAAAGTTCTTGAGGGGTTGCGGGCTCACGATGAAGAGGCTGTGGAATTGTTGGCGATTCCGCAGGAGCCGCAGAAGGACGTGGCGCAGCCGTCCGGGTACATCGGTCCGCCGCCCGGGGAAGGCGAGGACGAGTCCCGTCTGTTGCTGCGTTTTGCGGTTCCGCGTGATCCGGTGATGGTCGCGGAGTGGGTGTCGTTCAATGTGATCGACACGGAGAAGCAGGACTGGGTGCGTGGCTGGGCGTCGCTGAAGAGGTTCACCGAGCGTGAGCATCATGCCCGGGTTTTGTACGGGTACAAGGAGGGCGCGTACCCGCTGGGGCAGTGGGTGGCGGAGCAGCGGCGGGCGTATGCGGCTGGGGAGATGAGCGGGCAGCGGGCCGGGCGGCTGGAGCGGCTCGGGATGGTGTGGTCGGTGGCGGATGAGCGGTTCCAGGAGAACCTTCAGGCGGCGAAGGCGTATTACGAGGAGCACTGGACGCTGTGCGCGCCCCGGTCCGTCACTGCGCTGGACCGGCCGGTGGGGCAGTGGCTCGCGAACCTCCGCCGCCCCGGTGCCTTGGAGGGCCGCCCTGAGTGGAAGACGGCGCTGGAGGCCGTGGACAAGGACTGGAACCCGATGTGGCCGGCGGACTGGCAGCGGCACTACGCGGTGGTGCGGGAGATGCTCGCGGAAGAGACCATCCTCGGGTACATCGAGCCGGGGGTCACCGTGCACGGGATGGACATCGGGAAGTGGCTGGCCCGGCAGAGGAAGCCGGAGGTGTGGGCCGCCCTGACCGACGGGCAGCGCGAGCGCCTGGAGGCCTTCGGCATCGTCCCGCACGCCCCGGAGCCGGAAGCACCCGCGTCCGCGGAACCGTCCACGACACCCGTGGGGGCCTTCGAGCGGGGCGTTGCCGCCCTGGCGCAGTACAAGACCCGTACGGGCTCCGTGACCGTCCCCAGAGGTCACGAAGAACGGATCGTGATCGGCGGCCAAGAACACACGGTGCGGCTGGGCGTATTTCTGTCCAACAGCAAGAGCAGGCGGGCCAAGCTCACCGCCGACAAACTCGCCGCGCTCGCCGCCCTCGGACTCCAGTGGGCGGCAGCCTGACGTCGCCATCGTCAAGACGGGCCGTGCCGGCAGCGGTCGGTACGACCCCCTCCGGGCATCGCGCTCCAGTACCGCCCTGCCCTCGTCGACGGCTGCATTGCTGCCACCGGCTTGAGTCTGGATGGCTGACCGTAACCGGGGACCAGTCCCGGATCATGCATCCCAGTCCGCGTAGTCCCCCATCTCTACGTCGTCGCAGAAGGTCTCCCATAACCCATCGGGCACGAGCGCGGTCTCGTCGATGCCGGAGAGGAGGTCGCGCAACTCTTCCGCCACCTCGTATGTCTCCTCGTCGCCCTCGGCGTAGAACGGGAAGCGTGCGATCACGGCCGCGACGCATCGGTTGAACGAGACGAGGTCCCTGTTCACGTGACTGACCGCCGCTGACTCGATCGCGGAAGTCTCCACAACGCGACCGCTGGCCACGTCAATGGCGAGATGTCCGAACAGGCCACTCATCGCGATACCTACCAGCCCCCGCTCACCAGCCCCCGCGAAGTACACCGGCTCGCTCAGCGGTCGGTACTCGTAACCGATCAGCCCGCCTGGGATGCCAGTCTTCCCGAGATCGACAGCAACCTGGATGGGCACCTCAGGCGGGGCCTCGATAGGAATCAAGACGAACTCGGGTTTCGGCAACTGCGGCAGGGGCTGGTTCACGGGAGGATCCTCTCCCAACGGACCGCTCGGCAACACCCACAGGCCCGCGAGACTCGCGACTCCTGCCAGGCGGCCAGCCCCGACATCACTCAATCAAGTTCAGTAGCCGGTAGCTGTGCACTAGGGACTGTCGGGGGCGCCGGCGAGGTCCCCGTTGGGTCCGGTGCGGCGCCCCAGGGAAGCAGTTCGACGGGCCTGTGCCGCCACTTTCGGCTGGGTCGACCACCTCACCCCCTGATGGGGTTACGAGCTCATCGCCTGCCGCACCGGGCGGCACTGCGGGCCCACGGGGCCGCGGCGGGCCCCGTGCCGCTCGGGCAGCGATCGCTGCCCTCCTTCCTGTCCGCTGAGGCATTCCTCCGGCCTGCTTGAAGCGGTGTCGTGGGGTGGAACCCACTGCCTCCACGGAAAGGCGCCCTCTCGATGGCCCGCGAAGCCGACCGGTCTCCAGATCCCGAGCAGCGACACCAGCAGACGGCGGCGCGAGTCCCTCTCCCCGCGTCCGAGGCCCCCCACATCCAACGCACCGCCGGGAACAGCGCGCTGGTTCAGCTCCTACACCAGGCGGGTCACCCCTGGGCCCAGGAGCAGCACCAGCACACGGCCGGCTGCGGCCACCAGCAGAACACGCGGGCCGAACAGCCCGCGGTACAGCGTTCCGCCGTCCACGATGTGCTGCGCAGCTCCGGACGTCCCCTCGATGACGCCACACGTACCGACATGGAGGCGCGGCTCGGCGCCGACTTCTCCGACGTCCGCGTCCACGACGACTCCGCTGCCCGGGCCTCCGCCTCTGAGGTCGGTGCCCGCGCCTACACCTCCGGCAACCACGTCGTCATCGGCGACGGTGGCGGAGACGGGCACACGCTCGCCCACGAGCTCACCCACGTCATCCAGCAACGCCAGGGCCCCGTCGCCGGCACCGACAACGGGGACGGCCTGAAGGTCTCCGACCCTTCCGACCGATTCGAACGCGAAGCCGAGGCCAACGCCACCCGCGTCATGAGCGGCCCGGCCCCGACCACGGTCTCCCGCGCCGCCGCCGAACGGGACCAGCAGGCCACTTCCACGTCCGACAGAGCTGTCCAGCGGATGACATACTTCGGACCCGGCGAGCCGGCCCTCGGCCACCCCGGTTTCACCGTCTTCCTGGACGCCACCCTCAACGGCGTGGGCATCGGGTCCTGGACGAGCGCGAACGACTTCGGCCAGGTGGCGCAAGATCACGCCGAGGACCAGATGATCGACGCGATCGACACGGCGATCGGATTCATGGCGATCAACCCCGCGATCGCCGCCGCCGGCGCCGGCACACCCATTCTGAATGCCCTCACCGGCCATCTGAACGCGCTGGAGCGGGCGGGTATCGACGTCCACCAGAATCAGATTGCGCACCACCTCCACATCAACCTGTCGGCAAGCCCCTGTTCGACCACGCTCGGGACCAGCACCAAAACCCATGCAGAAGGCTGCGCGGAGCGACTCACGCGGCTGGCCCAGGTTCGGTTCGGCCAGAATGCCAACCACCGCTTCCGCATCACCATTCGCGCCCACCACCTGTACCAGCCCCAGCATTTGCAGAACGCCGCACAGGTGTCGCAGCAGGTGAACCAGCAGCTAGGGGCCAACGGCATCACTGTCACGATCGGCTGATGAGGAGGGGCTGTCCGAGCCCTCGGGCAAGCAGCAGCGAAAGAGCCACGGTCCGACAGTCGCTCCCTCCCCGTGGCGCTGGGCGAGGTCATCGAGTTTCGCGGCGCCCGTGTGACGGCTGGCCGAGCAACAGGGTGTCCATGAAGTCCTGGTAGGTGGCGAGGTCCTCGGCCCACCCGGGGACGAGCAGGTACTGGACGGCGCTGATGGCGACCGCGGCCTCGCCGGCTGCTCCGGTCGGAGCAAGACCCCCAACGCGCACCCACTGGTCCCACATGACGTTACTCATCAGCTGCGGGACGATCTCCGGCTTCCCCAACGCCTTGGTCCACAGCATCGCCAGCGTGCCGGACGCCTTCGTGCACGCGCGGACCGCAGCGGACAGCAGCCGGTCGTCGGCCCGCCCGACGGCCCGCAGCAGCCCGGGCAGCCCCTCCGCCATCGGGGACTGCGCCATCAGGTCGACGCCGGCGAGCTCGGCCTCGCGGTGGGCGGCACGGATACGCCCGAACGTCTCCGCACCTTCCGGCCACGTGCTCTGCCACGACTCCATCAGACCGTCCAACCCCACGTCACCGGCGCCGCCGACCATCATCCGCGCGCCCGGCTCCGTCAGGGCCCAGTGAGCGGTTCCAGACCGAGGCTGTCATGCATGTTCGCGCCCGAGATGCCGAGCGAGAGCGGCAGTCCGTTCCGGTCGGTGAGCAAGTGGATTTTCGATCCGGGCTTGCCGCGGTCGGTCGGATTTCGCGGTTCTGGCTCACTTTTCCCCAGGCGCCCCATCGTGTGCGGCGTGTTCGGCCGGTGGAGCTTCATCCCAACTCCCCCCCAGATGCGTGGACTGCACGGCAGTGCGACGTTAGAAGTAGCGGACCGGCACTGCCTACCATCCGCCCTATGCGGGAGAGATGCTGGCATGGCAACGACACCTCACGCTGGCTCCAACACTGACATCTGCGCCAAGATGCGCCACGAAGCTGAGCTGAGTAAACAGGCACTAAAAGACAAGAGAACAAAGCTCTCCGAGCTCAAGCTCAAGCTCACGCATGAAACGGATCCGATAAAGGCTCAACAACTGAAGGAGGCGATTGAAAAATTGAAAACTGAAATAGAGGTCGACGAAGCCCAACTGGAGGTTCTGTTGGAAGACATTCTCTTCCATTGCAGTGGCCACTAGCACTCCAGCAGCGGTTCGCTATCTGGCCTGGTCAGCGGCATCGTCCAGAGTGTAGTTCGCTGATGGTGCGTCAGGGGCAGTCTTGCCGGACCGCCCTCCAACGAGTGGACCGAGAACTGACCGGGCTGTGATCCGGGCAGCCTCCCAACGTGATCGACGACCTTGCGGACGCGACCTGGGACCTGAACTCGACGACCTCTTCCTCCGGATCGGCCACCGCTTCCACCGCGCCGATCTGCGCTGGCGCATGCGCAACTACGTCCGCGCACTACTCGGCCGCAAGAACGGCTGTTGCCGAGTACGCCGGCCAACGCACCCCCGACGAACGGTCTGGAAGGCCGAGGGCCGGTGCGGTTCACCGGTTGGCGTCGCCCATCCATGTGGTGGTCCAGCACTGCTCGAAGCCGAGTTGGAGCCGGGCGCGCTCCTCGACAGCCTCATCTCGGCGGGATCTAACGGGCGGTCGCGTGACCGTTGTACACATCTGCGTTCGGCGCACACTGGAGATTGAGCCCGCGTCACAGGGTTGCCGATGCGCTCGCCTTCGTTGCAGAGCGGGCAGAAGCAAATAGCGGCGTAGAAGGGAGCCTGTCATGCCCGAAGAGGCTGATATTCGCGGTACCGTCAGCAAAGCAGGAGAGGAAACGGTTGAGGTCTACACGATGTCCCTCGACCTCGATGAAGCATCACGAGAGAAGCTGAAGGCGGACCCAAGCGGGGTCCTGAAGCGTTTTCTGGAATCTCAGGGGTACACGGTCAACGCCCTGACGCTGCCAGATTTGCAGGCCAACGAGGATGTGTGGCCCTCAGGGTGGCTCCACATTCCCAGCGGCCCAGAGAAGTCCCGCTGGCATCCGATTTACCTATAACAACGGCTAACGCAATGAGACGAGTTGTCGGTGAGCGGGCGCGGACCTGGTCGCGGTAGACGTCGTGGTCGTAGCCCCGGTCGGCGAACAGCGAGTCCGGCTTGTGGCGGGGCCGGCTGACACGGCCGCGGACAAGGCGGGTTCGGCTCGAGCAAGGGGATCAGCTAACGAGTTGGTGCGTGATAGCGGATGAGGCGTCGTGCCAGGCAGATGGCGTGATCCCGCTGTGGCGATCACGCACCAACTCGTTAGTGGCCACACTGAGCTTCTTCGATGTGGCCACCGATCGGGTGACGGTCCGTGAAGCGAAACGAGCGAGGCCCCCGGGCTGTTGATCGAGATGTCTGACGTCTCAATTACGTTGCTCGGGGGCCTCGTTGGTTGTCCATCCTGCCGCAATCGACCTGCCGCACGCACTCGTGGAGTGGGTCACCATGCTGATCGTCACCCGTGAGGGCGACCGGCGCTGCAAGCTCCGTCCGTCCCAGCGCGCAATGGTGGCACTGGTGTACCTGCGCGAGCACACCACTTTGGCGAAGATCGCCGCCGGGTTCGGGATCAGCGAGTCCACCGCCCATGCCTACATCAGCGCGGTCGTCGACCTGCTCGCCGCGCGTGCGCCGGGTCTGCTGAGGACGCTGCGCGAGCATGATCCCGACTTCGTCCTGCTCGACAGAACCCTCGCCGAGTGCGACCGGGTCGGCGACGGCCGGGCCGACTACTCCCACAAGCACCGGCGCCACGGCGTGAACGTGCAGGTCGTCACCGATCCCGGCGGCCGGCTGCTGTGGCTCTCGCCCGCCCTGCCGGGCCGCACTCACGACCTGACCGCCGCCCGCACCCACCGGATCATCCGCATCTGCGAGCGCCAGGGCGTTCCCATCGTGGCCGATCTCGCCTACCAGGGCGCCGGTCCGTGGCTGACCACGGGCATCAAACGCAGGCCCCTGCAGGAACTGACCCCCACTGAGAAGACCCGCAACCGTGCCCTGGCCGCCACACGGGCACCCGTCGAACGCGGCGTCGCCCGCCTGAAGTCCTGGCGGATCTTCCGCAGGTCCCGATGCAGTCCCAACCGCATGACGTCAATCGCCAAGGCCGTCCTCACACTGGAGCTGCAACGCTGAAGAAGCTCAGTAAGTGACTTCGCCCAGAACTTCGCCGCGAGGCGTTCATTCCCGTCGGGGTCGTTGGGGTCGTGCCGGCAAACGGCATCCAGCTGCCAACCCCACGCATCAGGCTCCGGCACGACTGGCCTCCTCACGCTCCTCGCCACGTCGGGGACCAACCTCGATCGTCGTACCGCGCTTGTCCTCGACAACCCGGCTGCCTACGGGCAGCTGCCTCGCGGCGTCCCGGTACATCTCTCGCCTGAAACGCTCGATCTGAACTTTCCCTCGCACTCGCACCCAAACACCGAGGAAGGGGATCAGGTTCCCTACCACCACCACGAAGGCAGCAACTACTACTTCCGACACGTCACACATCCGATCTACCGGTCCGAAAGGTCTGTCGGAGGGGAGTGCTCTGTCGTAAGCCGTCCCGTGACGTCGTGCGCCAAGATTCTTTGACCCATTTCGGCGGCGGCTTCTGGCTGGTGGCTCCGTCGAGACGAAGACGTAGCTCTTTACAAAGCCACTCCTGTGTAGCCCGCGGCCCAGGCACGATCCGCGTCCCGGCTCTGGTCGTCCCGCCCGGCGGCTCGGCGGCTTCGGAGGGCGGGACGGGGGTGCGCGCCATCCGGCAAGACGTCAACTTTCCTTCGTCAGATTCCGGTCGAGGACGCCGATGAGCCGTGCTCCCGCGCGGTCGGTCCCGCGGCGCCCTTGCTTCGCATCCGCCGAGGCCCTCTCCAGTCGCAGCCGTGCTGTACGTCCACGTAGTGTCAGCGTCATCAACTGGTTGCCGAACCACGGTCCGCCGGTGCGCTCCCACCGGACCGCCGGTCGCGCGATCCGTCCGTGGCGGGCGAGGAGATGCCCGATCCCCTTGGCGAACCGGCTCCAGCCGAAACGGAACCCGGCCCGCATGGCCGCGGGCACCGAGTTGTGCAGTGGTGAGCAGGTGAACTGGAAGACGCGGGAGTGCGGCGGCTGCCCGGTGGTCCAGACGGGCTCCGCCACGTACGCGTGGTGGACGTCCCCGGAAAGCACGCACACCGTCGCTGGGGCGGTGTCGGCCCTCCCTACCTCGGCGACCGTCTCCGTGAGTTTTTCGAACGACGAGGTGAACGCCGCCCAGTGCTCCAGGTCCGCCCGCCGACGCAGCCACTCGCCGAAGCGCGCCCAGCGCGGACCGCGTTCGCCCCGGCAGAGCGCCGCGTGCCAGCCCTCCGCGAAGTGGACCATCGGAGGCAGTAGCCACGGGAGTGAGGTCCCGACCAGCAGGTGGTCGACGCCGCCGAGCTCGTCGAGCGCCTGTGTCCGCAGCCAGGCCGCTTCATGGGCGTCCAGCATCGTCCTGTGCTGCTCCTCCAGTACTCGCGCGGCCCGGGTATCGACCATCAGCAGCCGGGTGCGACCGAAGTCCCTGCGGTAGCTCCAGCGCACCGACGCAGGTTCGGCGTCGGCGCGTTCGGCGAACGCGCGCAGTACCTCCGTGGCGTCGTCGGCCGCCAGGACCGCCGCGTACAGCTCGTCCTCGGCGAGCTCGGCGGGGGAGAGGTTCCCGAGGTGCTGGTAGACCCAGTACGACATCAGGCCGCCGGTGATCCGCTCGTGCCACCAGGGCGTCGCCCGCATGTCGGCCACCCAGGCGGCGCTGGTGTTCCAGTCGTCGATGACGTCGTGGTCGTCGAAGATCATGCAGCTGGGCACGGTCGAAAGCAGCCAGCGCAGTTCGGGGTCGCCCCAGGACTCGTCGTAGAGGTGGGTGTACTCCTCGTAGTCGGCGACTTGGTCCGGCGGGGCGGCGGAGCTGGTGCCGGCGGCCTGCCGATGCCGGGCGATCCAGGAGCGGGTGTCAGCGGACGTCTCGTCCGCGTACACCTGGTCGCCGAGGAGGAGGAGAACGTCCGGACGCTCGGCCTCCGGGTCGGCGGCGAGCCGGGCGGAAAGGGTGTCGAGGACGTCGGGGCCCACCGGATCGGACTCGCCCACGGCAGGCGCCGCCCACCGGCACGAGCCGAAGGCGACCACCGCGCCCGTCGCCGGGACCGGCGGCGTGTGGATGGTGCTGGGCGGCTGGGGCGAGTCCGCGAGGGGCCACACCCGCTCGCCGTCGAGCAGCACCTCGTACGTCGTGGAGGCCCCAGGGGCGAGTCCGGTCACGACCACCAGCGCGTAGTGGTGGTCGGCGACGCGGAACGTCGGAGCCGAACCCCCCGCGTCGCCCGGGCACCGTACCTCCGCCGTGCATGCCCGGTCGGTCTCGACCCACACCGTCGCGCTCGTGCCCGACTCCCAGTCGACGTGCCGCAGGAGCGGTCCCAGCCTCAAGCCGGCCATCACGAGCCCCCTTCCGGCGCTCCGCACATTACGGAACACGCACCGAGGATCTTCGCGACGAAGATCTTGACCATCTCCGGGAAGGCGTCCGCCTGCCCGAGCGCCTTGGCGTAGTGCTTGCACTGATAACAGTGCCACTCCCCCGCCGTCCCATGCTGGGAGAGGCAGGCTGCGACGTCCGCTCCCCGGTCGCCGGCCCCACCCATCCTCTGCACCCGGGCATAGGGGCGACCGGACCATGTACCGAACTGGTGGACCCACTCGACGGTGAAGTCCTCCCAGTCGTCCGCGTCATAGATCCACTGCAGATACACCCGAGGCGTGGGAAGAGGCGCGCTGTGGGTCGGTGGGGCAACCACGACGACCTCTGGCGACTTGGGCTCCGGAAAGCCCTCGAATACCGGCCGGGCTCCATCCCTACCCGGCTCAAGCCTCCCTGCCACAGCCCACCCCCGCCCCCTACTGCCACGCAAGATCACTCACGGTAGTGATATCACCCCGAATGGTCCCTCAGGAAGGCACCCAGGCAGGCTCACCCCGTGAAGTTGGGGTAGTCGATCACCCAGCGGCCGAGACCCGGGCCCTCGCCGAACCCGAGCACGTCATCGACAGTCACGTCCAGGCGCCTACGACCGCCCCTCACCCTCCGCGCGCCACTGGTCGGTGAAGTCCTCCAAGGCCCGACGCTGCTGTTCTTCGCGGACGATCTGCTGCTCGAGGACGTCGCGGTCGATGTACGGTCGACGGCGGCGAGGACCAGGCGCTGGAGTTCGTCCGGCTCCAGGGCTTCGACCTCCCACTGCACCGGGCGGCGGGGGTCGAAGCCGTAGCGGCGGGCGAAGGCCGGCCACCTCGGGTCGCCGCTCTTCCCCTCAGTCGCCAGGAGCCGTAGCACGCATCTACTCGTAGGTGAGCAGCACCCGAGTCACCGAGCTCCAGCAACCCGTGCGCTCCACCCAGTCCCGCTCGATGTCCTCGCCAGAGCAGTCGAAGTCGCCGACCACCGCAAGGTGGGCTTCGCGTTGCTCGTGGGCGACGCGGCGCCTCCGTTCTGGAGGACGTCGAAGGCCGCCACGTCGCGCACCGAGGGACGGCACGTCGCTGAGCTCGCCAGCGGTGCTGCCCACCGGCGCCCGATGGCCGTGGTGATCGCGGGCGAACCGGTCTCGGCCAGCGGCGTGCCGGTTGCCATGAAGCAATCAGTGGCGTTGGCGCATGGTCTGCGGATGCCACGGAAGCCGTGTCCTGGTGCCGTGACCGTCCGCCTTCGGTGTCGTTGCCCCGTAGACGCGGGGTTCGACACGGAGACCCTTCGTAGCCTCATGGAGGAGTTGTTCGGGTTCCCGGCCGACTCGCTCGCCCTCACGACGACTCTCGACGAACTGGGCTTGGACTCCCTTGCTCTGATGGAGTTGGGGACGGTCCTTGAGGAACGTACTGGTGTCGAAATGGTCAGTCGGCTGGTCGACGTCTCCCGGTCCGAGTCACTGGACCAGCTGGCCCGGATGGTCTCGGGGTTCATGGCGCGATGACCGCTGATGGTGATCAGGCGCCGCTCGTGGCCGACCGGGGCCGCATCTCGTCCGTCCCGGGCCTCTGGCTCCCTGGGGTGATCGATGGGTGAGCCGGTGGCCTGTCACCGGTCTCGATCTGCTTACTCCGGCGGGCTGTGACGTCGGCACGAACTGGGCGAATCTGTGCGTGGGACGCTCGCTGGCCGTGAGGAACCCGCAGTTTGCGGGCCTCGCGGTTGACATCTCGTGCGACGTACCGGGCTTTGATCCTGTCGTTCGATCGTGTCGGCCGGACCGGACAGGTCCCGCCCGGCTGCCGCCGGGTAGGCCGGGCGGTCAGTCGAGGTCGGTGGGCCCGGACGCGGCGCGGGGCCGGTTGCAGGCCCACTTCTTGAGGTCACCGGCGCGGTAGAGGAGTTCGGCGCCGCGCTTGTCGACCGGCTTGGGGAAGGTGGGGTCGTTGGCGCGGGCGTAGCGCAGGGCGGCGATGGTGATGTCCGGCAGGAGACGCTCGTGGGCCTCGCGGAGTCCCACCGCCTGGTCGTCGTCGGCCGGGGCCGGGTCGGGCGCGGTCGTGGTCGGCGCGGTGCTCCATGCGTCGGCGAGCCAGTCCGCGGGCGCGGCGGGCTGTGCATCGGACGAGGGCGGCTTCTGCAGGTGCACCAGGCCGGCCTGGGCGGGGAGGGGTGCCGGCTTCGGGCCGTCGGCGGCCTTCTTGCCGCTGGTGGCCCACTCGCGGGCTTCGGTCTCGGTGAAGAACAGCACCTGCGTCTCGTGGGCGTAGCCGCCGATGACGACCTGGGCGCGCCCGCGGTGCTTGGTGGACTTCGGCGCCGGGTGGACCTCCGGGGCGAGCATCCGCCAGGCGTTGACGCTGTAGCGGGCGAGGATGCGGGTGGAGAACTGCTCGCGGACCTCCGGGCCGCCGAGGGCGCGGGCGGTGGCGGACTGGGCGACCAGGAGGACGTGCATGCGCAGCTGGCGGCCCATGTAGAGGATCTCGTTGAGCGCGTCGATGGCCGGGGAGACCTTCGGGTCGCCGGACTCGCGGATCTTCTCCCAGTAGCGGGCCAGCTGCTTCATGGTGGCGTTGATCTCTTCGAGGAGGATCAAGATGCGCGGGCCGATGGCTTTCGGGTCGGCGTCGATGCCGAGTTCGTCGGCGATCCGGGTGCGCAGCCGGCCTATCTGTCCGAGCTCGATGAGCTGGTCGTGGATGTCGGCGATGTCGCGGCAGTAGGTGACGCCGTCGATGCCGTGGGCCCACGGGTGGGAGATGCGCTTGGTGTCGAGGACGTACACGAGCGAGCCGTGGTGGAGCATCTGGCAGGCGATGCAGCGCAGGGTCACCGACTTGCCACCGCCGGTGGAGGCGTTGACCAGGATGTGGGGGGATTCGGCGTCCAGGTCGACGGAGACGCCCCGGCCGCCTGCGCCGATTCCGATGACCGGTGCGGACTCGGGGGCCTTGGCCACCAGCTCCCGCATCTTGGAGTCGCTGAAGAGGGCCTTCGCCGGGGGCTTGCGAGTCTTCTTCACCCGCACGTACGGCTTGCGGCCCTCGGGATGCCAGTCGAACGTCACGCTCTCCAGGGCGAGCTTCTGCTAGATGAGGTCGGCGACGACGTCGCGGGGGAAGCCCAGGTGCGTGGGCAGGTCGATCCATATCTCCGCGTCGTCGTCGGAGAAGTTCTTCGGGATGTGGAGGTAACGGCGCGGGTCGGTCTGCTCGGCCAGCCCGAGCGGCCGGTGGAGCGCTTCGTGCAGCGGGAGCACCCACTCGCGCATCAGCTCCCGGCGCTCGCGGGTCAGCACCATGTACGCCGCGGTGCCCACGGTCAGGACGGAGGCCGCGCCAATCCCCCCCGGGCTCCAGCGCGGCAAGCGCCGTCTCCCGGTTGTTCCACAGCTCCTGGGCGGTCTGCGCGGTGGCGTCCAGGTCCTGGGTGGACAGGTAGCCGATCTCCCAGACGCCGGCGCCCAGAGCGATACGGAAGGACAGGCGGCGCCACCCGGGCTTGTAGGAGCGGCGCCGGACCTTGCCCTCCACGTGTCGGCGAGCAGGTCCTCGGGATAGGCGCCGTCCAGCATTTCCACCTTCGGCAGGACTCGGGTGCCTGAGTGCCAGAACGTGGCGTCGGTTCGCTTCACGCCGTCCAGGTCCCGGCCGGCCAGCACCCTGCCGATGCCGAACACGAGGGATTTGGCGTCCTTCTCCATCGAACTTCGTTTGTGCCATGGCCGTGCCCTTTCGATCTGCGTCCCGGCACCTCACACCCGGAAGCGGACACCGAACGTATGAGCGCGGACCTGTGGATAAGGGACGGCGATTTCTGGGCCGGGAGCGGCGATCTGTGGATATGACGACGCAGTGCAGTTGGCAAATCAGCACGCTGGTTGGCAAACGGCACTGACGTTGCTCTGCGGTTACTCTGCGGATTTGTGTCCTGTCGCACTGAAGCTGTCGGATTCTCACTGTGTCGCATGCGGCGCGTGTCGGTTCTCATCCGATCGAGGCATCCGCTCGGGCTGGAGTGCTGGCGTCGGCTCGTATCCGGTGGGCTACGCTGTGCGGCTATGAATACCGGGACGGCCTTGCGCCACACACGGATCGGTGACCCGGGGCTCTTCTGAGCGCCGTACGGGCTGGTTCGGGCCCGCTGTCCGATCGAGGCTCTTGCGCTGCTGCGCGGGCTCCGCCTCCGTCGTGTTGATCACAGGCTCTGCACATCAACCACGACAGGAGCATTCATGCGCACCAAGACGCTGCGGATTCCCACCACGGACGGCCAGGCCGACGCCTTCGCCGCCTTCCCCGACCACAACGAGCGGCACCCAGGGGTGCTGATGTACGCGGACGGCTTCGGCATCCGGCCCGTGTTGCGGGAGATGGCCCGCGAACTGGCCGGGCACGGCTACTACGTGCTCGTCCCCAACTCCTTCTACCGGCACGGCCCGGCACCGTTGGTCGAGCTTCCCGAGTACATCGGAGAAGAGGTCCGGCCCGCGGTCTTCGCCCAGCTGATGCCCCTGATCGAGGCGCACACCGCCGAACGTGTCCTGAGCGACGCCGACGCCTACCTCAGGTTCCTCACCACCCAGCCCGAGGTCAGCGCCGGACCGGTCGCGGTGACCGGCTACTGCATAGGCGGCCTCTACGCGATGCGCACCGCCGCGGCCCACCCCGACCATGTGGCGGCCGTCGCCGCGTTCCACGGCCCCGTGGGTGTCGATGGGACCAGCCTCTTCTCCAAGCTCACCGCCCAGGTCCACCTCGGCCACGCCGAAGGCGACATGACACCTGAGGCCCTCGGCGAGCTCAACCAGGCCCTGGATGCGGCAGGTGTCGGCTACACCTCCGAGATCTACCCCGGCACCATCCACGGCTTCACCATGTCCGACACCGACGCCTTTAGCGCCTCCGGGCTGAAGCGCCACTGGGATCGCCTGCTCCCCCTCCTGGACCGCACCCTGGCCAACAGCTGAGGCTCCAGCCCGGAAGCCAAGGCTGAAACGGCCGAGACCAGCAGGCGGGTGGCGGGCCACACCGATGTCTCCATGGCCGTGGCCCGCCGCTATCGCGATCGAGACTTCCGTAAAAGCCAGGTCGCTTGAGAACCCCGAGCCTCCGCGGTCGCAACCGACCTGGCATCCCGGTTCGTCAGCGGCCCACCATCTGACAGCCACAGTGCGACAGGACAATTTGCTGGCTCACGTCAGAGAGACCGCGCACGCCACTGCTGTGCGCTTTGTCGGCGCCCTGCCCTGCAGCAACGTCAGCGAGCACCTGCCCACGAGAGCCTCTGGTGGCCCCCTTGGGAGCCCGACCGTGTCGTCCGGGCGCCCCGGGCGCGGAAGCCGACCTTCGCGGCGTCATCGGTCGTGTCCTTGGACGGTCGACGTCGTTGCACGACTGGGCCGGGGCCCTTGCGGGGCACCACCGGTGTCCGGCCGTCGCTGGGGCGGTGCGGCTAAGGAGATCGTGACCGCATTCGGTCGGCGCGGCCTCGCGACAAGCTGACTCTGAAGAAGGCGGTGGGCGTGGAGGTCGGAGCGATGAGCGCGGTCGGTCCGGTGCTGGACGTGCGGGATGTGCGCAAGGGCTACCGGCAGCGTCCGGTCCTGCGCGGGGTGTCGCTGGATCTCCGTCCGGGGCAGCTGGTGGGCATCGTCGGCGAGAACGGGGCCGGCAAGAGCACGCTGCTGCGGATCCTGGCCGGGGACCTCGCCGCGGACAGTGGCATCGTGGAGCGGGTGGGCCGGCTGGGCTGTTGCCCGCAGGAGACCGTGCTCCACCAGGCGTTCACCGTCGAGCAGCACCTGCGGTTCTTCCAGGCCGCCTATGGCATCAGCCGTCTGACCCGGGCCTACGAGCTGCTGGAGGAGCTGAACTTCAGCGGCTACCGGCACGAGCGGGTGGAGACACTCAGCGGCGGCACCCGGCAGAAGCTCAACCTGGTCCTTGCCTTGATGCACGATCCGCAGGTATTGCTCCTGGACGAGCCGTATCAGGGCTTCGACTGGGAAACCTACCTACGGTTCTGGGACCTGGCAGCAGCTCTGCGGGACCGGGGCTGCGCGGTGCTGGTGGTCTCCCATCTCGCCTACGACGCCTCCCGCTTGGACATCCTGTACCGCTTGGACGGCGGAGTGCTGCGGGAGACCGAGCGGACCGGCACGGTCGGGGTGGCCTCGTGAAGCGCTGGCGGTCCTGCTTCGTGACGGCTATGCGGTTCGCGCTGGTCGAGCAGGCCCGTAACCGGCTGGCGCTACTCATCGTGCTCCTGTTCGTTCCGCTGTGGACCACGTTGGCCTACGCAGTCGTGGCGCAGACACCACTGCGGTTCTACATCCGTCCGGTCGGCCGTTTCCTGGTCATGGACGGGAATGTTCTGACGCAGGTCGTCGGGGCGCTGCAGGCTCTCGCTCTGGTCGTCGCTTTCATGATGTTCGTCGCTACGGCCCGCTCCGCCGTCTTCGACCGGCGTCTGGTGCAGGCCGGCTTTCCGCGTTCCTGTCTGGCCTTGGCGAAGTGCGCCTCGCTCGTCCTGATGGCGGCTGCGGTCGCCGTCTACGCCACCGCCTGGATGCGTCTGTTCTGGCGGCCGGTGCAACCGGTGGTGTTCGCCGCCGGGATGTTTACCGGGGCGCTGATCTACGGCAGCATCGGCATCGTGCTCGCGGCCGTGGTGCGCAGTGAGCTGGCCGGCATGTTCCTGGCCATCATGATCAGCTCCATCGATCTGCTGCTGCAGAACCCGCTGATCAACCCGGCGTCGGACAGTGCCCTGGTGCGGTACCTGCCGGCGCACGGCGCGGTGCAGACCGCGGTGACGGCCGCCGGCCTGCACGTGATGCCCTGGGGCTGCCTGCTGCTGGGCTTCGGGTGGGCGCTGGGCATGGCGGGACTCGGTATGGCTGCCTTCGCCGTGCGCACCCGCACCCACCGGTCGGCACGAGTATCCGTGCCAGGTGTGGTGGAGACACCTTCGGTGCCGTGACCTGGGCTGTTAGGGGTCGTTGGGCTGGGGGACGTATCCGCTTGACCAGGTGTCGCGAGGGCAGGGGGCTGGAGTGTCCGAGCAGGAGACCGCGGTGGTGACCGAGCGGGCAGCGGACCAGGCCCTTCCTGCCCACTGCAGGGAAGCATCCGGTGTGCCGGCCCGGGGCGACGCGCGTTTTGCGTGGCTCATCAGCGACGGGTTCGAGCCGAGAAACTGGATGCTGGCCCTGGCACCGCTGCTCGGATGGCACGCCGACGGCACCAAGGGATTTGGGTGGGGCCTGCTCGCGGCCGTGTTCACGAGCGTGCTGCCCTCGGTGATCCTCCGCCTGGGCGAACGCCGCAGCTACTGGAGCGACCGGCACGTACGGCAACGCCAGGAACGTCTGGTGGCCGGCCCCGTCGTCCTGGCGTCGGTCGTCAGCGGTACAGGGCTGCTGTACGGGCTGGAGGCCACCCGTGACGTCCGTGCGCTGGTGGCCGCGATGCTGGCCGTACTGCTCGTACTGATGGCGATCACCTTCTTCTGGAAGGTGTCGGTGCATTGCGCCGTCGCAGCCGGTGCCCTCGCTGTCCTCGCCTCTCTCTACGGGCCCATGGTGGGCCTGGCAGCTCCGCTGGTGGCGTTGATCGGCTGGTCACGGGTCCGGTTGCGGTGCCACACCACCGCCCAGGTGGCCGTCGGGGCGTGCGTGGGTGCGATCGTCGGCGCCGCGGCTTTTGATCTCCTGCGATGACAGAAATGACGGACTTGCGAACATTCCTCGCGCCCAGCGCTGCCGATCTCTTCCTGCGCGACGTCGAACTACGCGCCGAGGACGCGGATGCCGCCTCGACCATCGGGATGGTGCTGCATGTGACCGGCGCCGTTCCCGAGCTGCCTGACCTTCAGGAGTACGTGGCCGGGCGTCTGTCCCGCCTTCCCTGCATGGCGCACATCCTGCACGGCGACGGCCGGCAGGCGCAGTGGGTGCACGCCGATCCCGACCCGGCGCATCACGTCAGCGCGCGTCGCGTGGCCAGCGGCCCGGATGCCATCGAGACCACGGTACGAGACCTGGTGCGCGACCCCTGGCCCAAGGCCGTCCCGGCCTGGCGCCTGGTCCTGCTGCACGGGCATGTCCCCGACGGGTTCGCGCTGCTGTACCTGGCCCATCACGCCGTCCAGGACGGCGTCACCGGCGTCGCGGTCGTGGAGGCCCTCTTCGGCCCGGACGCGCCCACCGAGCAGCTTGCGACGGTGCTACGGACCCTGCCCGCCGAGCCGCGGCCCCGGATGCGGCAGGTACTGCGCAGCGCCGCGGTCCTGCTGCGGCATGCCAGGAAACACCATGTGTGGTCCTCGCCCTCGCAGCCGCTTTCCAGCCGCCGTCACACTTCGTGGGTCCAGGTGCCTGTGGTGTGCCTCAAGGCGGTGGCCCGTGCAAGTGGCGCCAGCATCAACGACGTCTATCTCGCCGCCCTGGGCCACGCGTTGGCGCAGTGGGCGAGCACCTCCTGGCCGCGCGCCGCCCAGGCCCCCCTTCCGGTCATGGTTCCCGTCAGCCTGCGCACGGCCGGCGAGTGGGCGGTCCCCGGCAATCGTCTCTTCCTGACCCGCGTCGACCTTCCGGGCGGCCTTCCTCCCCTCGCGCAGCGGCTCGCCCGCACCAGCGCTGTCACCGCGGCTCTCAAGCTGCCCGGACACCGAGCCGTACTACGCGCGGCCCTCACCCGCCTGCCCGCCGGGCTTCTTCGGCGCCTCGTGGCCATGAGTACTGCCCCGGGCCGGCTCACCCTCGCCGCTTCCTGCCTGGTGATGCGCAAGCGACTTCGCTACGGCGACGCTGTGGTGAACCGCATCGATCCCGTCATGTGCTGCCCGCCGGGCGCGCCCCTGGCGGTTGTCATGCTCGTCTACGCCGGCGAGGCGAGCGTGTGCTTCCGCATCGACGAAGCCCTTCCCGGCGCCGAGAGTCTCCCCGCACGGTGGCGCCAAGCCCTGGAAGACCTGTCGACAGCCGTTGAACGGCCGCCGACCGGCCCCGGAGCCGCCGCGACTGCGGCAGCCGCCCCAGGGCCGGGGCCGTCTACGGAGTGATCACAGCGCCCGTTCGACGCTCCACAGCGGCAGGCGCTCGAAGAGGGTGACGGCCTCCTCACGCCAACGCGGGCGCCAGCCGGCGGCCTCGGCCGAGGCCAGTTCCGCATACCGCCGCATGTCCGCCCGCACCTTCTGCTCGACCCCGCACCTCGTGGCGATCTCCCGGACGTCAGACACCGTCTCCGGCGTGCAGGACGAGTCACCGAGGGCGGCTTCCACCACCGCCCGCTCGGTGCCGCTCACGACTGCCAGCAGAGCAGCGATGGTGTAGCTGCGCTTGCCGTCGCGCAGGTCACGGCCGGTGGACTTGCCCATGGTCTGCGCGTCGCCGAACAGGTCGAGGTAGTCGTCCCGCATCGTCTCGTAGATGCCGACCAGCCGCGCGTAGCGGCGCAGTTCCGCATCGAAGCGGGCCGGCTCCTCACCCGCGGCCAGCAGACCGAGCTGCAGAGGGGCGAGAATCGAGTAGTGGGCGGTCTTGTAGTCGGACACGGCATGCAGGAGTTCCTCGGACGGGATGTCAGTGAAGTCCCGCTCGATATCCGTGATCTGGCCCACGATCATGGCGGAGGCCGCCGCGGTCTGCACCCCGACCATGGCATGGCGGACCGGGACAGCGACCGGGGAGTCGAGGAGCACCCGCAGGGACAGGACCAGCGCGAGGTCGCCGGCGAGGACGGCGAGCCCGAGCGCGTCCTGCGGACGGTCGGGAAACTTCTCCCGGTAGGCGTAGTAGGTGGAAGGGCCGCCCCGGCGGACGGGACCGTCGTCGATGATGTCGTCGTGAACCAGCCCGTACGTCTGCAGCAGTTCGATGCTCAGCGCGGCCTCCTCAAGGCCGGGCACGGGATCCGGCGTCACCAGCCGGGCCGCCTCGTAGATGAACGCCACCCGCAGGCGCTTGCCGCCCCGCACCGACAAATCCCGCAGCAGGTCGAGGCACTCAGGAGTGAAACGGCTGGACGACGGGGCATCGAAGGTGTCTGCCAGGTCGCGGAAGTACTGCTCGAACCGTGTGTTGAAGATGCGTTCGTAAGCGGCGAAGCGCTCTTTGACCTGGTCGGCGGGAAGAGCGGTATCGGTCACGAGGAAGGTCCCATTCGTAGTACCGGGCGCTCACGCGACCGCGGCGCCAGGAGTCGGACAGTGCGGTGTCCGGCCAGGTGTGCCGGAAGCTGCTGGTGTGTCAGGAGGTGTACTGGGTGGCGGTGACGGCCAGTCCGCGCAGCGCCCGGGACGCGGCCGGCGGCAGCGCGGCCTCGTCCAGCACCCGCAGGACCTGGTCATGGCGGGAAACGATCATGTGCTCGGTACGCTGCCGCGCGCCGGTCTCCTCCAGGATGGCCCGCACTTCGGCCGCCCCCTGTGCGTCGAGATCGGCCCGGCCGACCAGGTCGCGCAGACGGCGCCGCTGCGCCGGGATGGCCGCACGCAGACCCAGAGCAAGGAGAACGGTGCGCTTGCCCTCCCGCAGGTCCCCCAGGCCGGGCGCGCACGCACCGTCCGCGCTGCCGAAGACGTCCAGCAGGTCGTCCCTGATCTGGAACGCCTCCCCCAGGGGCAGCCCCAGTGCTGTGCACACGCCCAGCGTGGTGTCGTCGGCGCCGGCGACGGCGGCTCCCAGCTGCAAGGGACGCTCGACCGTCGCGGTGGCGGTCTTGTAGCGGACGATCTGCAAAGCCGCGTCGACGTCGTCATCGGGGCCGGTGCCCATCACGTCCAGGTACTGGCCGTACATCACCTCCTCCAGCATCGCGTCGTACAAGGCATGCACCGCCCGGCGCCGCTGGACGGACAGTTCGGCGGTGTGCAGCAACTCCTGTGCCCAGATCAGGGCGAGATTGCCCACCAGGAGGGCGCCGCCGGCACCGAGCCTCTCCGCCCGCGGGGACGGACCAAGGCGCGTACGCAGGGCACGGTGGACCGCAGGGCGGCCCCGGCGTGTGTCCGAGTCATCCATGATGTCGTCGTGGATGAGCGCGAACGCCACGAACAGCTCCAGCGACGCCGCCACTCTCAGCACGGCCGCCCTGTCCTCGCTCCCGCCCGCGGCATGCCAACCCACCACGCACAACAGGGCCCGGATGCGCTTGCCGCCAGCAGCCAAGAAGTCCCGCAAAATGCCCGCGACCTCCAGCGGATGACTCCTGCCAGCAGCCACGCGCACCTTGTCCTCGAGGAAGTCCTCCAGCACCGCGTCGACCTGCTCCCGCACAGCACTCAGATCGATCTCCCGAACGTCAATCACACCCGAGGTCACCGGCCGGCCCTCCCGGCAAGACTCACGGGCGAACAGCCGTGAGTCGCGGGCGACGGAAATCGACGGCCGCGGCGGGCCGAGAGGGGCCGGCTGTCTTCGGATCCAGTCCGTCCATCTGGCCGGACCACCCACTTGATCTTCATGCCTGATCAACGACCACGACAGCCCCAGAACACGCCCTGACTGAAGCAGTGGCCACGAGGCGTATCGCGTGTACGGTCACGGACCGTTCTCGACATCGCGCACCCCTACGAGATCCCACTCGTCCTGATCACCGCACGTGACGACAGCTTGCCAACTATTCTGCGTCACTGGCTTTGTAGGGGATTCTCTCGGGAACGTCCGTTGCTTAGTGGTAGGAACGTGCTGTTCCTCGGGGGAGTGATGTCGCTGAGTTTCGGGAACACCTCGGTGCTTGCTCCGGGACCACGGTTGTGCTCTGCACGGCGGGAGAGCGCCCATGCTGCCGATTCTGAACGCCGCGGTCTGCCGTGCCTCGCCACCGGCATGTCTCTGCCGTTGCTCATGCCGAAGTACGGCATCGACTCCGAGTCCTCACGGAGGGCCCCGATATCGGCGGTACCCGAAGCTGCGGGATGCGCTCTACGATCGCGATCATGTCGATCACATCGCCCATACCCGTCCTGCAGGGAAGCAAGAACACTGTTCTGCGTTCCGACGGCAGGGCACTGCTCCTGAGCCGCCCGCACGAGGAGCTGCGCATTCCTCTGATGGCGATCGAACGGGTACGCGCCGAGGGCCGGTCCGTAGCCGTCGAGCTGACTGCCGCGGCCGGGGCGACGCCGGCCGTCCGCCGGGTCGGCGGTGTGAGCGAGGCAGCCGCCAGAGCTTTCGCGGATGCCGTGAACCGTGCGCTGCCCGAGCGTGCCGAAGAGGACGTGGCGGTCGACGGCTCCGGGCTGGTCATCACGCACGTCCTGACCGAATCCCCGGCGGAGAGGAGACAGAGCCTCTTCAAGCGGGGAGCGCTCGCCGCTGCCTTGGTGATCGTCGCCCTGGCCCTGACCTTCGGGATCCGCGAAGGCGGGATTGACGGCTTCATGCTGGCAGTCACCACCCTGTTCGGCGGCACGATGGCCTCGGTGACCACCGCGGGCGGCGCTGCGGGGCTGTGGTCGGCGTGCAGGGGGTGGCACCTGACCCGGCACGGCATCACCGTTGAGGCGGAGAGGACCGCCGGTACACCTGGCAAGCTCCGCGCCTCGGGTACGTACGTCTACACGGACGCTGTGGGCGTGAGCCGCACTGTGTCCGGCAGCGCCGGCGCCTGGACCATTCACGTCGCCTACGACCCGCAGAACCCGGGGAACGTGGTCGTTCGCCGCTCAGGGCTTCGTACTGTCGGGTACGTCGTCCTCTCCCTGGGCTGCTTGTGCTTGGGCCTTGGCTTCACCTTCGCCTTGATCATGGTGCTCGTCACTGCGTGAATTCGCCCGAGCGGGTTCGGTCGAACTGCCACAGGTGCCCTTTGTCCATGAGGGGCGATCATCCCGGATGGGCAAAGCCCGGAGCCCCGACGCATCCAGACGACGGATCGTGAGACACGGCGTCCTGCCGTTCCTACTTCTCGCCAACATTTACAGGCCAACACCCGCCTGGTCGTTCCTCAAATCCGCAACCAATCGTTCCTGCTTATGCCCTATGCAGCCATGGGGTGGGACCATCCCTGCACGCGAGGACCACACTGTCTGCCGGGGCCGGAAGCCAGGGGGGCCGCCGGGACCGTCCCTGCACGCGAGGACCGCACCCGTACCGACCTGGTCCTTCTCGCCAGAAGGTGAGCTCCCGACGCCACTTTCGAGTTTTCGGCAAAGGTCGCATTCCGCGTGTTCCGCCATGGGCGTGTTAAGGACGGGCGACTCGGTTGCCCGGCCGCTCTGGGCAACCAGCTGACTGGTCGCAGGCTGTTTCCAGCCTTGTCCTGCACCGCTTCCTTCCATCTCCGCACCAGGGCGGCGAGGGGTTGCCTGCCCTTGCCTTGCGGCTGGTGCAGTCCACGGGCGCTCTACTCCCCTATCCAGGGGACGAGTTCCCCTCTTGCAGGAGGCGAACCAGCGACACCGTACGAGAGGAACGAAGGAAAAGTTCGCATTGGTGGACTTATTAACCCTTATGCCGTATTTGTCAGTGGTGAGTGCGAAGGTGCGCGCATGGACGAGAACACCACCACCGTCGTGGTCAAAGAGACGCTGGATCCCACTCCCGCGCAGGTAGCGATCCTCCAGCGCTACGCTGACGCCTCGCGCTGCAGCTTCAACTACGCCCTCGGCCTCAAGCACGGTGCGCAGCAGCTCTGGGCTTATGGACGCGACCGGCTCATCGCCCAGGGGCAGGCGCCCGCCGAAGCCGCCAGGAGCGCGCCAAAGGTCGACATGCCCTCTCAGTTCACCATTCAGAAGATCTTCCTGGCTCAGCGCGACCAGCCCCTGCCCGGCCCTCTGCTGCCGGGCCAGGAGCCGCGGCTCCTGTATCCATGGTGGAAGGGCGTGAACGCGATTGTGTGCCAGCAGGCGTTCCGGGACGCGGACGCCGCCTTCAACAACTGGAGGAGCGCCGGCCACCGCAAGGGAGTCCCCGCCCGTTACCCCCGGTTCAAGCGGCGTGGCCAGTGTCGGGATTCGTTTCGGATGTTCGCCGTGCGGCTGGTCGAGCAGGATCTGCGACACGTGAAGATTCGGCGGGGGTGGCGGTCAGCCTGCCTTCACGGTGCGGTTGCACCGTCCCGCCGCAGATGTGGGCAATGACCTTCGGGCCTTTGGCCTGGGGGTTGGTCGCATCCCCCGCGATGATCTTCAAAGTCTCCACGGGTCATCCTGGCCTCGCGCGCGACGGGAAGTCCAGGGAGTTACGACCTCCCCGAGATGGAACGTGGATCAGCGAGCGGCGCCATGCGGCTTCGGATCCAAGGAGGAGGAGGGAGGTGACGTGGAGCGTCGGTTACCGGCGACAACGCCGGAGGCGGAGCCGCATGGCATCGGGAACCCGCGCACTATCGCGGGGGAGGTCGATAGATCACGAGTTGCTCTTCGTGTTCACTCTGTCGTCGCGGCCCGTCATCTTCGCCACCTATGCCTCGCTGGTCGGCCGGGACGACCCGCAGGACCCGACGGGCCAGCGGAAGGTACACGGCCACGCGTCTCTTCGCCGAGGTCAGCGGGTCAGATGCCGAACTCCGCCGCCGGCAGGCCAAGCGCAGCGCACGCCTCGCGGATGATCTGCTCCTCGGCAGGCTCGATGAAGCCGTCCGCACCCGCGACCACGATGCCGGTCTGGATGACAGCCCGTGCCTCGGTGGGCTTCTTCGCCACCTTGACGACCTCCTGAAGCACCGCCGCCTTGCCCATGACGAAGCCGGCCGAAAGCTGGTCGACGTGCTTGTTGAAACGCTGGCGGAGCTGGTCGGCGGGGAAGTTCTGAAGGACGTCGTTGGTGAGGATGAGTGACTCGACGTGCTGGCGCTCGGCCGGATCGACCCGTCCGTCAGCGGCGGCCACCAGCGCGCACATGGCCATGCTGGCGTCCCTAAAGGCGCCGCTCTTCAGCTCCGTCTTCAGCGACGTGAGCTGAGTCTTCAGCGCGCTCACGAGCTCGGCCCTGGGACCGCCCCCGGACCGTGCGCCGGACGGCCCATGGCCGCCGGAGCCGCCGCGCCCCCCTTGGGCCTGCTGCAGACCTCTGGTCGCCTGGTCCTTGATCCGATCCCACATCGCCACTCGTGCCACCTCAGCTTCTGCCACGTCGTCCCTCGTTGGACACGCATCATCGTGCAACACCCTGCTAACGCCTTCCACACACTGTGAAGTTCCACCACCACCACGACTGACACGACGCCCTCAGAAGTCGTTGTCTTCCGGTCGTGACCGTTGAGATTCCGCTGGTCAGGAGTGAATTCCGCGTCGGTGCGGGAGCGTTGGGGCGTCGGGTTGCTTCTTGATTGGTGGGGGTTGTCGGCGTACACGTGAACGTGCCCCGTCACGTACGAATGAACGTGCCCACTTGCTGACGTACCGAGGACTGATCGTGGGCAGTCTGCTGCCGGCCTGTGAAGGGGCGGCGGAGGGCGGCTGACCGTGGTCTTGGACCCGCAACGATGGATGGAGCTTCGACGCTTCCGCGGGCTGTTCGAGTCCGGGGCGATGAGCCTGTCGGAAATCGCGAGGGAGAACGGGCTCAATCGCCGCACGGTCCGCAAGTACCTGTCCTCTGAGAGCCCGGCCGCCCCGCCTCGTCGGGCTGCGCCCGGACACGGCCGTCGGCGGAGGTGGACGAGGTCGCGCCTCTGATCGACGCAATGCTGCGGTCCGAGATTTTGATCAAAGGTGCCGTGGTTCACGAGCGGCTGGTGGCCGAGTACGGCTTCACCGGCACCTACCAGCGGGTCAAGCTCTACATGCAGGAGGCCCGGCCGCGGATCGCGGAGGAACTGGGTATCAGCCCGGGCGAGCTGGCCGGCTTGCGCCGCAGGTTCGAGGTCGTGCCTGGAGCGCAGGCCCAAGTCGACTGGGGGGACGAAGGGCAGATCCTCGCCCACGTGGGCATCCCGAAGGTCTACTCGTTCCACATGACCTTGTCCTACTCGCGAGATCCGTTCTGCTGCTTCATCACCAGCCAGGACCTGGCCACCTTCTTCGACTGCCACCGAGGCGTTCGCCCCTTTCGGCGGGGTGCCGATGTCGATCGTCTACGACCGCACCAAGACCGTCGTCCGCCGCCACGTCGCACCGGGCGAGGCCGTTCCCCTGCACCCGGAGGCGGTCGGGTTCGCCGGGCACTACGACTTCGACATCGACGTGCTGGCCGCCTACCGCCCCACCGGGAAAGGCCGCGTCGAGCGGCAGGTCCTGATCGTCCGCGACCACGTCCTTGCCGGCCGGTCGTTCTCCTCCATCGAGGAGCTGGACTCCGCTTTCAACGCCTGGGTGCCGTTGCGCCGGGCGAAGTCCCACGGCACCCACGGCGAAGTCATCGGGCACCGCGCGATCCGCGACCACATGGCCCTCAGGCCCCTGCCGGCGACACCTTACGTGGTCACCCAGCGTGCACCTTCGCTACGTCGGCAAGGACTGCCTGGTCGCCTTCGACGCGAACCTCTACTCAGTGCCGGCCCGGAAAGTCCGCCCGCGCCAGCTGGTGGAAGTCAGAGCAACTAAGTCCCAGATCACGCTGCATTCCACGTCCCCGACACCAACGGCGGCACCCTGCTGGCCATCCACCCAAGGGCCGTCGGCCGCGGCGCCTGCGTCGTCGACGAGAAGCACTGGGACGGTCTTCCCGACGGCCGGAACCGGCGGACCACCACCGGTGACATCCCTCCGCAGCCCCGTCATCAGAACGCACTCGCCGAGGAGACGGCCGGCTCGCTGATGGCTCTCCTGAACCGCGCCGCGGCCGTCCGCGTCGAGGTCGGCCGCAGACCTCTATCGGTCTATGACGAACTGACCGGAACCCGTCCCTTCACCACCCACCCCACGCCGGAGGAGCCCAGTTGAGCGAGCTGGTCAGCACCCGAATCCGCACCAGGCCGCCAAACTCGGCCTCCCCCACCTGGCCGAGAGCCTGAACCAGTACACCGGCCGGGCAGACGAGGCCAAGATGGGCTACCTCGACTTCCTCGACCTGGTCCTGGCTGAGGAACTCGCCAT
The DNA here is from genome assembly GCF_042717315.1 of Streptomyces sp. NPDC058650. Taxonomy (NCBI): domain Bacteria; kingdom Bacillati; phylum Actinomycetota; class Actinomycetes; order Kitasatosporales; family Streptomycetaceae; genus Streptomyces; species Streptomyces sp. NPDC058650. The sequence goes on from NZ_JBHXRL010000020.1 coordinate 27,805, forward strand.
TCGTGACGACCGGCGCTTCCGCCAGGGCCTGCGGCTGTCCAAGCTGCCGCACCACAAGACGCTCGACGAATACGACTTCTCCTTCCAGCCCGAACTCGATCCCCGGAAGATCAAAGACCTCGCCACCCTCGCGTTCGTCGAGGCCAAGGCCAACGCGCATCTGGAGGGGGCAGACCCGTTTGAGGCTCGTCTGGAAGGAGCCAGGATGTCAGGTGCTCACCTGAAGAAATCGAATCTGTGGAGTGATTGCCTGAAATCGGCAGTCCTGGAAGGCGCCCACTTGGAGGGGGCACTGCTGTGGTCCGCGGGGCTGAGCGGCGCCGACCTTCGCGGCGCCAATCTGGGGAACGAAGGACCTAGCAGTCGAACAATTGACCGAGGAGTAATTGTCAATAGTTGTGGATCGGTTGACGCGTGATCAGGCTGCGGCGACCTCCTCGCGTTCGACCAGGAGTTCTCGAACTTGGCGCCGGAACGGAGCCAGCGCGACCAGGTGGGCTCCGGTAAGTCCGCGCCAGCGGTCCTGCGGGGACTCCACCAGCTTGAACACCATCGCCAGGGCCGCGGCCGGACTGCCGGCCCCGCCATGACGCGGGTGCGACGGGCTCCTACCATTCGAGCGGCGGATCGGCGACGCATTGGTCGTAGTACTCCCAGCAGGCCTGGCTGCACCGCTGCCACTCGTAGAAGTTGTCCGCCAGGGGTTCGCAGTCGCGCAGGCAGTTGTCCACGCGCTGGTTGCAGAAGATCAGCTGTTGACGCTCCTCCTCGGTGAAGCTAGGCACGATCCGCTCGGCGGCGGCGCGGCGCAGGCTCCGGGTGGGCCGGCCTGTCGTGTACCGGCCGGAGATCCGGCGGACGGCCGCCTCGGCGTGGAAACCGGGGATGGTCATGGTGTCGCTCCCGTCAGGGTGATCCGGACGAGCAGGCCGCACCGACCGCAGGTCGGCCGACGCCCCCGAGTGAGCAGCCCTCACTGTCCAGGTTACGCGCAGGGTGCGCGCGCCAAGGTGCACGACAGAGCGGGCTGGCGCAGTCTGGAATCAGCGCGAGTGTGTGTGAGTCCTCGTGCCCAACTGCCCATCCCCCACCACTGTTCGTCACTGTCCGTTCCCGGATCTCCGGTTGCTACCCGGTCGTTTCCGGCAGTTCTCCCGGCCGGGCTGCCGCGGACCGCGACCGCCCGCCACCCGAGGGGTGAGAAGGATGACCGAGGGTGAGAAGCAGGACGGCACCGCCCGGGCCGGCGAACACCGCCCGCACCGGGTGCGCCTTCCCGGCTTCGTCACGGACGAGTCCATCGGCCTCGGGGACGCCGTCAAGCGCGTGACGAGCACGATGGGGGTGAGGAAGCCCTGCGGCGGCTGCGAACAACGCGCGGCCGCGCTCAACCGATGGCTGGTGTTCTCGACGGGTCGCGGTCACCGATCGTGAGGCCCACGGCCCGTACGGCACGAGCCCCGCAAGGCACAAGGAGTCACCCATGGACCACCCGAAGGAACCCGCGGCGGACCTCCCGACAAGTCCCCCGACAGATCTCCCGGCGGACCTCCCGACCGGTCCCGCGACGGACTCGCCGATCGCCCAGGGACACCCAGTGCATCCGGACCCAGTCCTCGCGCTGGCCGCCGCCGACGCCGCCATCGTCCCGACCTGTGCCGAATGCGGGGCCGCGCGGACGGAGCAGGTCGCACCGAACGCCGCCAAGAACTACGTGTACGTGCTCGGCCAGGTCGACTTCCGGGTCCCGAGCCTGGCGGTCGAGAAGGAGGTCGCCCAGGCGGTGGCCCGGTCCGCGAACGCGAACCTGACGGACCGGCAAGCCGTCTGCGCGGCCATCGCGCGGCCGGAGAACCGTTACCTCGCACGGCAGTTGTGCTACGTGCTGAGCGTCCAGGGCATGGAGACGTACATCCTCCGGCCCCGGGATCCCGTGGACTTCGACCGGCTCGTCGAAGCCGTCCGCCCCGAACCCAAGGGCACCGACCTGGATGTGGTCATCGGACACCGGGGGCCGCTCGCCCCGCCGTCGCTCTGCAACGGCCTGACCCTCCCGGTTGTGGCCTTCGAGCAGGTCTACTCCTTCACAAGCGACGAGCTGATCGCGGAGATCGGCAAGCCGGAGGGGACGAGCGACGAGTGGTTCACCCGCTCGTCCAACGAACTGTTGCGCCGTGTCATGCAGTTGGGGGACAACGCGGGCGACACCGACGAGCACCGCGCCATCAACTACCTCGCGGTCCGGTACCCCCGCGTCTATGAGAAGACCGTGGAGGCGTTCGCCGCCGACGCGAGCCTCAGCGGGGTCGTCTTCCGCGAGTCCCGGCTGAGCGGTGCCCGCCGGGTCCTCGACGTCGTGCTCTCCTACACGGGCCGCCAGACGGACGTGACCGAGAAGTTCTTCGTCCGGGTGGACGTGACCGAAGTCTTCCCGTTCCTGGTGAACAAGCTTGCTCCCTACTACGACCGTTGATCCGTGCCGCCCAACCGGCGCGGGACCAAGGAGGTGTGAGAGATGAGTGTTCCGGGCTTCACCGCCGAATCGGCGCTCCAGCGGACCGGCGGACACTATCGGACATCCGGCGGTGGCCGTGCCGGCCGCCTGTCCGCTGTCATCCCGCAGGACGATTCGGCGGGATTCTGCAGCATGGTGGAGTGCCCCTTCATCTGCCGCTCGGCGTGCCGTGACAACCCCTACGGCTTCCGGTGCCAGGAGTGCCTGAAGGACTGCCGTCATGAGTGCAACAATCCCGGCTCCGACGGACCGCTCACGCGTCGCGTCGCCGTGAACGTCTGGTGAGGACGGCCTGGACGGCCCGAGGATGACGACACACCGAGGACGGTGCGATGGCGGAACCGCTGGAACAGACCGGGCTCGCGCGCCTGATGGCGCGCGGCGCCGGTCGGCCGGAGATCGTCGTGGCGGTGGTCGACGGCCTCGTCGCCCTCGGCCACCCGGGACTCGCCGGCGGACACCTGCGCGTGCTGCCCGGCGGGGCCGGCGACCAGGGCGGGCAGGGTGACGATCCCTGCCGCCCGACGGGCGACGACGCGTCCTGCCGCCACGGTACCCACGTCGTCGGACTCCTCGGCGCCGGCCGGACCTCGCGGCCGCCCGGCATCTGCCCGGGCTGCACCTTCCTGCTGCGCCCCATCTTCGCGGCGGGCCGCGTCACCGGCCGACCCGCCGCCCCCGCCGTCCCGGTCACCCCGGCCGCGCGGCCGGAGGACCTCGCGGCCGCCATCGTCGAGTGCGTCGACGCCGGCGCTCGGGTGCTGAACCTGAGCGTCGCGCCCGACCGCCCCTCCAGCACGGACCACCGCGAGCTGGAGTGGGCGCTCGACCACGCGGCCAACCGGGGCGTGATCACGATCGTGGCCGCCGGGAACCAGGGCGCGGTCGGCACCTCCGTCCTCACCCGCCACCCGTGGACCGTCCCCGTGGTCGCGTACGACCGGCGGGGCCGGCCGATGAACCTCTCCAATCTGGGCGGTTCGATCGGCGCACGCGGCCTCGGTGCTCCGGGCGAGGGAGTCGTCGGCCTCGGCGTCGACGGCCGCCCGCTGGCGGTCACCGGCACGAGCGCGGCCGCCCCGTTCGTGGCCGGCGCCGTCGCACTGCTCCTGTCCGCCTTCCCCGCCGCCCCACCCGCCGACGTCCGGTCCGCCCTCCTGCTCACCGCCGTCGGCCCCCGCCGCACGGTCGTCCCGCCCTTCCTGGACGCCTGGGCCGCGTACACCGCACTCGCCCGGACCGGCAACGCCCCCCTCCCGCACGGCAACCGGCCGCTCAAGAATCCGGAGTCCCTCTGCTGATCACCGTGTTCCTCATCGATGCGCCCCCGACCGGCAATATCGAGGGAGGATCGCCAGGGGATGGTGGCTCGGTTGGTGCGGACGGCGGCCTGTCTCAGTCCCGCGGCTGCAGGAATTCCTGGATCCGGGCCATGGTGTCCTCGGTTCTTGTGTGCACGTGACCGGCCATGCCGAGTGACCTCGCGGTCGCGACGTGTCCTGGGGTGTCGCCGATGAAGAGTGTCTGATGAGGGACGGCCCCCACGCGCTGGAGGGCCGTGGTCCGGACAGCCCGGCCGGGGTCGACGCAGCCGGCCGCCGGGTGACTTCTGAGTCAGGGCCGCAGGTCGGCGTAGAGCCGTGCGATCACACCCGGCCCTCCGGGGACGCGCCGTACCCGCGGTGTCCCCGACGTCGCCCAGCGCCGGCTGAGTTCCTCGACGGCCGACTGGAGGGTCGCTTCGTCGGTGGCGGTGATGTCCAGGACGATCAGGCCGGGCTCGCTGACGTGGATCGGGTCAATCGGTTCCATGCCCGCCAGAACGCCCCTCGGAAGGCCGGAGCGGCCCTCACGGTCTCGCTGGGAGCCCTCGCGCTGCCGGCGTCCACTGGCTATTCCCGCCACGGTGGTATCCGGATGCGCGCGGAGTGGCGGAGGCCGGCCGACTCCTCCCGGTCGGGTTTCGAGGGCGCGTTCGCGGATAGGCGGCGTCCGTCGGGAACAGCGATTTCTCGGAGGGGACGCCGCAGCACCGACCCGCGGACCGGGAGCGACACGGCCCCCGAAACCCCTCCGGTCGGGGCTTCGGCGCGCGTGAGCCGTCGAGCGGCGAGGGGAGGGCCCGGATGAAGGCGACCGGGGAGGACAGGCGTGGGGCGAGGCGCCCCCGGGCACGCGTGTGGCGCGACGTGGTGCTGGCGGTCGGTCTCATAGGGATATGCGCGGGCGGGCTGGCCCTCTTCCTCAAGACGGCGGAAGTGGCGGGAGACCGCAGATCGGGTGTCCCGGCCGCCGTTCTCGTGGCGGTCGCCGCCCTGGGCGTCCTCGCGGTCGGACTCGCGGTGACCCGGCGCGGAAGGGCACCCGTACGGAACCGCGCGAGCGCGCGTCCCGCCGGCCTGCCGGACGACCCGGCCCCCGCCCCGGACGTGCCCGACGTCGGAGCCGAGGCCCTCGATCACGCGGCGGTCGACGCCGACGGCTTCGAGCACGCGGTCGCCGCGCTCTGCGCGCGGGACGGCTGCACGGCGGTGGAGGTGGTCGGCGGAGCGGGCGACCTGGGCGCCGACGTGGTCGCGGTGACCCTGGACGGGCGGCGGGTCGTGCTCCAGTGCAAGCACTACGCGGAGGACAACCGCGTCGGCTCCCAGGACCTGCAGAGGTTCGGCGGCACCTGCTTCACCATCCACGAGGCGGATGTGGCCGTGGTCGTGACCACCAGCTCGTTCACGGCGCCCGCCGCCGAGTACGCCGGCACCTGCGGGATCATCTGCGTGGACGGCGAGGCGCTGGCCGCGTGGACGGACCAGCTCACCCCGGCCCCGTGGGACGCGCTCACCCCGGACCCGACGGCACCGGTCGCCTGAGCGCCCGGGTCACCTGTCATCGGTGGCCCCACCGGCGGCATCGGCGGCGGCGTCGAGGGCCTTGAGCCCGTCCCGCCGGCGTCCGCTCGGTGGTGCTCTGCTCCCACCAGGGGTCCCCGCGTTCACCGAGAGCGACCTTCGCCTGGTGCACGCGCGCGCGTGCCGCCCGCTCCGCCTCCGTGTCGTCCTTCCGTCGCGCCGCCGCCACGCCTCGGCGGGCCGCCATCAGATGGCCGCGCAGCCGCCCGGCGGGCTCCGGAGGGATCTCGGGATCGGTGGCACGCCAGCGGCGGCCGTCGACGACGATGTAGCGCCCGTCGGGCGTACGCTCCGGTTGCGACCCCGTCGGCATCGCCTCGATGTGAACCAACCGGTGCAGGACGGGCAGCAGCGCGCGGGGCACCTGTCCGGTGCCGGTGCCCAGGTCCAGCAGGACGGGGTCGGTTACGCCGTGCTGGGGGGCGGCCAGGAGGTGGACTGCCCCGTCCGGCAGGCCGGGACGGTGGCGGGCGTAGTCGGCGGCCTCGGCCCCGAACAGGGCATCGTCCAAAGCGGCCGCAGGGGCCGGCTGGTCGGGGCGGGTCACCGTGAATCTCCAGGAGTGTGGGGAAGTCGCCAGGTCAGGGCGCCGTTCGGGCTGGTGGCCCGCTGAACGTCGTCGGTGTCGAGGTGGAGCCGGTAAGCGGCCGGTTCGCCGCCCGACCGCCAGCGGGCGGCGGCGTCCTGGATCTCCGCCCAGATGTCCCGTGGGCCGCAGGTCGTCACGTCCCACCGGCGGTGGCCAGCGGCCCGCACGCGCATCCACGACCCGCACTCGGGCGCGCCGATCGTCAGGTCCTCGGCGCCGAAGTGGCGCACCAGCCCGGGGTGCAGGGCGTCCAGGGCCAGCCACATACCGCGCGCCGTGCCCGCCGGCGGCGTGAGCCGGGTGCGCTGCGTTGGCCCGTCGGCCGTGGTGATCGTGTCGCGGAAGGCGGCGGACAGGAACAGCCGGTCGAAGCCGGCACCAGCGCGGTGCCCGAACTCGACCGCGCGCAGTTCCGCCTCCACGGTCCCGTCCGGTCGTTTGTCGATCACGGCCAGGCCCGGCCACGACGGCGACGACGTCCCGAGCGTCATCAGCGCGCGCCCGCCCGGCGCCAGCTGCTCCACCAGGGCTGTCGGTACGCGGCGGACGGCGAAGGAGACGAAGACCCGGTCGTACGGGCCCGCGTCGGGCCAGCCTGTGGTGCCGTCCCCGGTCGCCGCGGTCGGCTGGTAGCCGAGTGCGGACAGGCGCTCGCGGGCGGCGGCAGTGACGTGCGGGTCAATGTCGAGGGTGACGACGCCGGCGTCGCCGCACACGAAGCACGCCACCGCCGCGGTCACCCCAGCGCCGGTCCCGACGTCCAGCAGGCGCTGCCCGGGCCGCAGGTCCAAGAGTTGGAGCAGGTCCGCGGTCATGCCCATCGTGCTCGACATCGCGGTCATGGAGCCCCCGCGACGCGACCCGGCAGTACGGCCCAGGACCGGCTCGCCCTCATGCTGGATCGCGACGCTGTCCCCGCTGTGCAGTCGCTCCAGCAGCTCCTCTTGGTCGGCCGGGCGGGTCCAGTCCAGCAGATCCCAGCGTGGCGGAGTCTCGTCCGCGGCGCTGCGCCGCACGTAGGCCTGAGGCATCAGGACCTGGCGGGGCAGTGCGAGCAGGGCCTCGCGCACAGGCCCGGGGCGCAGCTCTCCGCTCTCCTCGAGCCGGGCGACCATCGCCGCCCGGGCGTCCGCGGCCACGGAGGTGTCGCCCGTGGGCTGCGCCGGCAGGAAGGGCGCGGCGGACTGGGAAGGTTCACTGCGCCTGTTGCACTCCAGGGGCTCGGGTAGGGCGGGCACGGCAGACGTCACCGCTGCGGCGTGCGGCACCTTGTTCACGTGGCATCTCCTCCGGGCGAGCGGTCGGGACGGTCGTCTTCCGTATGTGCGGGTGCGGGTACGGCCGGAGAGGGCATCCGCAGTGCGAGCGGCGACGGCACGGGATCGCCGCCTGTGCCGGGCGCGGCGGGCGGCGGGCGGCGGGTCCGGCATGTGCCGCAGCGCGCGCAGCGGGGAGCGGGCGAGGGCTGCGAGGGGGACGAGCAGCAGGAAGGTCCCGGCGGTCAGGGTGGGCCGCGCTCCGATCCATGTGCCCAGGCCGCCGGCGAGCAGCGCGGCCACGAGACGGGCGCCAGCCGTCAGCCACGTGCTCACGGTCTGCATCCGGGCCTGCATCCCGGCTGTGGTAATGATCTGACGAATCGATCGCTGGGTGGTGCCCGCGGCACCAGCGCAGGCCAACTGCAGGAACAGCGCCGCTCCGATCGCGATCTGCCATCGAAGGCCTGGGGAGGCGAGCAGCAGCGGGAGCTGGGTCAGCGGGGTGATCGCGAGCGTGGTCAGCATCATCGGCCCCGGGCCCCACCGGTGGGCGAGGGCAAGGGGCGGTCAGTGCCCCGGCGGTCTCGTCCAGGGCGCCCAGGGCGAGAACTACACCGAAGGCGGTCGCGCTCACCGTGAGAGTCCGCAGCAGGTTTGTTTCCGCGGAGACCGTGTCCCTCGCAGGTCGTGTCGCTTTGGGCTAGAGCCGAGCCTGTGGCGCGTGTGGCGCTATGACGGAGCACGGTGTCCGATTCCCCGCTGTGGGTGTGGCGAACATCATGTCTCGCCGAACTCGGCTGCCGAGGAGAACTCTACGGGCGGGAGGCGCCTGGGCGGTTGGTTTCGGTGCTGCCCGCTGATGCGTTGTCCGGTGTCAGGAGGTGCGGCAGGTTTCGCAGCTGCTCTGCATCCCGGCTCGCGGCCCGTCGCCGTGGAGGCGGAGGCGGCCGGGCTTGACGCAGGTTTCGCAGGTGTGTTCGGAAGCGCGGTCGCCCGTTCGGCGAACTTGCCGTCGCGATCACCCTCTTGAGAGCGGCCGGCGTCTCCAGTGCCAGGGCATTCCGCCATCACCCGGCTGCCCGCCCGGGCTAACGGCGCCGCCTGCGCGGATCGCGGCGACGTAGCCGCCGGTCGGGTACGCGTCCGGCGCCAGATCGCAGTCCTGCTGACACGTTGATGTCGGCTGCGCAACCGCCTCCGCCTGGCCGCGGATGCTTCGGCGCCCACGCGTGCCGTCGACGTACACCCGCACCGCCCCTTGATCAGCCTGCTTCCGTCAAGGCTGCGTGCGCGGCGTCGAGGATCTCTCCGGAGAGCGGGGAACCCACGGTGGCCCGGGACAGGATCAGCGCACCGAACAGGGTGCAGAGGCGGACGATGCCGTCCTGGTCATCGGTGGCGAGGAAGCCGGCGAAGTCGGCCACCCCCTCGGCGTAGACGCGACGGGCCTCGCGCCCCCCGCCCTCGCGCGCGATGTCGGTGGCGAGGGCTGCGACCGGGCAGCCGTCCGCCGGGTCGTCGCGGTGCTCGACGGAGAGGTAGGTGTCGATCAGCGCCTGCTGGGCGGCTTCGCGCTGCCCGTCGTGCCGCTCGAGCCCGGCGCTGTAGCGCTGGGTGAGCTCGGCGAAGGCGTGGGCGGTGGCCTCGTCGACGAGCGCCTCCTTGGAGGCGAACTGCTTGTAGAACGCGCCATGGGTCAGACCAGCCGCCTTCATCAGGTCGGCGACGCTGACCTGCGTGCCCTGCTCTCGGAACAGCCGGGAGGCGGTGTCCACCACCCGCCTGCGATTTTCCTCCGCCTGCGCCTGCGATACGCGGCCCATGGCCACCTCCCGTTTGGATGTCGACTGGCATCTATCATAGTCCTGTGTTTAGATTGTGCTTGCAATCTAATTGACGCGGGTGCTCCGACGGCGCCCGCCGAAGGACAGGAGCGAGCATGGAACTCAAGAACGCGGTCGCGGTGGTCACCGGCGCCAACCGGGGCCTCGGGCGGCACCTGGCCGCCCAGCTCGTGGAGCATGGCGCCAAGGTCTACGCGGCGGCCCGCCGTCCCGAGACGGTCGACCTGCCGGGCGTCACCCCGCTGCGCCTCGACGTGACGGACCAGGAGTCGATACGGGAGGCCGCCCGCATCGCCTCCGACGCGACACTGCTGATCAACAACGCCGGCATCTCCACCGGCGCGACGCTGGTCGGAGGCGGCCTGGACGAGGTACGTCGCGAGATGGAGACCAACTTCTTCGGCCCGCTCGCCGCGACCCGGGCCTTCGCCCCTGTCATCGAGGGCAACGGCGGCGGTGCCGTACTCAACGTCCTGTCCGCCCTGTCCTGGTTCCACCCGGCCGGCCTCGGCTCCTACGCGGCCTCCAAGGCCGCCGCCTGGGCGCTGAGCGACGCGACCCGTGAGGAGCTGGCACCGCGCGGGATCACCGTCTCGGCGCTGCACGTCGGCTACATGGACACCGACATGGCCGCCGGCGTGCCCGCCGATCAGAAGGTCGCCGCCGCCGACGTCGCGGCCCAGGCCCTGGACGGCATCGAGACCGGCCTGCCCGAGATCCTCGCCGACGAGACCAGCCGGTACGTCAAGCAGAGCCTGTCCGCGGCACCCCAGCCGAACGCGGGCTGACGCTCGCCCCTCCACCCCGGCGCGACCGCCTTCCCACCCCTCAGGCAAGGACATCTCATGCGTTACACGGCCTTCGGACACCGGACCGGACTGCGCGTCTCCGAGTACGCGCTCGGCACCGCGAACTTCGGCACCGGCTGGGGCGCCGGCGCCGAGCCCGACGAGGCCCGCCGCATCTTCGACCGGTTCGCCGAGGCCGGCGGCACCTTCCTCGACAGCGCCGACGGCTACCAGTTCGGCGAGTCGGAGGAACTGACCGGCAAGCTCGTCTCCGCCGACCGCGAGCACTTCGTCCTGGCCACCAAGTTCGCCCTCGGCGCCGCCCCGCGGCCGGACATCTCCAAGACCGGCAACAGCCGCAAGAATCTGGTCGCCTCCGTCGAGGCCAGCCTGAAGCGCCTGGGCACCGACTACATCGACCTGCTGTGGGTGCACTTCCCCGACCAGCTCACTCCGATGGAGGAGCTCCTGCGCGGTCTCGACGACCTGGTCAGCGCGGGCAAGATCCACCACGCCGCGCTGTCCAACTTCCCCGCCTGGCGCGTCTCCCGCGCGGTGACCCTCGCCGACCTGCGCAACCAGTCCCCGATCATCGGCATCCAGCACGAGTACAGCCTCGTCGAGCGCACCGCCGACCGGGAGCTGCTGCCGATGGCCGAGAGCCTCGGACTCGGCGCCGCGCTGTGGTCCCCGCTCGGCGGCGGACTGCTCACCGGCAAGTACCGCAGCTCCGCCGAAGGGCGCCTCAGCGACCTGGGCATGGTCATCCACACCGAGAGCACCGACCAGAAGACCGCCGTCGTCGACACCGTCCTGGCCATCGCCCAGGAGACCGGTGCGACGCCCGCCCAGGTGGCGGTGGCCTGGGTCCGCGAGCACGCCGCCCGCTCCACGGCCACGCTGGTCCCGATCATCGGCCCGCGCAACCTCTCCCAGCTCGACAGCTACCTCGCAGCCCTCGACGTCCAGCTCACCGACGAGCAGTACGCGCGCCTCGACAAGGTCAGCGCCATGCCGCTCGGCGTACCGCACGAGGGCGTCGCGGGCTCGCTGGGACACCTCCAGGGCGGCGACGCGAGCAGCGTCATCGCCCCGGTCGTGCCGGTGGCCTGAGCCCGGAAACACGACCGAAGCAGAGCTCTCCGCGCAGGCACTGGCCACTGCCGTGCCGACGCGGAGCGCGCGGACTAGAAGAACACCACAAACCGTCTTGCAACGAGACAAAACCCTCACGGACAGAACACCCCTCCCGCTTGGACGGGAGGCCACACGAACGGAGATGACGATGAAGGCCTTCATGGTCGAGAAGTACGGTGACGCGTCCAACATGCGTGCCGCCGAGATACCCGACCCCCAGGTGGGCGCCGACGACGTCCTGGTCAGGATCGACGCGGCGAGTGTCAACCCGCTGGACATGAAGATCCGCGACGGTGACCTCAAGCAGATCCTGCCCTACCGTCTCCCGCTCGTCCTGGGCAACGACCTCGCCGGGACCGTCGTCCGCGTCGGATCGTCCGTCACCCGCTTCGCGGTGGGCGACGAGGTCTACGCGCGGCCCGACAAGGACCGCATCGGCACCTTCGCCGAACTCCTCGCCGTCCACCAGGACGACCTGGCGCCCAAGCCCGCCACGCTCACCATGACCGAGGCCGCCTCCCTCCCCCTGGTCGCGCTGACCGCCTGGCAGGCCCTGGTCGAGCGGGCGAACGTCCAGCCGGGCCAGAAGGTCCTCATCCACGCGGGCGCCGGCGGCCTGGGATCCATCACCATCCAACTGGCCAAGGCACTGGGCGCGCACGTGGCCGCCACCGCGAGCACCGCCAAGGTCGACCTCGTCAAGGACCTCGGCGCGGACGAGGTCATCGACTACCGCACCCAGGACTTCTCCGAACTCCTCACCGGCTACGACCTCGTCCTGGACTCCCTCGGCGGCGAGAACCTCGCCAAGTCCCTGCGCATCCTCAAGCCCGGCGGCCTGGCCATCTCCGTCGCGGGCCCGCCCGACCCGGCCACCGCCCGCGAACTCGGCTCGAACCTGGTGCTCCGCCTGGGCATCGCCGCGCTCAGCGCCAAGACCCGGCGCCAGGCCAAGCGTCTCGGTGTCACGTACTCCTTCCTGTTCATGAAGGCCAGTGGCGACCAGCTGCGCGAACTCACCCCCCTCATCGACGCCGGGAAGATCCGCCCCGTCGTCGACAGCGTCTTCCCGTTCGACGAGACCCTTCAGGCCATGGAGTACGTCGAAAAGGGCCGCGCAAAAGCCGGCAAGGTCGTCGTCTCCATGACGTGAACCCAGGGCAACGGCCCTGTTCGATGGCGGCCTCCCACCACTTCCACCCGCCGTCGAATCGGTCCGCGAATGTGTCCATGTGGACAGGCTTCCATGCACGATGCCGCAAGCATTCAGGGGCGCCGATCAGTAGATCGCCCCATCAAGGAGACAGGCTCTAGCCCCACCGCCCGGTGGGCCAGCGCCTCCACCTGGACAGTGGTCGTAGCCGGCCCGGCTCCCGCCTCGGATACCGTGTTCCTCTACGGGGTGCCATAACGGATGTGACGCCCCCCACCGGAGGTAGTCAGCGTATGAGTTCAAAGCGCAGCAAGAATCCAGCCCTGCCCGTACTTGACGACGCATTCCGACTCGCGTCGGTCAAGGACGCCGAAGAGTCCACCCGTGACTTGGCCGCGCGGCTGGCCACCACCGAGCTGCGCCGCGTTTCCCACCCGGGCCGGGTCACCTGGGAGCCCACCGATCAGGCCGAGCCCGTACCGGTCCCGCCGACTGTGGTCGACGGTGACGGGGACCTGTGGCTGCGGGACCGGGGCACTGGCACCTGGACCATGCCCGAGTTCAACCCGAAGGAGTTCCCGGCCCGCTGTGGCGAGGTTCTGACGTGGAACCAGCTTGCCCGCGAGTTCGGCCCGCTTACCGCACTGGCCGACGACCGCCGCATCGGCGGCGGTCGGCGTCGCTGACCGCGCAGCCTTCTGTGGGATGACCGCGCCCCTGAGCGCCCGTTACGGGTAGCTGGGAGCTCCAGCTCACCGCCGAGCTCGACGATGGCGGCGAGCAGGTGAGCGTGGTGGTCGGTCACGATGTCTCCATGTTGCAGCCGGATACGTCGTCGCTGTCCGTGGGGTCGGGGTGGAAGAAGCGGGTGTAGCGGAGTCCGGTCTCCGGAGTGATGTTGAACACCGCGCACAGGTGCTGTGGGTCAGCGCCGGTGACGGCGGCCTCTTCGAGGATTCGGTCCTCGCGCAGTTGCTGGGCGGTGACCGGGAGGCCGCGCAGCAGAGGCTGCATCCAGCCGGTCGTGACCGGGGCCCGGGTATGCGCGGTCCGCGAGCTGATGAACACGTGAGGGTTGCGGGTATGTGGCCAGCGCTGGTGCCGGAGGTGGAAGTAGTCGACGGCGGCCTGCTGGGTGAAGGCGTCGAGAGGGTGATCGATGTCGCCGAGCGTGAGCCGGCCGCGGGTGAAGTCGATGGCGGTCAGGGGCAGCGCTCGGGCCTGGTGCGGGTAGAGCGCATGGATGCCGACGAGGGCGATCAGCAGCTTCAGGGCGGGGTTGGTCTCGGCGGCTGCGGTCAGACGCTGGATCGTTTCGGCCAGGGCGCGGTCGCGCTCGCCGGACGGTTACCCCGGCCCCGGCGCGGGCCGGTCGCCGTCGCGCCGCAGCTGGCGGCCGTGGACCGGGAGGTGTTCTTCGACCATCTGCGGGGCACGACCGAGGCGGCGGCCCGGCAGGGCGAGGGCGGGGTGCTGCTCGGTCTCCTCCGGCCCCCAGATCGCGTCGTTGAACCAGCAGGCCCACACGACCTCGCGCGCGGAGTTGATGACGACCGCGGCGATGGCGCCGTCGTCGGCCAGGGCGCCCTCGTCCACGGCGGTGCGACCGCGCTCGACCGCCTTCTCCGCGCTGCGGTAGAGAGTGGTGGCCCGGCCGTGGGGCGGCTCCTTGCCGGTGATGGTGTAGAGGACCCGATGGGTGCCGACGGCCTCGGGCCACCGCTTGCGGGCCGCCTGCCGCGACAGGTCTCCGGCGGCCTCCCCGAGCTGGGCGTAGCTTGCCCCGGCCCGTCCGGCGCGCGCGGCGGCGCCGTCGACCAGGTGGCGTGCGGCAACGCCGGCCTCGGTGGCGACCTCCATGTAGACGAGGTGGAGTCGCCTGGCCGCCGCCGAGGTGGGGGCGAGTCCGTTCACGGTGCTCGGGCCCTTGCCCTCGCCGTATCCCATGCGCCTTCTGGTCTCGCGCCAGACCATGTCGCGCACCTCAAGGACTGACAGCCAGGTCAAGTTCGGTGACGTGCTGTCGGGCAGTACCTGGAGGAAGCGCAGCGGCGGGGCGGGGCCATGGCGAGCGTCTCGCGGATAGCGAGCGCGCAGCGGGGGTCACGTGGTGCCAGCGGCTGCGCCTGGACGTCACGGCCGAGGATGCGTCCCGCATCGGGTGCCGGAGCACCCCGGCCCTGGTCCACCGCCCGGTCGCGTGATTGATCCGCTGTGGCTCGGGCTCAGGCGGTCGCGTGGATGCGCGTTTCGGGGCCGTGCCAGTCCAGGCACAGGACGGTCGCGTCGTCTCTCGGCGGCTGGCCGTCATAGACGTCGGTGACCGCGCCGACCAGCGCGCGTACAACCTCCCGCGGGTGCTCGTCGGCCGTCTTACGAAGGAGGCCGGGCAGGTCGACCGCTTCGGCTTCGCGTTCCTGCATCCCGTCGGTGTGGAGCAGGAGGCGGTCGCCGGGGCGCAGGTCGAGGTCCTGGACCTCGTAGATGCCCGGGTGGTGGCCGAAGCCGAAGGGCATGTTCACGGCCAGGTCAAGTTCGGTGACCGTGCCGTCGCGCAGGAGGAGGGGACTGGGGTGGCCGGCGTTGACGAGCTGGGCGCCGCTGCCGTCGAGGGCGATCCGCAGGAGCTGGCCGGTGACGAAGGTGCGGTGGCCGTGGTCGAGGAGGACCTGGTGGGCTTGGCGGGCCTGCTCGGCGAGGTCTTCTCCGGCGCGGCGGGCACCGCGTGAGGTGTTGACCAGGAGGGTGGCCATCAGGGAGGCGTGGACGTCGTGGCCCATGGCGTCGGTGATCGACAGGTGCAGGATGGCGTTGTCGAGGCTGTAGTCGTACGTGTCACCTGCAATGGTGGCGGCCGGAACCAGAGCGCCGGCCAGCGTGAACTGGGGAGCTTCGCAGGCGGCGGCGGAGGGCAGGAGCTGGCGCTGGATCTCAGCGGCGACGCTGACGGTGGTGGTGCGGTTGCCCCAGTGGTAGAGGTCGGTGAATCGGCGGTCGGTGACAATGATGTAGGCCAGCGCGTGCGCGGCCTCCTCTACCTGGGCGAGGACATCTGGGGTGACCTCGGTGAGGAACAGCTCCAGGACGCCGATGGTGTCGCCGCGGTTCGTCACCGGGGCCAGGACCCGCTGCCCGTGATCGCCCTCCGGCGCACGCACCAGCTGCTGGGTGCGCAGGACCTTGTCGTAGATGCTGCTGTCCACGAGGGGAATCCGCACGGCGCGGTCTTCCAGATGCGTGCCCTCCGTGTCGTGGACGCGCAGCATCCGCCGGCCCACGATGTCGACGAATAGGAACGACACATACCGGGCACCGAACCGGTCCCGCAGATTACGTGCGACAACGTCGAGGGAGTCCACCGGCGCGGCAGTCTCCGCCGCCGCCAGTACCTCGGCCAGCCCGATCCGGTCACGCGCCACATCAGCCTCCAGCAGGGGTTGCGGGTTCTCCTTCCCGCGAAACGACATCGCCATTCTGGCTCCCGGCCCGGCAAAGGCATCGCGGCGCAACCAAGCTCGGAAGAAGGCCCTGGTCACGGACTGGTCGGCCACTGGACGAGGCGATGCGCTCCGAGCTCGGGCCGCAGGGAATCTGGATCAACAACGCTGCGCAGGCGGTGGATGAAACAGTCGAAGCGATCATGATTGCGACCGGTGCCGTCCAGCTCGGCAGTCGATCTGGCGACGATGAAGTCTTCCTCACTTTTCAGGGAGACCTTCCGGAGGGTTCTGTCCTCTATCCGCTCGACGACTGGGGGCACCACATAGCCGGCCTGGTCATGACCGCCGCAGACGAAGTCCTGGGGCCATGCCACCACCAGGTCCGGACAGACGACAACTTGTACGGCATCGGGACCTGCAGCTTCGGTCACACGACCCCCATCGCGCTTCGGCACAATACGGCTTACAGCAGGCCTTCTGATGGTCTGCGTGAGCATGACTTGGCCATTCGTCGCTCGTAGCAGCACCAGTCCGTCACGGCCTGTCAGCGTGAACTACCAGGTCGTTGGGGCTACACCGCTGACAACCCAGCCGACGAATCTCCACTGCCAGTCCCCCATCGACCATCACGCACTTCCACCGCCACGCACGACACACACGCTGCCCCCGGATCAGGCCGGGGCGGGCGTGGTGCCAGGGTCGGCCGGACTGCCGCCGAGACGCACCTCGGGCGGGTCGGGCTACGCCAGAGGAACCTGAATGGGACACGAAGCTCGGAAAGCGCCTGAGGAGGACCAGGGCCAGGAGCCCTCCAAGGCCGTGCTCAAGACCTGCCATGGACAGTCCCACACAACAGGCCCTCCCACTAGGGAAAACAGCCTGTGAGCCACACAGGGCGGCACACACCACGGGGCGGGGCCGGCCCCCCGCTCACCACGAGGGGGGCACGCCTACGGGACCGACCCACAGGCCAGCACCTGCCCGCCCGCGGCGTGGACCACGGCCCCGACCAAGCGTTGCTGTTCGCGCCACCCGAGGAACCATCCCCACAAGTGCGGGGAGCAGACTCCGTGACCTGCAGTCTTACCGCACAGCACCCCCACCTGAACCACTTTCACCGAAACCGGCAAACCAGACACCCTCTCCCCCGCACACCGAACCAACCCCACGGACACGAAGAACAGAACGCGCAACAGATCCTTCACTCACCTGCTTGGCGCCATCCTCTTCCCGGTCGCGCAGCAGGTCGATCGGCCGGTGTATCTCGACATCCACCAGGACAGTCCCGCAGTGCCGTCCCTTGCGAATCGCGTACTCAGGGAACCCGTACGGGACTGGGAAGGCTCCCGGGCACCGCCCCAAGGCTTTCCGGCGCGGCCCCGTCCTCCGCCCCGTGGCCCTCCGGCGCGCCGAACCACGCCACCGCGACCGCGCCCACGACCGCGAGGACAAAGCCGAGGACGGCGAGCCAGGCGAAACCCGGACGTGAGGCATCGCCCAGCCACCACACCCCGATCATGCCGGGAAGCACCGTCTCGCCGACCACCAACGCCGCCGTCGCCCCGTTCACCGAGCCGATCTGGAGCGCGACGGTGTGCAGATACATGCCGCCGATCCCGGCGACGAGGATCGCGTACAGCGCCGGGTCGGTAAGGAGCGTGCCGAGGTCGAAGGGGTCTACGCCGTTCAGGATCCGCACCCCGACGCCCAGCGCGCCGAAGCCGAGCCCAGAAAGCAGACCGGCCAGGATCGCCGCCCGCGCGCCCAGGAGTCGTACGAGAACTGTGCCACCCGCCATCAGGAGCAGGGAGATCGCGAGCAGCCACCAGTGCGTGGCGACCTGAGTGTGCCCACTGCCCTCCGGGCCCGCGGCGCTCGCCAGGAGTACCAGCGCGGAGCAGACCACACCGATCGATGTCCACTCCGCGCGGGTGAGTCGGATCCCGAGCAGCCGGACGCTCAGGACCGCCGTGACGACCAGATTCGCGCTGATCACGGTCTGGGACAGGAACAGCGGCAGCAGCCGGGCCGCAAACGCCCCGAGACCGAAACCGATGAAGTCCAGGATCGTGCCGACGACGAACTCCCAGGTCGTCGCCGCCTTCGCGGTGGAGGACAGACTCGGCCCGCCGCGCTCCGTGAGCCGACCCGCGGCCGCCTCACGCCGGGCGGACTTGCGCGACCCGACGGCCTGCAGGACGGAACCCGTGCCGTAACAGATCGAGGCGGCGATGGCGGTCAGCAGTCCTACGAGCACCGAGTGGCTCCATTCCGGAAGGGTTGGTACGGACTGCCAGACGTGGCATCGGGCATCGAAGTTGCCTCCTACAGCCACCCACAGTGATCATCTGCCCTACCAGCCTCCTTCCGGGCTGTCGCCGCCCCCCTTCCAAGGCTTCCGACCGCACGAGCGGGGGGGAGCGGCTCGGCGAACGTGAGCGTGGACCTCCGTCGGAACCATCCCCGCGCGGGCGGGGAGCAGAGGTAGAGCCACAGCCCTTGTGACTGAGCGCTTCAGTTGGCCCCATCGGCCATGTAGAGCGCTCAGGCCGCGAGGTTCTGCCCAGGGAAGCGTCGAGCGGCGCATCCGTATCCGGAAGGTGGACCTTTGCGGAGACTGCGGTCTGGGAGCGGCCTACATGGGCTGACCTGCGACGGCTCGGCGTCCTGACGTTGACTGGCCCCCTATCAGGTCTTGCTCCGCACCCGCCGGCGCCGGCCTGGCGGCCGTCCAGACCAGCGGACGGGCGACGTCACGCAGGGACGCCGAGCGGCGGGTGCTCGAGCACGCGGGGCTTGTACTCGACCAGCTGGATGCGGCCGTCGAAGGTGCGGTGCTCGATCATCTCGAGGGCAACGTCCGGATAGCCGTCGTAGATGCGTTCTTCGCCCGTGTTCCCGGTGATCACCGGGAACATTACGACCCGGAAGCGGTCGACGAGTCCGGCTCCTAGCAGGGACCGGCACAGGCTGAGGCTGCCAATCGTACTGAGGAGCCCCGAGCCACTCGACTTCATGGCGCGGACCGCCTCGACGGCGTCGTCGCGGACGAGCGTGGAGTTGGCCCACGTCAGTGGCTCTTCGAGTGAGGAGGAGAACACCACCTTGGACGCTTGCGTGAGCTCGTCGACGGACGCCTCTTCTTCGGGCCTGAACTCGTCTTGGCCACTGGGGACCTGGCCTGCAGCGAAGCCCGACATAAGGCGGTAGGTGTTCGCTCCCATCAGGTAGGTGGCCTCGGGCTGCTCGCCGAGCCATGCGAGGTACTCCGGGCCCTCGAGGCCCCAGAACCCGGGCCATCCCTCTCCCGATGCGTGGCCGTCGAGGGAGGTGATGAAGTCGACGAGAAGCTCCGACATGACGGTGTCCTTTCCTGGGGTGTCACGAGCTTGGACCGGCCGGGAGCCACAAACTCATCGACCGCGCCGTGGAGTAACGAGAAACCCATGACGCTGCAGCCGAACAGATCGGCGGGGCGCCACCCGCGGACGGCCCGGGCCCACCATCACGCTCAGCCGGGCCAAGTACAACGCTCAGGGGCCTGCTTGCGGTAGGCGTACACGCCAGCCAGCGCGGCGCCAGTCAGAGTCAGGATGGCGAGGGTGGTGGTCCTGATGGCGTCCGAGGTGTTGGCAACGAGGCGGTCCACGACGAAGCGGTAGATCACGTGACCGGCGCCGCTGACCGCAGCAACGGCGAGCGGGGCGACGATCCGTACTCGCATCAGGCGCGGGGCGTGCCATCCACCCGACGCCTGGCCCTGGTGGTACCACCTCAGCTTGCCTGTCACCGCTTCATCATGGACTCGCCTCGCCGACGCCCGGCGACCGACACGGCCATTCGGCGGCGAACCCGGAACTTCGACCACTCCCCCGACGGCTGAAGTGACTGAGCAACATCCGCTCCAACAGAGCAACCTCCAGAATCCGCAGTTCAGGACCACTCCCCCGACCCCAGAGCTCCTTCCTTGAACCCCCGAAAGCGCTCAGCTGATGGGAGCAATCCGCAGGTCACGCTCAGGACTTCTGCTCAGTCCAACAGAGCCGCAACGGTTTTCTCGTTCGATGGCCCGGCTGTGGCGCCACTTGCTGAGCCGGCCGCATCACGTACATTCTGCGGGCACGTCGGACCTCGTACGGGCGTGACCGTCACACCAACATCAGAGACATCAACCGGGGCGACCAGGACATCGGCCAGCTGCGGTAGCAAGCTCGCCAGTCCGGGTCCGTGGACGGGAGCGTGGTGTGGTCATCGTGGTCCTTTCACGGGTGGTGGCGAGCGGTACGGCCGGCTGGCCCGGCGGGTCGGCGCAGCCCTACGCCGGTCTCGTGTGCTGCCGGGAGGTAAGGGCGGCGGTACGCGAGACCGGCGGGTGCAGGCTGTCCTGTGGGGACAGATGCGGACGGTCAGAGGGTCAGGCGATGGAGGGGGCGACGTATTCGAGGGCGTAGCCGTTGTCGAGGCGGGTCACGCGTCCCACTCCGGGTGAGTCGAGGTGCGCGCCGGCGACGAAGTGTCCGGGCTGGGTCAGCCGCTCGAGGAGGGCGTTGCGGGCGGCGCGGGCCTGGGGCTCGTCGCCGTCGAACCCCCAGGAGACGTTGGGCTCGGTGAACTGCAGCGAGGGAACATGAACGGTGTCGCCCCAGATCAGCAGGCGCCCGGTGCTGCTGGTGGCCTCGTAGACGGTGTGGCCGTGCGTGTGGCCGGGAGTCGGAAGCGCCGTGACGTGCTTGTTGACGGCGACCTCGCCGGTGATGGGGACGACGCGCTCGCGGACGGGAGCGAGCCTTCCGGTGAAGACGGAGGCATCGCTCTCTCCGATCCACACCCGTTCAAGGGCGGGGAAGGACTCGGAGCCGTTCGGCGCGATGAGGCCGTTGACGTGGTCTCCGTGGTTGTGGGTGATCGCCACGTCCGTGATGGACGCGCGGTCGATTCCGGCTTCGTCCAGGGCGTCCAGGAGCGAGCCCGTGGTGGAGTCCAAGGCGTTGGAGGCGCCGGTGTCGACGAGAACGGAGCCGGTGGGGCCGGTGACGAGGAAGGCGTTGACCGACAGGCGCAGGCTGCCGTCGACAAGCGGGACGGCGCCGGGCAGTTCGTCGAGGGCGTCGCCCTTCTCGTCGCGCAGGAGGGTGGGCGACATGTCGACGTAGCCGTCACGCAGGGAGGTCACTTGAAGGTCACCGAACTCGAACGTCGTGTGCAGGCGGCCGCTGGAGACGGGGCGCAGGAGATTTCCGTTGTACAAGGGCGGGGACGAGGTGGGGGCTGGGGTGCGGGGTGGGGTGCGGGGTGGGGTGCGGGGTGGGCTGTGGGGTGGGCTGTGGGGTGGGCTGTGGGGTGGGCTGTGGTCGGGCAGCGTCACAGCGGCGACCGCCGCAGCGGCCGCGGCGGCGGCGGCGCCCGCCATGGCCAATAAGCCGCGTCGTGAGGGTCCGTTCATGCATCCTCCTTCTGTCGCCCGTTGCCCGTGGTCGCCGACATGGGGTGGGTTGGTTCATCGCCTGGTGAAGGTGCTCGGCGTCCTGCGACGCGGCGGGCGGCCAGGTGTCGGCGTACACGTGAACGTGGCTCTGGCGAGAATCTCGTAGGCGGAGATCATCTCGGTGACACGGTCGGCCGGTCCGCGATGCGGGCAGCCTGTGGTTGCACTCTGTTGAACTGTCGAGTCTTTTACCGCAGTTGGCTGATGTGCTGGTTGTCTCGGTTGATGTCTCTGATGCCGGTGTGGCGGTTCTCGCCCGTACGAGGTCCGGTGTTTCCACAGGATGTACGGTATGCGGCCGACTCAGCGAGTGGTGCCACAGCCGCTATATACGGCGCCTCGCCGACGTCTCTGTTGGGGGTCGGCCGGATGCGTATCGACTTGTCCGTACGCCGTCTGTACTGCGCGCTGAGGATCTTGAACGTCACGCTCTCGCGGTGCACCGTCCTGTCCTAGCTGATGCGGGTGCCACTCCCGCCGCTGGAGACACCTCGGGTGCTGGGGGTGGACGATCGCGGTCGTCATCATGGACGTACAAATGCCGGGAATGGACGGCTACGAGACCTGCGCACACATCACACGCCGACCCCGCACCCGCGACGTCCCGATCATCTTCCTGACCGCCATGGGCGCGGACTTCGAACACTCAGCCCGCGGATACGCCGCCGGCGCCGTCGACTACATCAGCAAGCCCTTCGACCCCTGGTCCCTGCGGGCCAAAGTCGCGGTGTTCACCTCCATCTACCTCGAACGACGCACCCTGTAGGACCCGGCAGCACCCGAATCGCCACCCTGCCGGCAGTGGTATGCCGAGCCTCCTGCAACTCATGCTCCAGGCGGTGAACTCGCTCACCGAACTCCTCGAGCCCGAGACGGGAGGCCCACCGCGTGTGCAGAGTCCGCCGCATGACCAACGACCTGATCTACGCCGGCCTCTGCCCGCTGTGCTCGCGACCGCTCCGCGCCGAGTACCGCCACAGCCGGCCCTCCGCCCCTCCGCCCAGCGGAACCAGCCCGCCCGCGTCTGGTTCACGGGGTACCGCTGCGAGGGCCGCGAGGCCACCCGGCCCCAGCAGTGGGCGGAGGTGATGCGCGCCCGCTACGAGACCTGACCTGGGCGTGCGAATGCTGCGCCACGGAACCCTTCACCGCCCACCTCGCCGCCGCTGGCGAGCCCGACCAGGCCGCCGCCACCGGCCTGTCCGCACTGCGACTCGCCGCGGGGGAATCGGGCGGGCGACTGGTCCGGTCACGACATCGGCTCCGGCAGACGCCCGGCTCGGGCCGGCCAACAGTCGGGGCCGATGTGTACTCAGGGGTTGATGTCCAGTCCTCCTCCGACGGCCGGCCCGAAGGAGCCGCATTCGGCGATGGATGCCTGGGCGCCCTCTCCTTCACGGACTGCCTGCCGTGTGGGTCCGAAGATGCGGTAGATCGTTCCGCCTGGTAACCGCAGCTGGCATACGCCCGGTAGGTGTACGGCTCGTCCCAGAAGTGGCAGAGAACTTGGTATCCGTCACTGAGTTGCCATTCGTGGCAGCTGGTACGGGCGGCCAATTTCGTTCCTCCTACCGGCCGGGGCGTTCCGGCGCAGTTCTCAGCACGTGGGGGGCGCACGGGCAGCGGCACATCGCGGCGTTCCTCCGGCCCCCGGCAGGCCGCCGCGGCAGCGCAGCGTTCTGCGCCCGCTGCGCAAATCCGGATGTGTCGGAGTGGGACGAGGACGACGAGGTGGTCTGAGCACGGCCCCCCCGTCGAAGGTGAGAATTCAGGCTCTCAGCGCGGGTCCCTGCGCATGCACCATGTGCGGGGGCCGTTGTCGGGGAGCTGGACATCGGCTGTGACCTCGAAGCCGAGGCGCTCGTAGAACCGCACGTTCGCCTCGCTGGAAGTCTCCAGGAACGCCGGATACCCAGCCCGCTCGGCCTCCTGGATGCCGGGAATCAGCACCGCACTGCCGAGGCCCTTCCCCTGGGCCTCGGGGGCGGTTCCCACGGTTTCCAGGAACCATCCGGGCTCCTTGGGCCGGTACGGAGCGACGGCCGCGTCTGCAGCCGCAGAAGCGGCGGCCCGGTCGCCGCTGAGTTCGCCGAGGATCGGCCCGAGCTCGGCGAAGACGGGCGAGGGATCCTGGCCGGGAATGGCCCACACAGCCACGGCGCGCCCTTCGTCGGCGACCCAGACTCGGCCGTACACCATGCCGATGCGGGTCAGGCACAGCTCCTGGGACCGCCGGATCCGCTCCTCGTGATCGTCCGCCGCGATCACGTGCCGCGTGTAGGGGTAGTCGGCGAAGGCGCGGGCGAGGGTATCGACCGCGGCAGGAATGTCGGCGTCGGTGATGGGACGCACGACAGGGGGCTTGGGGTTCTGTGCCATGTTCACCAAGCCACCCTGCCACCGGGTGAATCCCTCGCCAAAGCATTTTGACCAGGGATAGCCGCCGGGGACTTCTCGATCGAGGCGAGAGATGCCCGGAGGGTGACCGCGTCCAGGACGTCGGCGGCGTCCGTGGTGTAGCCGAGGGCGATGTGGGGGTAACGGCTCGGGCCGGGTTTGTACGCGGCTCCCGTGCGGCCCATCGCCGCGGTGACCATGTCCATGAGGGCGGTGAAGGGCGCGCCGGGCCATCCGCTGATCTCGACGGCGAGCGCGCCGGCCGAGGGCCGGTCGAAGGTCAGGGTGAAAGGGGTCATGGTCATTGCGGTGCTGCGGACATCACGGAGGAGCTCCTCGATGTCAGCGTCGTCGCGGCCCGCCCTCGCGCTGCGTGCCGCGAAGGGCGCCCTCGACCCGCGGGGCATTCTCAACCCCGGCGTGCTCGGCGACTGACCGCCGCCGGAGAGTGACCGAGCCGTGCGGGTGAGGTACTTCCGCCGACAACTGGCCGCCGCTGATCTGGACCAGGGAGAACGGCTAGCAGCTCGGAGCTGAGCGAGCCGCCCTGGACGCATCGGACGACGGCCGGCTGGGGTTGGGGTGAGCGGGCGCGCTGACACGGCTGCCCTCCTCAACCGCAGGGCCTCTCGCCGCGTCTGGCTTCCTGGAGTTTCACACCACGGCCCGTACCCCCCCGGCTCGGACGTACATTGATGCCTCCTCCCGCCCGGGCGGACCCCGGCGCCCCACCCGGCACGGCACGACAACGAGGAGCACGCGTGGCCACCACCACAGAGTCCGCCCCACCCGCCGAGCCCGCACCGCTGGACCGGCCCGCGAACGATGAGCCGACCGAAACCGCCACGCCCGCCTGGCGCATGCTCCTGGGCTACGTACGTCCGCACCGCTGGACGCTGCTCCTCGGGGCGGTGCTGTCGCTGGTCACCGGAGCCACCGGGCTCGCGCTGCCACTGGTGGCCAAGTTCCTCATCGACGCGCTCTCCGACGACCGTCCGATCGCCGGGGCCCTGCTGCTGATGTCGGCTCTGGTCGTCGCCAACGCGGGGATCGGCGCGCTCGGCGGGTACGTCCTGCAGCGCACCGCGGAGTCGGTCGTCCTCGGCGCGCGGCGCACCCTGTCGTCGTATCTGCTGCGACTTCGCATCGCGGCCGTGGACCGCAGTGAACCCGGCGATCTGATGGCCCGGGTCACCTCGGACACGACCCTGCTGCGCGAGGTCACCACCGACTCCCTGGTGGGTCTCGGCACCGGGGGGCTGACCCTCGTCGCGACGCTGGTGATGATGGGCGTGGTCGACCCGGTCCTGTTGGCGGTCACGCTCGGCGTCGTGGTGGTCGCGGGAACGGTGATCGGTGTCTTCGTGCCCCGTATCAACAAGGCCAGCAGGCAGGCACAGGACGCCGTCGGGGCGATGGGGGCATCGCTGGAACGCGTCCTCGGCGCACTGCGCACCGTCAAGGCGTCCGGCGCCGAGCACCGTGAGGAGCAGGCCGTGCACGCGGCGGCCGAGGAGTCCTGGCGGCAGAGCCTTCGAGCCGCCAAGTGGTCCGCGCTGGCCGGTAACACGGCCGGCCTTTCCCTGCAGATCGCGTTCATCACCGTGCTCGCGGTCGGCGGCGCCCGGGTCGCCACCGGCGCGATCGACGTGGGAACGCTGGTCGCCTTCCTGCTGTACGTCTTCTATCTGATGTCGCCGATCCAGCAGGTCGTCGGCGCCGTCACCCAGTACCAGGCCGGAGCCGGCGCCCTGGCCCGTATCCGCGAGGCTCTGCAGTTGCCGGCCGAGCCGCCCGCCGCGCCCGCGCCGCTGCCCTCACCCGGTGCCGAACCCGCCGCGCTGGCCTTCGAGGACGTCAGGTTCCGGTACTCGGACGATCTGCCGCATGTCCACCACGGCGTGACCTTCTCCGTACCGCAGCGAGGCATGACGGCCTTCGTCGGTCCGTCCGGTGCGGGCAAGACAACCGTCTTCTCGCTCATCGAGCGGTTCTACGACCCGGAGGCCGGACGGATCACCCTTGACGGCCGCGACCTGAACGCCTGGGAGATACCCCAGCTCCGTGCCGCGATCGGGTACGTCGAACAGGACGCGCCCGTCCTCTCCGGCACCCTGCGCGACAACCTGCTGCTCGGCAACCCCGGCGCCGGCGAGGACGACGTACTGAGGGTGCTGGGGACCACTCGGCTCGACGGTCTCGTCGAGCGGCTCCCCAAGGGCCTGGACACACTCGTGGGCCACCGCGGCACGAAGCTGTCCGGCGGCGAGCGTCAGCGCGTCGCAATCGCCCGCGCGCTGCTGCGCCGTCCCCGGCTGCTCCTGCTCGACGAGGCCACGAGCCAGCTCGACGCCGTCAACGAGGCCGCGCTGCGCGACACCGTGGCCGATGTGGCCCGCACCACGACCGTGATGGTGGTCGCCCACCGGCTGTCCACGGTCACCATGGCGGACCGCATCGTCGTCATGGACGCGGGCCGCGTCCGGGCCGTGGGCACGCACCGCGAACTCATCGCCGCCGACCCGCTGTACGCCGAGCTCGCCGCCACCCAATTCCTGGCCACGGCCGACAAGTGACCGCTACGAGCCGCCCGTCGCGGCTGGCCGGGCACCCCGGGGGCGGCGATGGCCTGCCCTGTGGCGTTCAGCTGCGGGGATGTTTCACTCGCTGGACAGTTTGAGGCCGCCGGGGAGGGTGTGGGTGGCTCTGTTCGCGAGGAGACGACAGCTTTTCTGCGGGGATTCGGGAGGCACCGGGGGCCATAGGCGCGGTCCTGATGTTCACGAGTTTCGGTAGCGGGCGGAGCCCGTTCCGCCTGGGGCGTGGACCGTGCCTGTTCGATTGCGAGGATCTTGGGTCACGAGGTTGAAGTTGCCGTTGCGGCAGCTTCTACCGTCGTGACCAGGGCCGGAGACACCGGCCCGGCGACACACACGTGCAGGAGTCGTGATGGACTGGCCGATCTCAGAGGTGGCCCGGATGTCGGGCGTGACCGCCCGTACACTGCGCCACTACGACGAGACAGGCCTGCTGCCGCCGGCCCGGATCGGGGCCAACGGTCACCGCCACTACGAGGAGCGCCAGCTGCTGCGCCTGCAACAGATCCTCGTGTTGCGAGCGCTGGGCGTCGGGCTGCCGGAGATCGGCCGGATCCTGTCAGATCAGGTCGACGAGGTGGATGCCCTGCGGGGCCACCACCAGCGCCTCCTCGCGGAACGGGACCGCCTCGACGCGCTGGCCGGCACGGTCTCCCGCACGATCGCCGAACTGGAGCAGTCCAGGAAGGACGGCAACCCCATGACCATCAACCGACCGGAGAACCTCTTCGAGGGCGTGACGCCTTCCCAGTACGAGGAGAACATGCGCGACTTCCCCGAACTCGCCGAAGAGGTCGCACGACGCGCCGGCGCGATGAGCCAGGCCGACGCCGACGCCGCGCACCGTGAGCGCACCGCGCAGATGATCCGGCTGGCCGAACTCATGGCTGCCGGCCACCCGGCCGACGCCGATCCGGTCCAGGCCGAAATCGACGCCCAGTACCGGGCACTGACCGAACTGCGCGCTGTCTCCGCCGAGGACTACCGGGCCATCGGGCGTTCCATCGTCGACAACGAGACGTGGCGCGCCGCATACGAGGCCATCGTTCCCGGCCTGGCCGCGTACCAGCGCGACGCCATCGAGGCCTACGCCACCACCCGGCTGAACTGAGACACGACGCAACCGCCATCGGGGGAAGAGCCGCGATGGCGGTTGCGTCACGTCACGGCGGGCCGGCGATGTTCGACCCCCAGTACCGGCTGCGGCCGCCTCCACACGGTGCCGCCCATTCTCGTGAACAGCGACTTCCCTCACGAAAGACCGCCTCCCCACGCACTGAACAATCGCTGTCGGAAGTCGTGATCAAAGCCAGCTGAACCTGCGCCCGCATGGCAATGCATGGCAGGGGAGGCGAAAATTGAATGTGACCGGAGGAGAGCGGCAGATCAGCGGACAAGACATCGCCCGGCAGACCCGGGACGCGGGGCTCCGTCCTCTACGGGGTCAAGGCCGAGCCGGCAAGGTGCGGAGCGCAGCAGCCGTCGGACTCATCGAAGAGTCGGGAAGTCGAGGGCGCGCGGGACACCGCAGCTTCCCGCAGGCGCAGGATCGGAACGCAGGTGATCGCTCATGTGTCGATGGCTCGCCTACTCGGGAACACCCTTGCTGCTCGACACCATCCTTTACAAGCCCGCCCACTCGCTGATCGATCAGAGCCTGCACTCCAAACTGGGTGCCGAGACGACGAATGGCGACGGCTTCGGTGTCGGGTGGTACCCGGAGGGCAGCGATGTCACCCCCGCGCTCATGCGGGATGTCGGCCCCGCCTGGAACAACCGCAACCTGCGGGAGCTTGCGGACCACGTCACCTCCCCGTTGTTCTTCGCCCATATCCGGGCGTCGACGGGTACGGCGGTGCAGCAGACGAACTGTCATCCGTTCCGGCACGGCCGCTGGTTGTGGATGCACAACGGCTCCATCGCCGGCTTCCACTCGATGCGGCGGGACCTCACCCTGCTCGTGGACCCCGCGCTGTACTCCGAAATCGAGGGGACGACGGACTCGGAGACGATGTTCTACCTGGCGCTCACCTTCGGCTTGGAAGAGGATCCGCCGGGCGCCGTCGCCAGGATGGTGGGTGTGGTGGAACGCGTCGGCCGCGAGCACGGCGTGGAGTTCCCGATGCAGATGACGGTCGCCGTCAGCGACGGGACGACGGTGTGGGCCTTCCGCTACTCCAGCCAGGGCTCCTCACGGTCGCTCTTCTACAGCACCCGCGTGGACTCGCTGCGCAAGCTGCATCCCGACGTACCCTTCCTCCAGGAAGTATCCGACGAGACCCGCCTGGTGGTGTCCGAGCCCCTCGGCGATCTGCCCGGCGCCTGGAACGAGGTACCCGAGAGCTGCTACGGAGTCGTACGCGCCGGGGCCGACGCGCTGTGCCCCTTTACCCCGGAACCGGCGTGACGCTTCGTCACGTTCCCCACGGGTTAGTGTCCACGGCCGCGCGGTAGCGGCCCGGCCCCAGCCAGAGCCTCCGACGGGCGTTCGTGCAGGTGTCGGGGTGCGGCCCCCGCCGCGGCCTGCCTCCGTAACCGGCGGGAGGCGCCGCGGTTACGCAGCTCCGACGCCTCGAAGTGTCCCGCCACACCCGACCCCAGTGGCCACATGCGGTGCGCGGCCCCCACCGTGCGGGCGGCCCCGCGCTCGCCCGCACTCGACGTCGTGAGGCCGGGCTCAACGTTGGCCCGCCACAGCGCCGACACCAGGGGCGCGGACGTCGCCGGGCACATAGAGAGCGGCGTTGATGCCAGAGGTGAATGCAGTGCCCTGCACAGGCCGGGCCAGCTGCGCATGGACGCCGAGGGCAGCGAGGATGCCCCCGATGCGCAGGCGGCCGCGGCCGCCAGGGCGCGTAGGCGCCCTCTCACTTCTTGTCGCCTTTCCGCGAAGAAGGCTCGGTCTCGTCGCCGGACTCGCACAAGGCCCGGCAGAAGCGGCATGGGGCGCCGTGAGGATCTGCCGGAGCAGAACAATCCGTCCGGTAGGTGCCCCAAAGCCCGGACCGGACTCCGGAGACGTACTCGTCGTGTTCGTGTGAGTGCTTCGTCATGACCGACCAACAGTCATTTCCGGCCAGTGAGAACGGCGAGTGCCGGGGCCGTGACTCCGCTGCGGCATTGCCGTTCACCAGCGCCGAACCCGTCACGGTTCGGTATCAGTGAATGTCGGCGACCGTACACATTCAGGTCGAGGGCATGGAGATCTGCTCCAGGGCGGGTGACGGCGGCGCGCGCCCTCCTTCGCACCCGCGGCCCTCGCGCCGTGGGATAGGTGCTGAGCTCCCGCTGGCGGCAACCACCAGCATGGCCGCTGGCCGTGCCTCGTTCGCGCTGCCCGGCCTGCCCGCCGCCTGAACGACCGGCGCCGGGCGGGCGGGGAAAGAGCCTGCCCGGGCCGCCGGGGCGGCCCCGATACTGGCCGTCATGATCAGTCAGCAGCCGCAGGACATCGATGAAGTTGGACTTCCCTGCATTGTTTTCCCCCACCACCACCGTGACGCCCGGCCGCAGCGCAACGTCGGTGTCCAAGAGCGACTTGAAGCCCTTGGCACGTACCCGCCCCAGATACACCCCGCCCCCTCAGAATCCAGGAAGATGATCCGGCCGTCGGGGTGCAGGCCGGGGCCGCCTTCCGCGCGGCGGGGGCGGCGCGATGTCGACGTGCTCCCGGTGGTGCGCGCCGGACGCGGCACGGGCTGCGTCGCAGTGGGAGCGGCGACGGAGTGGGTGGTCACGTCGTAGACCGTGAAGTGCCTCGATGACCCGCGGGTAGAAGGCGAGATGAGGTGATCTGTGACAACAAGCCTACCTTTGTCACACCTCACGTACTGTGGCTCATGTGGACATGTTCCAGCGACTGGGGGTCCGGCTGGCTCAGTACTCGATGTCGAGGTAGTCGATGTCGGTGAGTCTGACCTCGGAGAGTCCTGCGGCGCGGGATCCGTTGTCCTGGAAGTAGGCCTCCTTGAATCCCTCGGCCATGATCGCGCGCTTCTGCTGGTCGCTGAGGTCTTGGTCCTGGGCGTCGAAGAGGCGCTGGGCGTAGGTGGCGGGGAGGTTGATGGTGAGGCGGCGGAGGCGACCGTCGTCGGTGGTGCCGATGGGGGCGGTGTAGCCGAAGCGGGCGCGGGTGGAGACTTTGATGCCGGTGGTGGCGGCCTGCTTGCGCCGGCGGCGGCGGACGCCTGGCTGCCAGCGGGCTTTGACGGCGGTCTCGATCCGGGTGGCGATGTTCTTGGGCGGGTTCTTTCGGGCGCCGCGGCGGTAGCGGTTGATGGAGTCGGGGGTGACGCCGATCTCCGCGGCGACGGCCTTGGCGGTACCGAGCTGTCTGATCAGGTAGTTGATCCGGGCCTGGAGGGTCTTGGGGGGCTCTCTGGTGAAGTGCTCCTGGTCGGCGCGCTCCAGGGCGTCGTCGATCTCTCCGGTCATCTGGTTGAGCTCCCGTCGGAGGGCGGAGTGGGGGTGGGCACCGATGTCGGTGGGCGGTTTGGTGGGGGCTCAGGAAGAGCTGAGGCCGGGCGGGCGTGTGGTTATTCGCCTTCGTCCATGACGGCGTCGTGGCCGTCGCCCTTGATGTGGCGGGCGGGGTTGTAGCCCTGTTCCATCAGGTCGACCGCCCATGTCATCGGCTGCGCGCCTTCCAGTTTCGCCCGGCCCGGTGTGGAGCCGAGGCGGAAGGCGCCGGGGATCGGCTTGCCCGACTCGGCGTAGGGGAGGAAGTCGAGCGGGCTGGTGCTCGCGGCGGGGTAGACGACGCAGTCGGAGAGGACCGCGAGCGGGTACATGCCGGTGAACTTGGCCATGTTGGCGAGCTTGCGGTGCATGTTGACGCGGGTCTTGGAGATGATCGCGTTGCGGATCCAGGGGGCCCAGGTGGGGCGTTTCATGGCCGGCCACTCCTCGCCGTCCTTGTAGCCCGTGCCCTGCGGTCCCTCGAAGAGCTTGCCGATGCCGCCCTTCACCGTTGCCTTGATCGCGGTGAGGACGGCGGCCATCGCGGGGTCGACCTGCTTGTGGACCTCCATCGCCGCGAGGAACTGGGCGTCGGTGAGGTCGGGGGTGACGCCGAGGTCGGCCAGGGTCTCGGCGTAGGCGGTCTTGAGCCGGTCGTGCCAGGGGTCGAGGTAGGCGCCGGTCTCGCGGCGCAGGTACGCCTCCAGGACGTCGATGTTGTAGCCGAGTTCCTGGGCGTAGGCGACGGTGTGTGTCTGGTACCAGGCCGGGCCTGTGGGGCGCTGGCCGGTCGGTGTGAACGGGCTGGGCAGGCGGGGGTCGAGGTCGATGTGGGAGAGGTCGACGAGCCAGGAGCCGGTGACCTTGGGGTAGAACTTCGGGCGTACGAAGTGGTCGGGTTCGCAGAGGCCGACCATCAGGCGGGCGGTGGAGGCGAGGAAGGCTGTGTTGAGGTCGAGGCCGACCGCGTACGGTAGCGCTGCCTCGTCACCGGTGAGCAGGTCGATGTCGCGGATCCACTGGTAGGCCTCTTCGTTGACGAAGCCGCCCGTCCAGCCGGATTTGGCGACGACAGGGTGTTCGGGGCGGGCTTCCGGGGGTGCCGGCGGCAGTGGCTCGGTTCCTAGGCTTCCGGTGTGGTGGCCGCGGGTCCAGTTGCCGGTCTCCTCGTCGCGCACCGGGCGGGTCGGGGGGCGTAGTGCGGTCATCAGCTCCAGGCCGGAGACGGCTGTGGATCCGCGGGGGGTGATGACGCGCTGTGCGTAGATGCCCAGGACGCGGGCGATGTCGGCCGGGTGCATCTCCGCCTCGCTGACGCCGGGCCAGGAGCGGGAGTCCAGGGCGTCCCAGGGCAGGATCGCGAGCTGGACGCACTGGCGGTCGCGTCCCTGGGCTTTGCGGTAGATGCGGGGCCAGGGGCCGAAGCCGCGTTGGGTGAGCTGCCACTTGGCTTTCGTCACCTGTTTGACGACCGGGTGATCCTCGGGCAGGCGCAGGCTGCGGCGGTCCTCAAGGCGTTCGGGCAGGCCGAACTTGGCGGCCGCGGTCGTGGTCAGGACGATGAGGGGGTCGGAGTCCGTCCCGTAGCGGTGGAGCTTCGGTGCCCCGAGACCGGACTGCGTGAGGGTCCACTCGACCAGTTCCACGATCGTGGTCGCCGGACAGTCCAGTGCGATCCCGCCGATGCCGTACGCGGTCCCGTCGCCGTCCAGGACGGCGAGCGGTCCGCTTGGGAAGCGGGGGTCGAACGCGGGCGTGGCGGCCTTGTTCACCGTCGGCAGCCGCGATGGCGTGAAGCGTCTGGCCGGACGCCCGGACTCGATCGGACGCTCGGACTCGATCGGACGCTCGGGTGCGCTCGCCGCGGCGGGAGCCGGTAGCGGTGTGACAGGCTCCGCTTGCGAGGCAGGGGTGGTGGGTCTGGTGAACGCGGCCGGTGCCTGCGGCTGTGGTGCTGGGGCGGGAGCCGGCGCTGCGGTCGGTGTGCCGTGTGTGGGGTGCTTTGCCGCCCAGCCGCTCAGAATCCGCTGGTATGCCTCCAGGCGCGGCGAGCGCGGTTCGCTCCTGCCGTTCTCCCAGTTCTTGATCGTCTGCGTCGTGGTCTTCAGCGCGACCGCGAGTCGGGCCTGCGTGATACCGGCGGCCTCACGCAGACGGGCACGCTCAGCCGGGGACGGAAGCTGCGGCACCTCCGCCAGCAACTCGTCAGCGGCGGCGAGCAGTTCTTCCTCACTCAGGCCCATGCCACAGACACTAGCAGCATTTAACCCCTTCTTTAACCTGCATCTTTAACCCTATCGAATGATTCTCGTCGAGGGATGAGGGGACCAGCTCGCGCAATCGTGCATCGTGTACGCGCCACTGGGTGCGTTGCCGCGCGTCCTGGGCGAGTCACTCGCACCGAATGAGGCGGCCGCGTTGGTGGTGGCCCACCTGCCGCACGACTGCGGGCCGGCATTCGAAGGGCCGTGGCCCCCAGCGGAGAGCTCCACCGACTGAACCAGCCGCAGAACAGCAGCCGTGCCGGTCAAACTTCGCTGACACTGGTCACGCTTCGATGAGACGGGTCAGGCGCTCTTGTCCTCGGCATGGTCTTCAGCAGGTGCCAGGATGGCGCATCGTTTGCGGCTGATCTCGCCCGGACTCTCGGTCTCGTCTGCTTCGATCCGCAGGACGGGCACCTGATCGCCTGATCAACATCATTCGTCGCGGTTGAGTACGGCGAGGCGCGGCGATGCCGGCGGCACCGGTCAAACTTTCCCTCCCCTCCTTCCTGGAGAAAGCCCCGGTGACAACCGCACGGGGAGCGGGAGCAAACCTTTGACGCTGAGGGTGTACCGCGCGGCTGCGTCGGCAGGCGCGCGGTACACCCCGGGTGTTACAGGTCGGCGCTGGTCAGAGGGCGCAGGGTGGATCCGTCGCGGTGTTTCCTCACGTTGAGCTGGCTGGGGATGCGGCGGCTGAGTTCGGGGACGTGGCTGACGATCCCGACGGTGCGGTTGCCTGCCCGGAGCTGGTCGAGGACGTCCATGACGTCTTGGAGGTTCTGTTCGTCGAGGGTGCCGAAGCCTTCGTCGATGAAGAGGGTTCCCAGGGGGCGTCCGCTGGCTTCCTGTGTGACGACGTCGGCCAGGCCGAGGGCGAGCGCGAGTGAGGCGGTGAAGGTCTCGCCTCCGGACAGGGTGGAGGTCTCGCGTTCGGTGCCGGTCCAGGTGTCGAGGACTCGCAGGCCGAGCCCGCCTTTCAGGCGGCCGCGGCGGCCTGTTTCCTTTTCGTCGCTGTGGACGAGGAGGTAGCGCTCCGAGGTCATGTTCTGCAGGCGGGTGTTGGCGGCGGCGGCGATCTCCTCGAGTCGTGCGGCCAGGACGTAGGCCTCGAGTTCCATGCTGAGGGTGTTGGCGGCGGAGTTGGCCGAGGCGATGGAGGCCAGGCGGTCGGCGATGCGATGGCTCTGCTGGAGTGGTTCGAGGCCGGCGCGGCGGGTCTCGATGTCGGCGGCCAGCTCGGTCAGTGCCGTGACGCGCTCCTCGGCCCGGCGGGAGGCGCCCGCGGTGTCCTTGAGGCGGGCTTCGGCCTGCTGGAGGGCATGGGCTGCGGCTGTGGGGTCGGCGGTGGGCTGGAGGCTTGCCTCGACCAGGCCGGGGTCGGTGAGGATGCTGGTGACGATGGCGTCCTCCTTGCCCCATTGTTCGAGCTGGTCGGCCCACTGCTGGAGCAGGGCGGGGGTTCGCAATGCGGCGGCTGCGTCGTCGCGGGTGGTGAAGTCGGCGCTGTGGGCCGCCTGGTCCGCTGCGGTGAGCGCGTCGTGGTGGGCGGTTTCGGCGGCCGCGGTGGTCTGTGCGGTGGCGATCGCGTGGTCGAGGTGCTCGGCCGTGCGGGTGAGGTCGGCCAGGCGTGCGGGGAGGCTGGTGTGGCCGGCGCGGGCGTCGTCGAGGGTGCGGGCGAGGTCTGCCTGCTGCTGGGCCAGTGTCCGGCTGCGGGCCTGGCACTCGGTCAGCAGTTCTCTTGCTTCCTGGTGCAGTCGGGTGCGGGTGTCGTGTTCGGTGCGCAGGCGTGCGAGTTCGTCTTGTGCGGCAGGGAGGCCGGCGGCGGTGTCGCACGCTTCCTTATGGGCGGTGCGTGCGTTTTGCAGGGTGGTGGCGAGTTCGGCTGCGGGGGTGGTGCCGGCGGCGCCGATGGCCATGGCGTGCTGTTCGGCCAGCTCCGCGTGCTCGCGGTCGGCTTCTGTGAGGGCTTGTTCGGTCTGCTCGTGCAGGGTCCGGGCTTTGTTCTCGTCCTCTCGTGTGGGCTGGTCGGCCCGGGGGCGGGCGGGGGCCGGGTGTTCGGGGGAGCCGCAGACGGTGCAGGGCGTTCCGGGGCTGAGTTGGGCGGCGAGTTCTCCGGCCATGCCGTCGAGGCGGCGTTCTCGCAGGTCGAGCCATTCCTGCTTTGCCTGGAGTGCCTCTGTGGCGCGGGCCGTCCTTTCATCCGCGGCGGCTGTCAGGCGTGTGGCCAGGCTGTCGCGCAGGAGGGCGGCCTCGTGGCGGGTGGTGGCGTCGATGGCGGTCTGCTCGAGGTGGGCGATGCTGTCCGCGGCCCTGTTCATGGCGTCGACGGCGCTGGTGTGCCGGTTCTCTTCTGCGGGCCATGCGGCGAGCCACTTCTCGGCCTCGTCGAGGTCTGCGTGTGCCTGCTGTTCCTTGGTGGCGAGGTCTTCGAGCTGGATGCCGAGCTGGGTGTGGAGCTGTTCGTCGGGAATCAGGCCTTCGATTCGGCCTCGTTCGGCATGCTGGCGCTCAAGATGCGCGCCCAGGTGGCGCAGGTCTTCCCGCTGATGCTCCGGGGCGAGCAGGGTCCGGGCCTGGTGTTCGTCGGTGCGGGCTTTCTCCAATGCGGCAGCGGCGCGGTCCAGTCCGTCGAGCAGGGGCCGGACCGTCTGGGCGCTCCGGCCGCGGTCGAGTTCTTCCCGTCGGGGGGTATGGCCGGCGGCTTGGTCGTCGAGTGCGGTACGGCGGGTGTGGGCGTCGAGGTGCCTGGTCTGTCGTTCGGCGAGGTCGGTCGCCTTTTCGTGGTTGCGCTTGGCCTCGTCGTGTTCGTCGTCGCTGCGCGCGGCGTCGGCGTGCGCTGCGGCGTGGGCTTTGTGGGAGAGGGCGAGGAGCTGCTGGGTCCAGGTGAGGACCGCGGCGGGGTCGTCGAGGGCGGGGCGGGTGGGAGTCTCGCCGTCCTGCGGGTGGAGGGTGCGTGTCTCCTGGTCGATCCGTTCGGCCAGCTGCCGGATCTCGGTGAGGGCCTCGTCGAGTTTCTTGCGCGTGTCTTTGCTGCGGGTGGTCAGCCAGGTCTGCAGTTCCTGGAAGCGGCCGGTGCCGAAGAGGCGGCGCAGCAGGCCGGCTCGGTCCTTGGCGTCGGAGCGGAGGAACTTGGCGAAGTCGCCCTGGGGCAGGAGGACGACCTGGCAGAACTGTTCCTTGTTCAGGCCCAGGGTTGCTTCGATCTCTCTGGCCGCGTCCTGGTGGTTCGCGCAGACAGGGTCCCACTGGTCGTGGCCGTCGGTGCTTCTGGTGTGCTGGTGGAGCTGGACGGTGGCGTCGTCGGTGGCGAAGCCGCTCTTGGCGCGGGTGCTGGGGCGGTCCTGCTTGGGGGTCCGGGTGACCTTCAGGCGGCGGCCGGCGGAGCTGAAGTCGAGGGTGACGACGGTGCGGGTGCCTGTGGGGGCGTGGTCGCTGCGCAGGCGGTGGGTGGGGCGGAGCCCGGGGACGGTGCCGTAGAGGGCGAAGCAGACGGCGTCGAGGACGCTGGTCTTGCCGGCTCCGGTGTCGCCGCGCAGGAGGAACAGGCCGTTGCCGGCCAGGGCG
The DNA here is from genome assembly GCF_042717315.1 of Streptomyces sp. NPDC058650. Classification (NCBI taxonomy): domain Bacteria; kingdom Bacillati; phylum Actinomycetota; class Actinomycetes; order Kitasatosporales; family Streptomycetaceae; genus Streptomyces; species Streptomyces sp. NPDC058650. The sequence continues at coordinate 64,204 of NZ_JBHXRL010000020.1, forward strand.
TCGAAGTCGACGGTCTCGGTGCGGGCGAAGGGGCCGAAGGCCTGGACGGTGAGGTGGTGCAGGTGCATCAGTGTGCCTCTCGTACCGCGGCCTGGATACGGACGCTTTCCAGTCCTTCGCGCAGCAGGTCCTGCTCTTGGGAGGTGGCGGGGATGTTGGTCACGTGCTCGACGAAGCCGAGGGTGATGTCGTGGTCGCTGCGGCCGTTGACACGGGTGCCGTAGGACTCGTCGCTGGTGTGGTGCTCGGCGGTGAAGCTGAGCCTGAGGGTGTGGGGGAAGCGTTCCTTGAGGCGTTCCATGGCCATGTGCGGGCGGTCGGGGTCGGTGAGGGTGATGTGGAGCCAGGAACCTTCGTGCTGGGTGTGCTCGGGATCGGTGAGCAGGGCGTCCAGGGTTCCGGTGAGCCGGCCTAGGGCGCGGGGTACGGGGCAGAGAATTCGCTGTGCGCTCAGGCGGGCCTGTGCATCCAGGTCGATGAGCCACATCGCCTTGGGGTGGTCGGCCTCGGAGAAGGAGTAGGCCAGGGGCGATCCGCTGTAGCGGACGCGGTCGGCGATCTTCTGGCAGCGGTGCAGGTGGCCCAGGGCGACGTAGTCGACGCCGTCGAACACCGAGGCACTGACCGAGGGCACGCCGCCGGCGGTGATGTCGCGTTCGCTGTCACTGGGTTCGGCGCCGGTGACGAAGGCGTGGGCGAGGACGACCGACCGGCTCCCGGGGCGGGTGGCGAGGTCGGCGCGTACCTGGTCCATCGCCGCGCCGAGGACGGCCTGGTGGCTGGGCTTGTCCGCGTCGAAATGGGCCTGGACCAGGCCGGGTTCGAGGTAGGGAAGTCCGTAGAACGCCACCGGGCCGTGCTCGTCGTGCAGGACTGCCGGGCGGGCGCAGTCGTCCACTGCGGTGCGAAGGTGGATTCCGGCGCGTTCGATCAGGCGGGCGTTGACCCCGAGTCGGCGCGGGGAGTCGTGGTTGCCGCTGATCATCACCAGCGGCACGCGCATGTCGGCGAGTTCTTCCAGGACCTGGTCGAACAGGCCGATCGCATCGAGCGGCGGGATGGCCCGGTCGAACACGTCGCCCGCCACTGCCACGACGTCTACGTGATGTTCCCGGACGGTGTCCACAAGGAACCGCAGGAACTCGTGCTGCTCGTCGATGAGCGGCACACGGTGAAGTTGGCGGCCCAGGTGCCAGTCGGATGTGTGCAGAATCCTCATGCGCACACACCGTAACCACAAAGGCCAACACTGTAGGTGGATTTCATGATGAATGATCCTTTGGAGTGGCCTCCCGCCGGCGACTCACGGACGTCCGAACCGCCGCCGAGAAGAGAAGAGCAAGAAGGGAAGGGGTGACTCGGTCCGGCGCAGCCCGCGCGAGCGGTCCGGTCCCGCTGCCGACGTGGATCCGCTCCCCCGCAGGACCGGTGCCACGAACCCCCGCTTTCAGCCGGCGGTCCGGGTGTGTGCCGTCTCCCTGTGGGGCAGGGCCGGTGGTCTCTGGTGCGTGCGCGCGCAAGGGGCGCCGGGCCTCGTAGCAGAGCCGTTGGGGCGCACCGGCAACGCGACGGTCAGACGTACCGGATGCCGCGGTCAGGCGGGGCGGTGCGGGGCGTCGCCCTAGAGCGGCGGCAGGGTGTCAGGCGCGGGGCGGGAGGCGGTGCGAGGGCCGGGAACTGTGAGGGCCGGGTGGCCGAGCAGCAGGGTGAGCGTCCGTGTCGGGGGCGGGAAGCCACCGGTCAGGCTGGTGAGAAAGTCGGCCGCTTTGATCCGGCGGGTGGGCGCGGTCGTGGCGTCTTCCAGCACGCCGCTGGCAGCGAGCTCCCCCGCCACCTCTCCGATGCGTTCCTCCACATCACGCCAGGCGGCCGCGGCGTCAGCCTCAACCCGGCCGGCGGCCACCGTGACGACCCGGCTCAACAGGTGGCTGACGGGGGGAACGTCGCTGTCGGGGAACGTGTCAGTGGCCACGGCTCGGCGAGCCGCCTGATTCCTGGCCGCACGGAAGCGCAGAGCGGGCGAGCCGCGTGGCGGAATGAATGACCTGACGCACCGTCTGGTACCGCTCGGGCTGTCAGTCAGCATCCTGCAACCCGCGGGCTGCCGCCAGGCTGAAGGAGTGGCATGGATCACGACCCAAAGCGGCTGGACGCCAAGGTCGACGAAATCAAGAAGATCGTCAGCACCATCCGCGATGACGCCGTGTCGTACCTCCGTGGTACCCATGTCCCATGAGCCAGTTCCGCGACTTCAACCTCAAGCTGCTCGTCATCGAGGAGCTCATGTACGGCCCCGAGCCGCTCCTCCTCCCGGTCTACGACCTGCCCGCGCGGCTGGCCGAGCGGGGGATCGGCGACCCCGCGTCCTACGCCCTGGAGAACGGCCTCCACGCGGAGGTGCTGCCGCAGCCCCGGGCCCATTTCGAGGCCCTGGAGATCCCGGCCGAGCTGCTCGCCCGTGTCGAGGAGCTGTGCTTCGACGCCGGGGCGGACGTCTTCCGGCACTGCGCCCCCGCCTGGGACGGCGAGGACGACCTGTTCGACGTCCGCTCGCTCGACGACCTCGCCCTGCTGCCCAACCTGCGGGAGGTCACCTTCGTGGAGGACGGCGTCCTGGCGGTGCCGGACGCGGCGGAGGTCTTCGCCGCGCGGGGCATCGACACCGACTGAGCCCCGGCACCCGTTCGTCGCCCGCTTCCCCGGCGGGGCCCTCAGGTGCCGCGCCGGGGAAGGCCGCACACCGCCGTCACGCCTCCAGCGCTTACGGCTGCTTCGCCCCCGGAAGATCGAAGACCTGGCCACCCTCGCCTTCGTCGGTGCCAAGGCCAACGCGGCCCTGCTGGGCCCGCCCGGGGTCGGGGTCGGCAAGACCCACATCGCCGTCGTGCTCTCGGTTGCCGCCTGCCGGGCCGGCTTTTCGTCTACGGGGCCACCGTGCGGGCCACTGCTACTTCTCGCCGATTCCCAGGTTGACGAGCATGTCGAGGAGGTCGCCGCCGTAGCTGACGAGGTCGGCGACGCACGGCACGGCCTCCAGGTAGGGGTCGCATTTCTCCTGGCGAGAGGCATGAGCGTGCTGCCGTCTCGGTCATGCCGACTCGGTCATGCCGAGAATCTTCCGCGACCCGCGGCATCGGGATCTCGTCCCCCGTTACGTACGCGGCCGCGAGGGGATCGGTCGACGCGGCGATCGCCTCCAGCTCCCCGGCCGCCTTGAGCGCCACCAGCGGCTCGTCCCCACCAATCACGTCCAGGCGCTCATGCAGCCGCCCCAGCTGGCCGGCCGTATCCTCCGGGCAGCGGCACAGCTCGCGCGGCCCCCTCATGGGTGTGCCCTCCCAGTCCGCCCAGGGCTCCGGTGGTGTCGTATTCACCGACCGACTCGCCAGGGCCTTCTCCCAGTCGATGGATACCTCGCAGCCCCGCACCAACCGCACGAACACCTCCCTCGCATCCTGGCCACGGTCGGCCGACGCATCGTGCGGTCATACGCCCACCAGTCGAATGACTCGTGAACGTAGCCGCCACTGCCCAGGTCGAAGAAGGCCGGCCCCGGTTCACTGATGTGGCTGGGCAGTGCTGCGCCCGTCTCAGCGCGGCGGCTCTCTCGGGCAGGGGCGGGTCAGTCCGGAGTGATGCCAGTGAGGACAGCGAGAACGGCGAGACGGATGCGGTTGTCTCGGCCCGTCTTCGCCATCAGGCTCGCCACGTGCGTCTTCACCGTGGTGACCCCGAGGTGCAGCCGGTCGGCGATCTCCTTGTTGGACAGGCCCACGCCGAGCAGCCCGAGTACCTCCCGCTCGCGCGGGGTGACGGCCGGTACCGGGAGGTCCGTAGGGGTGTCGGAGGAGGGACGGGCGTGGAGAGCCTGGGTGACGAGGCGGTTAAGGACGTCCCGGCTGAAGGGGGCCTCTCCGTTGGCGGACCGGCGTACGGCGTCCAGGAGTTCGGTCGGTGGGGTGTCCTTGACGAGGAAACCGCAGGCTCCGGCCGCGAGCACCGGATACAGGTGGTCGTCGTCGTCGAACGTGGTGAGGGCGACGACCCGGGTGGCAGGGCGCGCCGCCAGGATGCGGCGGGTGGCCGTGATGCCGTCCATGCCGGGCATTCTCAGGTCCATGAGGACGACGTCGGGAGTGAGGCGTTCGGCCAGTCGTACCGCCTCCGCCCCGTTGTCCGCCTCGCCCTGGATCTCGATGTCCTGAGCCTGTTCGAAGAGCATGCGCAGTCCCATGCGGACGAGCTGCTGGTCGTCGACGACGAGGATGCGGATCACCGTTGGGGCTCCATGTCGGGTGCGGAGGTGGGGAGTTCGGCCGTGAGCCGCCAGCCCCGGGCCGCGGGGCCGGCATCCAGCCGGCCGCCGAGCAGGTCCACGCGTTCGCGCATGCCGATCAAGCCGTGTCCGGATGGGCCCGGGGCCGGGGGCCGGGTTCTTCCGGCCCCGTCGTCGTGGATCGTCACGTGTACGGCGTTATCGGCCACCCGCACGGCCAGCTCGGCGTGTGCGCCGGGCCCGCCGTGTTTGGCCGCGTTGGCCAAGCCCTCCTGGGCCAGGCGGAGGACCGCGAGGCCGCGTACCGCGTCGAGCCGTGCGACTCGGGGGTCCACGGAAGCGGTTACGGCCAGGCCGCTCTGGCGGCTGTGTTGCACCACCGACTCCAATGCCGCCGGCAGTGCCCCGGGTGAGACCAGGGAACCGGTGTCGGGACCGGTACGGTCCGGGGCGCGCAGTACGGCCACCAGGCGCCGCAGATCGGTCAGTGCCGCTCCGGCACTGGAGTGCAGGTCGTCGAGGACTTCGGTGATCCGCGGGTCGGTGGTGCTGGTGGCGGCGATGACATGCCGGGCGACACCGACGCGCAGCACCATGGAGGAGACGTGGTGGGCGACGAGGTCGTGCAACTCGCGCGCGATGGTGGTGCGCTCCGCTGCGCGGGCGGCCAGCAGCTGTTGTTCGGCGCGCAGTTCCTGCTGTTGTGCGTACTGACGGGCGTGCGCTGCGGCGTCGCGGGTCACGCGTACGTACGCGCCCAGGAGCAGTGGCAGGCCTGCGACGATGCCCATCTTGTAGAGCACCGGGAGGAGTTCGCCGGGCAGGTCCTCAAGACGGTTGACAGCGACGGCAAGTGCCAGTGCCGTCGTTCCGGCGGCCAGGCGGCGCCCGGACTGGCGAACCGCCAACTCGAAGAGGGTCACGGCGGCCAGCACTTTCAACGAGGAAACGGTGCTCGCGCCCAGCGCGTGTGCGACGACGAGCAGGCCCGACTGCGCCAGGAGCGCGCCGAACGCCCACTTGCCCGCGGCCAGGCACAGCACGAGCCCGGCTGCGGCAAGGACCCAGTCCTGTGCTCCGGACGGCCGCTGCAGCAGCAGGAGATTGCCAAGCAGTACGCCGGCGAGCGCAAGGACCCGTGTGACGGCGAATCTCCTGTCGAAGGCAAGCTCGATCCAAGATCGGTTCACGCTGCCCACGATAGGCGGGCGCCCGTGCTCCTGGGGTCCTGCCATGGGAGGAGGGCAACTCCTTCTAGCGGCCGCGAGGTCCGGCCCGAGGAGGGAGTCGTGTGCCCGGGGCGGGCTGCCAGTGTGCTCGTCATGGATGCGAATGCGAACACGGATATGAGTGCGGATGCGAACGCGACATCCGAGGGCACGGGGCGGCGGGCGCTGCTCGGTGGTGCGGCTGCCCTGGGCCTGGCGAGCGCGGCCTTCGGCACCACCGCCCATGCGGTCGGCGCCCAGTCCAGGTCCCGCGAAGCGGCCGGCCGCTTCGCGGGGAAGTCGGTGCTCATCACGGGTGCCACATCGGGCATCGGCAGGGCGGCGGCGAAGGCGTTCGCCGGGGAGGGTGCCCATGTCGGATTCTGTGGCAGGCGAGCCGACTTGGGGCGCCAGGTGGAACGGGAGATCCGGGACGCGGGCGGCGAAGCCACGTACATCCAGGCCGATGTCCGGATAGCCGCCCAGGTACAGACCTTCGTGGACCGGGTCGCGAGCCGTTACGGCGGCATCGACGTGGCCTTCAACAACGCCGGCATCGGCGGCGGCAAACTGCCCCATGAGATGAGCGTCGAGGAGTGGGATGACGTCCAGGCCACCAACGCCCGGGGCGTGTTCCTCGCGATCAAGTACGAGATCCCGCACATGCTCAGGGCGCAGCGCGGCGTCATCATCTGTACCTCGTCGTCAGCGGCGGAACAGGCGCGGCCGAACGGCGCCGCGTACACCGCGAGCAAGCGGGCGGTGCAGGGAATAGTGAAGTCCGCAGCGCTCGCGTACGGACCCAAGGGAATCAGGCTCAACGCCCTGCTGCCCGGCACCACCGACACCCCGTTCGTCCGCCCGCCGGGAATCCCGGACGCGGATTGGGCCAAGTACAAGCAGGCGTGGGGGCCGCTCAACGTCGACGGTCTCGAACGGATGGCCGATGCCGAGGAGATCGCGCGCGCGGTGCTCGGGCTCGCGTCCGACGACTTCCCCTACATGACGGGTGCGTCGGTCAGCGTGGACGGCGGAAGCACCACGGGCCGGAAAATGATCCAGCCGAGCGGTAACTGAGGTTGGACTCTTGCCCTTTGCGGTGGCCATCGGCGGTGAATGTCCGAACCAGAACGCTGATCCCCATGGGGGCACGCTACTGCTCGGCAGTTGTTGTCGCCAAAGCATTTACGGAGGTCAGAGCCATTCGTTGATGGCTGCGATCAGCACGGTCGCTTCGTATCGGACGGCGAGCTTGTCGTATCGAGTCGCCACGGCTCGGTGGCATTTGAGGCGGTTGATCCCGCATTCGACCGCGTGCCGCTGCTTGTAGTCGTTCTTGTCGAACTTCGGCGGCCGGCCGCCCTTGGAGCCGACACGGCGGCGGCACGGTTGAAGGCGGCACCGCCCCTGGCCGGCCTCTGTTCGAGTCCCGCCTGATGGAGGCCGACGACGCGGAACTCCGCGTCGAAGACCGGCGCGCCCGAAGAGCCGCCGGACGTGTTCGCGGAATGCAGGAGCCGCACAGGCGGATCTCCGAGGGGTCTGTCGACCGTCCCGACCGACCACAGCAGCGGGAGGACCCCGCCCCTGCCGTCGCCGGGATGAGGCCGCGAGCGGGGCCGGCGTCGGCGTCAGACGCGTGGGCGGTGCCTCGTCGTCGAGCTGATCCGTCATGTCCCCGAAAGTCACGTGGAGGCGGCTCGTCGAGCCGGCGCGCGGTGCGGCGCGCCCCGGACCCGTCGCGTCGACGAGGTCGGACACCAGGTGGGCGGCGGTCGCGACCAGGGTGGGGGTGACGAGGAGGCCGGTTCCATGCCGAGGGCCGGCGTCGATCCGGCACACGAGGTCGGAGGCGAGGAGGAGGCGCCGCGCGACCACGCGGGCATCGACGGGTGTGTGGGCAGGCGTGACGAAGGAGTGGAGTTCGGCGAGGCGCTCGAACACGTTCCCGCCGATGTCGACCGGCCCGTCGGTGATCAGGTCCGCCTTGGCCAGGGCGGCCTGGAACGCGGCGAGCTTCCCCCGGCCCATCGCGTTGGTGATCGCGCTCGGCACGTAGTCGGCAGGATCCTCGTAGTCGACGTTGCGGATCCCGAGTTGATCCAGGATGGCCCGGATGCGCGGGATGTCGCGCGTGATGGAGTTCGCCATGGCGAGGATCTCGGGGGACCAGGACTCCGTCACGGGGATCACCACCCAGGTATCGCGGCGGCCAGTTCGGACGTCGCGCCTTCGAGGCCGTGGGCCCAGTTCACACGGTCGGGTACCCCGGCGAAGTGCAGCCCGAGGACCTTCCGGCCCTCGGCCTCGAGGTCGACGACGAGCGACCCGGAGCTGCCACCGAGCGTGCTGGCGTCGTGGCTGATGATCCAGCGCCGTGCGTCCTTGTCCACCTCGCCCCGGCCCTCGGTGAGCAGTCCGGGCGTGAGTCGCTTCACGCCCTTGACCCCGGCGAACAGTTCGGCGAAGACGTCCGGCCTCGTCGAGGCCGCGCTGCCGGGGAAGCCGACGAGGTAGACGCCGCGTCCACGGGAGGCGAGCGCTCCGTGCGTTGCCGGGTCGTCGCCTCGGGCCACCTGGACCGGGGTGGGGAACGGCCGTCCTCTCACGCGGTCGAGCTCGAGTACCGCCAGGTCGAGGCCGTCGAAGTTGATCCTCGGAATGGTGGGGTGAGCGTGCTCGGGCGCCCCCGCACGCCCCACGCCCAGTACACGGCTGATCCGGAAGACGCGGTCCGACGGCCCACCGCCGATCTCCGCGCCGAAGTCGACCGCCACACCGGGCTTGAGCTCCCCGCCGAACTCCCCGTCGGTACGGGACGGATGCGTGGAGATGGCCTCCAGGACGTGGTAGTTCGTCACGACGACGCCGTCGTCGATCGCCCACGCCGTGCCCTGGTAGCCGAGGAGCGCGGCGGGGTCGTTCACCCGGCCGACCGCCCGGCAGACGGTGCGGAGCTCGGCCTGGATCCGCGACAGGGAAGCCGCCCAGTTCGCCGCCGCCGGTGCCGTGACGTCGAAGAAGTCGTCCTCGACGAAGAGCACCGGGCGAGTTCCGTCGCTGTGGACGACGGCCTCCAGCCTCGCGATGTCCCGCATGTCGAGCTGGGCATCGGCGCCGTGGTCGGCGACCTCCCGCAGCGCGTCTTCAGCGCCGTGCATGAGTAGATTCCGCGCCGTCGGATCGGCTCTCGTCCCGAGACGTTCCTCAAGCCGGCCGACCTCGTCGGACAGTTGCGTGATCAGGCGTTCGGGATCCGGCGGACTCGGCACGCCACCCCCGTCGGCGTGCTCGAGTCCTCCGCTCTGCGACTCGCCGAGGAGCCGCTCGTAGGTGCTGCCGGCGGACATGGCGTCCCCTGCTCGACTCGGTCCTCGACTCGGTCCTCGACTCGGTCCTCGATTCGGTCCTCTGCCGCTCGGCTCGGGTCAGTGGACGCCCGCGGCCTGGGCGGCGGCCAGCTCCTCGACCCGGCTGCGGTACGCCTCGGCCAGGTCGCCGCCGTCCGCACCGGGAAGCCCCTCCGGACCGGCCCCGAGCGACTGCAGGACCGCGTCGGCACGGGCCTGACGGTCCGCCAACCCGCCCATGGTGTGCGGGTACAGCAGATCGAGCCCGCGCTTGTCGCCGTCCGACAGGTTCTGCCCGTTGCCGGCCGGCGCGCAGCTGCTGGGGACGGACTTGTAGAAGAACGCCGGGAACCGGTACAGCATCACGGACTTCGTGTCGAAGGGCCCGGCGACGAGATCCGGGGCGTCCACGGTGCGCAGGTTGTGATCCACCTTGGCGCGCGGCCACTTGTTCGGCTCACCCGCGAGGAAGGTGTAGATGCCGGGACGCCGGCCTTGGGCGTCCGCCACGAAGACACCACTCGGGTCCTGCGTGGGGACGTACCCGACTTCGTCCTCCCAGCGGAACTCGCCCTCGCAGGTGCCGCGCATGTTCTGGTGGGAGTGGTGGAACCCCAGTGCGTGCAGGAACTCGTGCCGCACGGTGCCCTCCCACTGGGCGGGCCTGTTCGACACGAATCGCCCGAGGTTGAGGCTGCGCTGGCCGGGGTTGCCACCGACCTGGCCTCCTCCCGCACCGATGGCACCGTCCGTGCTGTCGGTGCCCACCAGGGAGAAGAAGCCAGGCAGGTCGAAGCTGACCCGGATCTCGGCGGCGAGGGCGGTATCGGACGTGGTCCATCGCCGGAACGTTCCGCCCCCGCCGTTCTGCCCGAAGTCGAGCGTCAGGTTGCAGGCGTCGGTGATCTGCTTCGTCGCTCCCGCGATGTCCGCGTGCAGCTGGTCGTTCCCGTCGAGGAACGCGACCCGCACCGTCTTGCCCAGTGGCCATCTCCCGATGTCGGTGACGAGGAACTCCAGGCCACCGGCGGCCGATGCGCGCCTCCAGCGGTCCCGCACTTCGATCTGGGCGACGACCTCATCGGGGAGGGATTCGAGAGGGAGAGATTCGAGTTCCATGACGCGTCCTTTCGCATCACATTCGAAACGGTCCCCCCAACCGGTACCGGTCTGGTGACGGGTGGGCTGCTCGGCTCGACGCGCGAGCGTGCCGACGTCGGAAACTCATGTCCCAGTATCCCCCGAATGGGGATATTCTGCGACCCTACTGTCACTCTGGGTAGTTCAGCACGCGCCAGGGTGACGCTGTGTCAGGACCAGAGCTTGTTCACGGCGGTACGGGTCGTCGCCTTGAAGGCCGTCAGCGGGGCGTCCTTCAGGTCGCCCATCTGACCCCACCGGACATAGGTGACGGTCCGGCCGTCACGGCCCACCGAGAAGAGGTGGATGTCGGTGTTGCCGACCTCCGGGTCGGCGGTGTCCAGGCTGTAGACGTGCGCGCCCTCCTCCACCGCGAGCGCGCCGTGGTAGCGGCTGACCGCGTCCACGCCCGGGCTCTGGCGCTCGATGCGGGCGCCGCAGCCGGCGAGCGACTTGCGCAGCGCGTCGACCAGGCGGACCGCGTCGGCCTCGGTCCTGGCGACCGTCGTGATCTGGGTGCCGTTGGTGTCGAGCTCGGTGCGGAACTCGCGGTGGCGGGTGCCCTGGGACGGGACGACGCCCGGGGCGCAGACGGCCCCGCCCTCCGGCAGGCCGGCGACGACCGGGTCGGCCGCCCACGGCGTCAGGGACGCCGGCATCTCCCGGGCGGCCAGGAACTGGGGCAGCGCGGCCTGGGCGGCCACGGCCCGGGCGGCCTGGGCGAGGTGCGCGGCCGGAGCCGAGGACGCGGACGACGGGACGGCGGCCACGGTGGCGAGGCCGAGGGCGACGGTGGTGACGGTGAGCGCGGAACGGAGCTTTGCCATGACTGGTGATTCCCCCTGTGGGTCGGTCGGTGCTCCACCAGCGTCGACGCCGGGGCACGGGCCTCGCAACGCCGCCGCGCCCCTTCTCGTCCCGGAACCATTCCACCCCCGTTGACGTGGGAGAACGTGGTTGGCGTGGGATCCGGTGGTACGGGACTGAATCGGACGGACGGTCGGCCGGATGGGGAAGTCGAAGGACACCGCTGTCGAGGCGTTCTCGGCGCGGCTGCGCGCGCTGAAGACACGCGGCGGCCGCAGCTACGAAGCGCTGGTTCTGCCGGTTGCGGGCACGGTCCGCAGGGACCGGGCTCATGCCGCCGGAGCATTGCTGTCCTGGTCTTCAGCTGCGACTCCGACGAGCCGGACCCGGAGCCATCGACACCCCCTGCCATCACGCTGACGGAGACGGAAACGGCTGCTCACCCGATCTCCCAGAGACAGGGAAGAGGAAGCACCAGCGACAGACGGTAGCGGTGGGACGGACCACGACGGCTCCGATGCCCAGGTAGGCATCCCGTTCGGATACGCCTGCTCTCCTGTCGGCGCTCTGGGGATCGCGGAGGACGGACGCCCGGCCAAGTGCTTCACGGGCAAGGACGGCCGTGCCCGGTGAGGCTATGACTCGAACCGTGGCTAGCCTCGCGCACCGACCCCCAACTGACGGCGACAGCCTTTCCGCCTACCTGTTTCTCCTGGTCAGGAGTATCGTCGCCTGTCCAGGCCAGACGATAAGCCCGCATACAGGGGTATGGCGCATGCGCCTCGATGTCGAACGGGGCCTGCTCGACACGGGGTGGCGAGTGGGGGCCGACCCCAACTGATGGTCGGCGTGCGAATGACTTGGCTATGCGTCGCTCGTAGCAGCACCAGTCCGTCACGGCCTGTCAGTGTGGACTACCAGGTCGTGGGGGTACACCGCTGACAGCCGGCTGACGAATCTCCGCTGACACTCCCCCGCAGACCATCACTCCGGTCAGCTGAGCGGTGGCAGGAGGGGGAGCCGGGCGGCGAGGAACTTCGGAGCCATCCCGCGGTAGCTGTCGGTGACCAGTTCGGCAAGCTCGGTCCAGTCGGTGTGGTCACCGAGAATGGCAACGACGACGTTATGCCCCCAGCCGGCACGGAGGAACGGGAACCCGGTGGCGGTCAGGCCGAGCAGGTCGTCGGCGGGTACCCGGAAGGTCATCACGACCGGTTCCTGATCTGCGGTTACATACGAGGCGTAGACCGGGGAGCGATCCACGTCCGGCGTGTAGACGTGGGCGAACGTGCGCGTACGGATCCGCCAGCGCACGCCGACCCAGGCTGGTTCCTCGTAGGACTCGGGCAGCTGCCGGCAGATCGACCGCAACCTGTTCAGGATCTCCGGCGGCACGTCTCCAGGACTGGACATAGGCCGACACTATCGACCGCCGCGAATTCCGCGCCAGACGCGGCTGGTGGGGGTCTGCATGAAAAGGACCTGGCCTATCGTCCATCGTGTCAGTGGCCCATAGGCAACCGCTGTCAGTAGGAACGGCCAGGTCACGAAGCATGCGTCACTGACACCTGGATGACGACCCCCAACTGACACCCGCCGCAGACCATCACTGGCGTTGAACGGGTGTCGGCTGGAGTACCTGCCGAAGGAGGCGGTCGCTCTGGTGCGGGACCGGGGAGGCCTGCGCGATGGCGGTCGGCCTGATCGGCCGTCAGTTACGGGCGTGGGGTGATTCCTGACCTGGGGTTTCTGGGCGGGAAGTCGGTGAAGTGGCAGTCCGCGGTCCTGAACTGCTGCCACGATGGGTAAGGGGACATCAGTCCGTGTGCGAGGAGGTCCCGTTGAACGAGCCGACGGAGAGCAAGGGTCCAAAGATCCCGCCCGCCTACCCGCCCCGCACACCGCCCCCGCAGAAGAAGCCGGTTGAACTCCCCCGGCCCGAGCCGAAGACGAAGCCCGTCAGCACCGCGCTCCCCCTGCCAGGCCCGGGCCAGGCCCGTATCGAGACCCGTCGCCCTCGCATGGCTGTGAGGAACCGGCGCGTCAGCAACTGGGTCCTGATGGCTGACCCCTGGGCGGCCGGCAAGGCGGTCCGCCATGTCACACACACTGTGCGCGGCTGGGAGTACAGCCACCCCCAGGACGGTTTTCTGGAGGAGACCGTACGGCTTCTCGTCGACACGGCCGTCAGAGACGCGGGCAAGCGCGTCAGCGTCCACCTGGCCGACCAGGACGGCATGATCCTCGTCGTCGTCCTCAGCCACACCGAGGCCGAGCCCGACCAGACCGTGCTGACCACACTCGCCTCCGTCACCGGCACGGTGAGCTGCGGCGCCGACGCCTCCGACGAAGGTCGCAGGATCTGGTCGCTACTCTCCACCGAACCTCCGCGCAGCCGAACACCAGCCGCCTGACCGTCCGACTGGCTGATCCTCGCGAGGCGGAGGGGACTCATACGGCCAGCAGCAGGTGATGGTCAGCGTGCGAATGGCATGGCTGTTCGTCACTCGTGTCAGCATCAGCCCGCCACGGCCGGTCAGTGTGAACTACCAGGGCGTTGGGGCTACACCGCCGACCAACCAGAGGACGAACCTCCACTGGCACTCCCCCGCGGACCATCACTCAGGGGAGGTACGCCACTGCCGGGAAGGCTGGGGACGGCCCGTCGAGCAGGTGCCCGCGGCGGTGGCGCAGGTGCTCGTCGAAGAACGCGAGGGGGTACGCCTGCTGGATTTTGACCGCCTGGTCGGGATCGAGGGTGCCGATCACGTCCTGAAGCTGCTGCCCGCTCCATCCGAACAGCTTCGCCACCTGCGGGAACAGCGCCTCATTGTCACCGTACGAGATGTGGAGGGCGCCCTGGGCCTGGATGTTCAGCCGCCAGCCCCGCAGGTGCGACCAGAATGCGGCGGCCTCGGGTGTCGTGGCCCGGGTGAACTCGGCGGACATCATCATGAACGGCCGGTCCAGGTCGCCGGTCAACGGCGGGTTCATCTGCATCGGGCCGTCGACGCTCAGTCCGGCCCGGATGCGCCCGTCCGCGAGCATGGCGCAGGCGGTGGCCGTCCCGCCCTTCGACCAGCCGAACGCGCCCATGCGCGTCGGGTCGAGGGAGCCGAGGAGCCCGGCCGGCAGCTCCCTGTGGTCGACGTCGGGATTGCACCCGGCGGCGAGCTGCTCGACGCAGTCGAGGAGGAAGCGCAGGTCGGCGGCGAAGTCCCCGGGCAGCGTCGGCGCCTGCCTGTCGCGGAGCGGGACGGCGACCCGACCGTCGGGGAACTCGGTGTACGTGTCGTACTGGTGAGCCACCGTCACAGCCGCGTATCCGTGGCTGGCGAGCTCCTGGACCATGACGGTGTGGTCGCCCTGGTGGCTGTGCGCGCCGTGCGAGAACACGACGACGGGCAGCCGTCGGCCCGATCGCCGTACCGGAGCGCCCACGTGACCGGCGGTGAGCGGCCCCAGGGAGGCCAGCTCGCTGAACCCTGCGTCGGCGAGGAACGCCTGGAATGCGCCGGCCGGCATCCAGGGCGCCACCGGGTACCGCTCGACGTTCCGGGCGGGGTACCAGACGGTGGCCATCAGCTCGCGAAAGTGCCCGGGGCCCGCGATGTGGTCCGGACGCGACCGGTCGACGAGGTGCAGCTGGACCGTGCCGACCGGGTACGGCCCGGTGGGCCCGGGCAGTTCGAGCCGCGTCGCGGCGGGGGCGGCCGCGGCCTGGTCGGCCCACGCGGGGCCGGCAGCGGCGGCGAGCGGCACGGCGGCACCGGCGGCCAGCGCGGCTCCCAGCATGCTGCGGCGCGTCATGCCCTTCCGGCTGATGAACGACGTGGTGGTCATGGGTCCCTCCCGTGGTGACGGATCGTCAACCATGCCGCGACGGACAGTCCGTGGGCACAGAGGAACGCTGTCACGCGACCCTCATGCGCGGCATCGGCCCACCGTTTGATTGCGACGCGAGGGCATTGGCCCACGGGTTTACACCCTGGGGCTGATGCAGTCGCCGGTCTCGTCCGGTTACGAGGCCATCCCCGTCGGGAACCGTGCGCCACCAGCGTTGGGCCGCCGAGTGGTCGGCCTTCTCCCCCACTTCCCTTGCGGTTGCCGCGGCGGGTCGGGCAGATGTCCACCCCGACCCCGTAGTACTTGGCGACGGCGGCGAACGCCGCGGTGACCTGCCCGCTGGAGGGATGACAGACGGTGGCCATCCGGGTCGAAGCGCCACCGGCGGGCAGTCCCGCCCAGCTCGCGCACGACGTCGTCCAGGGCCTGGACCAGTTGAGGGAAGTCCTCCGACTCAGCCCGCACCGCCCTCCACCGGCCCGAATGTGCGAGGGCCCCGCCGAGCAGACGCGCGTGGAACCCACCTCCAGCCTTCGGGCGGATCGGGCAGCTCCAGCCAGTCGAACTGGATCTCTCGCCCGGTGGATGGGCAATTACCGCGACGTTGCGGCCGGTCGAGGCATGACACGACGCGGGCCGGAGCTCACCGACGACGCAACCGGTTCACCGGTGGCCGTGATAGGCCAGGTTCACGGCCAGAGCGGCCGAGGGCAGGCAGAGGAACACGAACCAGGGGCCCAACGCATAGTCGCCGACCCGGAGATGGGCCCAGAGGGCGCCGATGAAGTACAGCACGAGACCGGCAGCGGCGAGCGCCCCCAGCACCGGCACGGCAAACCCGGCCAGCAGACCCAGTGCGCCCGCCCCCAGGAGTATCCCGAGCGGTCGCATCCAGGAGTGGGGCACGCCCAACTTGTCCGCCTGGCTCTTCGGGTAGTCGTGTCCGATGAGGTTGGCGACGGCGGCCATGCCATTGACGACCGAAGCGAGGAGGGTGGCGACGAGGTACGCGGCGAACACGTGGGGCTCCTTCATCCTGCGCGAGAAACGACAGCTGGGTGTTCACCACATGGACGAATCGGTGCCCCTGGAACGTGACATGCCAGGAGCCGCGGGGCCCCTCCCGGACCACGATCGCCCTCTGGCGGGGCGCGTCGCCGCGTGCGCGTGACATCGCGGTGCCGTGACCTTCGAAGTTCGCCCGGCTGTGATCGCCTAGGACGGGACGAGCCGGTCGGCTGGTCGGCCGTGGCGGCGCGCTCGGGCACACCCTTCGCGCACAACGGACGCCGACGTCGATCCCGCCTGGCGAACGACGCTGTCAGCGTGGCAACCCCCTCGGCGGTTTCTGACTCCTCCTTATCCACCTGATCTACCGGGACCACGATCCCGTCGTCGTGGGCCTGTTGATTCCTCGTCTCCCGATGTGGCGGCACCGCTTCATCACGGATGGCCGGCGTGCGGTGCATGATCGACCGTCGCGAGATCGTCAGCAGCGGTTCGCTCGTGGGGTTGTTGTACGTGCTCATGGATGAGGCGATCCGCTGATCTGGCGGGGCAGTGTCTGCCGCAGGCGGGCCTCGAATGCCACCGCGGCCGGTTCGCGGCGGAAGGGCTCCAACTGCTCGTAGAACTCCCTGAGGTGGTCGATGACTCGTTGCGAGCTGACGGCCGCTGCCGGGACCAGGGCATCCATGGTCGGGTGGCACGCCTCGTCGAGTTTGCCGCGCTGGAGCTGGGTGCGGGCGGAGCCAGAAGGTGGGGAAGGCGCGGCCCCGGTGATTCGATGCGTGTTCGCGGCTGGGAGACTTCAGTGCGTACGGGGTGCGCCCGGTCAGGTGGGGCGCCGCACACCATGCCACGAGAGGGAGCACCGTGTTCGTCGCCTTCGCCTCGGTCGAGGAGATCCTGGATCTTCGCCAGCGGGTCCTGCGCCCCGGGCAGCCCCGCGCGAGCGCCCTCACCGACGTCGACCTGCTCCCGGACACCTTCCACCTCGCCGCCCGCACCGACAGCGGTGAACTCGGGGCCTGCGCCACCTTCAGCGCCGAACCCCTGCCCGACACCCCCGCACTGGCCCCCTTCGCCGCCGAGGGAGTGTGGCGGCTGCGGAAACTGGCCAGTGACCCGGCGGTACGCGGGCAGGGCTTCGGCAAGGCCGTACTGGCCGCGGGCCTCGACGCGTGCGCCGCACGTGGAGGCCGGCTCGTCTGGTGCAGCGGTCGGATCGCCGCAGCCGGCTTCTACCAACACCACGGCTTCACAGCGGTCGGCGACCAGTACACCGTCCCCGGCATCGGCCAGCACTACCACTTCGTCCACACACTCCCCTGAGCCGACGGCCCACGAGCAGGCCACCGGCCCGCAGCCCGTACGGCGCTGAAGCACCTCCCCGACGTCGTCACCGCCGGCGAGCCCGCGGTCGCCGAGGCGGCATGAGCAGGGAGAGGCGCTCGCCGTGGAGATAGCCGAGCGGCTGGAGAAGTACCGGGCCGTCCGGGGCCGGCTGAGGTGGAAGCGCTCATCCAGGACCTGGAGCAGCACCAGGAAGCGGAAGACCGGCGGCGCCGGGACGCGCGCGCCGGGAGCAGGGCCGCCCGCGACATGCGGCAACCCCGAGGACTCGATCGCCTCGATTGCCAAGCTCCTCGGCGTCAGCCCTGGCACCTCTTCAACCACATCCCAGACCTACAGGAACTTCTCGCGGCCGCGTTCCGAACCAGCTCACCGCTAGCTGACCGCTGCCGCTACTGGCCGTTGTGATCCTCCCCGAAAGAGGCCATCTGGCCCTGTTCCTACCGTGCTCCTTCGCCGCTGTCGCCGGCGTAGCCCCGACCGGATTCCGGCTAGTCTGCGTTCCGGTTCGAGGGGAAGTAGGTACGGGTTCCGGAGACGATCTGGTTGTCCCCGCGGCTGACGATGATGGCGTTGACCGTCTGGGCGTCGAACTCGCAGTTCACGAGCTTCCTTGTACCGACTGGTTCGGGTACGCGTCCGAGCCGGAGCGTGTCCAGGGTGATCCATTCCTCAGGGATTCCCAGGTGGGCGGCGTAGTCGGAGGGGGTGGGCAGGTCCCCGCCATCCGAGAGTTCGGGGGATGCGTCGATCATGGCGTGGAGTACCTGGGTGGCGCGTGCGAGCTTCGGGCTCGCCTTCTGGAACTCGAAGTACAAGTAGCCGACGCCGAGTGAGAACGCTGCCACCCCGATAGCGAGGCCGGGGGAGGCAGGGGAGACTTCGTCGATCCAGCGCCCGGAAGCGGCATCGTTCCAGCGGAGCCGGGTGGTGATCTCCGGTGCCCAGCCGACGAAGGCCGCGATGACGGCGACGAATGCCGCGGTGAGTGCAACCTTGGCACGTCGGATGTGGGTGGCGACGGTTCCCCGGTGGATGCCGGTGATCTGGGCGATCTCGGCGTGGGTGTAGTCCCAGCCCTCGTTGAGCAGGATGAGCCGGCGCTGCTGCGGGGAGAGCTTCCCGAGGGCTCGCCCGGCATCGAGGACGGCGTCGGTGTCCTCTTCGAGGTCGGAGACCCACAGAGCCTTGTGGCCTTCGGATGTCGAGGCCGTGGTGTCGACAGGCTCGGCCGCCTTGCGGCGACCGACGTCCCTGACCCGGTTGCGGATGACGGCGCACAGATAGCTGTAGAGGTCGTCGATCTCCGTCTTCTCGTTGTTGGTGAGGGTGGTGACAAGGGCGTCCTGGACGATGTCCTCGGCGTCGGCGCGGGAGGAGGGCAGGCCCTCGTACTGGAGTTCGCGCCGGGCCAGGCGCAGGAGCGTCCGGCCCTTGTCGTGGTAGACGGCGAGGAGCTGTTCGTTGAATGGGGTGTCGGTGTCAGGCACGGCCGACGCCCTTGTTCGGGGCTGTGCGGGCGGTGGGGAGGGTGGCCTGGGCGCGGATGATTTCGGCTTCGCCGTGGGCGCGGGCGAAGTCGGCGAGGGCGTGTGCGTGGATCACCTCGGCCTCCCCCCGGGTGTGGTTGCGGTCCTGCATGATCTTGATCAGTTTGTCGGCCATGGGGACGAGGACGACCAGGACCGCGGCGATGAGGAGCTCCATTGTGTTCCCTCCGGGGGCTCGCGCGGCGGTTCCGTGCGAGCCGTTCACCAGGGAAGGGGCGCGAAAGCGGCGTCTGCATGACACGGGCCATGCACTTTCGGTGTGGAGCCCTGCTCCTGGTGCCCTGCGGCCGGAGGCGAGAAAAGAATCTTGTGTGGGGTGTCATGCAAACGCGGCGCTCACCCCCCTAACCCGGTAGGGGACTCACGTCCGCAACCGCAAGGCCGGACTACTCACCCGAAACGGCAGCGTCTGAACTGCCGTGATGGCCGGCCTTACGCGAAGAGAAGCGAGCGTTCCCCCACAGCCCTGGCTCCCACAGGTCCTTGAGGGTCAGGCGGTCCGCGAGATCGTGCGCCGTCTGTGCACCCCGGCGGGAAGCCCGTGTGACCCGCACGTTCCATGATCGGTCAAGACATGGCTCCTCGATCGCCGGCCGCGACGATCGTCTGCGCGGCCCGTGCCGCTTGGGCGGCTATGCCCGCGATGCTTGACGTGATGAACGGACCGCCCCCGGCGAGGTCTCCCACCACGTGCAGGCGCGGGTCAGCCGGAACCAGCCCACCGGCCGGGTGCAGTGCGGCGGAGCCGTCGGCCAGCAGGGCCGTGACCAATTGTCCGGCCCCCCGGGGGATCGCCCGCGGTGGCGGGTTCACGGCGTTGATGACGGCGTCGAAAGTGCGTTCGCCGTCGTCGTGGCGTACCCGGAACGCTCCGTCCGTCGCCTCGATCTTGCGGACGCCCGCGGCGACGGTGAGTTGCCCGGAGTCCAGCAGCCGCATCATGGTGGCGGCGTTCACCGGGACCATTGGTGAGGCCACGCTCGTCGCCGTGCGGAAGTGGCGCTGCAGCCGCAGACGGTCGGGCTGGGGCAGCAGCCGCCACGCGTACGGGCCGACGCTGTGCGCTGTTTCCTGGAGGACCCGGCGGCCGATCCTGGAGTCGTCGACAGCGTCCAGTTGTGCTCGCAAGCGCCGGACCGGATCTTCGGTTGTGGTCGCCAGCAGTTCGGCCACGAAGGCTGCGAAGTCCTCTCCCGTCTCGGCCAGTTCGGCTCGCAGGAGCCGGATGAGGTCCTCGAGGGTGACGGCACCGTGCTGCCGGTGCAGCATCGCGACCCGCTCGGCGGTCACATGCTGGGGGCGGTGCTCGGCCGGGCGCTGCCAGACGTGGGGCAGCACACCGCTGCGGGACAGCAGCGTGATCGGCCCGGTGTGCCCGCGCGCGGCGAGCGACACGACGATGTCGACCGCGGTCAGACCGCTGCCGATGACGGCGACGTCGCTGCCGGCCGCGACCTGGTCGAGTGTGTGTGCCAGCGGGTACGGATCGTCCACGAAGCCGGAGGCGCCGGCGAGACCGTAGGGGTCTTGCGGCGTCCCCCCGCCCACGCACAGGGCCACGTGGTCGGCCTCGTGTCCACGTCCGTCCTCGGTGCGCAGCGACCAGTTGCTCCCGGACCGGGCTACCCCGATGACGCGGGCGGTGACGACCCTCACCCGCCAGCCGGCTTCGCGCAGGGTGGCCAACGCCGTCTCCGCGGTGTGTGCCAGGTACTCGCCGTAGAGCGCGCGCGGAACCAGCGGCCGGCCCAGCTGTTCGTCGAGGTGAGCCGGGCCGCGTGTGCCCAGCCAGGCCGCGTAGTGGCCGAAGTCCGGGTGGCGGATCGACATGATGGCCGGTGGTGCGTTGACGAGCACCGTGTTCAGGTCAGGGCCGTACGGGCGGCCTCGCCAAAGGTGCGGGGACGGCTCGAACACCGTGATGGCCCCGGGGCTGTCGGCGGTGGCCGCCAGGCTGTCCAGCAGACCGACCGCGGCAGCACCCGCTCCGACGATTGCGATGTCCATGTTCTTCGTTCCCTTCACGTTCCGGGCCGCCGCTGGAAGGAGCCGCGGCCTCATCGAGACTCGCCGTCCGCGGTGCCGAGCCCCATCCCCCGCGAGGGGTGACCGGCCGGAAATAACCCCCTCAAACGGGGGGTTGGCGCAGGACGGGAGGGCGGGCAGGCTGGCCTGCGTCCAGACCACGGGAGGGATGTCCATGTCCGATGCGCGCCGCCACGCCGAGGCGTTGTCAGCTCACGCCGAGGTGCTGTCGGGTGCGGATCGGGTCACCGACACACGCGAACTCTTCAGCCGGACGTCCGCCAGGCTGCGACGGGTCATTCCGTTCGACTCGGCCGTATGGGCGGCCACCGACCCGGAAACCGGTCTCATCACCGCGCCGATGCTGGTGGAGAACCTCGGCTCCGGCGAGGGCTGCGCCGAGTACTGGGAAAGCGAACTCCTGGAGGAGAACGTCCTGCCGTTTCGGGACCTTGCCCGCGCCGCCGTCCCGGTGGCCGGTCTGCGCGCGGCCACCGGCGACCTGCCCGCGCGCAGCGCGCGCTTCCGCCGGCTCCTCGGGAGTCAGGGCGTGGACGACGAGCTGCGGGCCGTGCTGCGGGTCGGCGACCGGCCGTGGGCCGTGGTGAGTCTGTTCCGTATGAGCGGTGGCGCCCCGTTCGGCCCGGCCGAGACGAGGCTGCTCGCCGGTCTGTCCGGTCCGCTGGCCGCGCGGGTGCGCCGGTTCGCCCGCCCGTCCGCGTCCGGCGGCGGAACCGGCGCACCCGCGCCCGGACTGGTGCTCTTCGATCCTTCCGGCGAGCCGACGTCGATCAACGAAGAGGCGCGGCAGCATCTCTTCCAGCTCCCTGAAGGTCCCTCCATCCCCTCGCAGTTGGGCCTGAGGCTGCCGATCTGGGTGGTCGCCACCGCGCTGCAGGCCCGGGCGATCGCCCGGGGCCGCGACCGGGCAGGCGGCGCGAGGACGCGCATCCGAACGGTTGACGGCCGCTGGTTGACCTGCCACGCCTCCTGTCTCAGCGGCCCCGCTGGGAAACCCGGTCCCGTGGCACTCGTCATCGAGCCGGCGGCCGCCACCGACCGGGCGGTCCTCATCGCCGAGGCGTACGGCCTGACGCCGCGCGAGCTGGAGATCACCCAGCTCGTCACGCGCGGGCTGCCCACCACCGAGATCGCCGCGACACTGTTCATCTCCCCGCACACCGTGCGCGACCATCTCAAGGCCGTCTTCGGCAAGGCAGAGGTCTCCAGCCGAGGCGAACTCGTCGCACGACTCTTCGGCGAGCACTACCGGCCCGTGTAGCACGCCTCCTGAACAGCGGTGATGCGCTGACCGCTTGAGCTCGCCATCGCTTGTGAGCAACCGGGGAGCGGCAGGTGACGAGTTGAGTCGCGTGCGCTGCCGGCCAGGTCGAGTGTGTTCTCGCTGGGCACCATCCGGTCGCTCTCCCCGTTGGCACCAGGACCGGCCGGTCCGATGCGGGACAGGTCGGCCGGCGGCTGGAGGCCCCATCGGCGGATGGCCTTCAGCTGGGCGCGGAACGACGTCAGCGAGATGGCTCTGTCGCGGACTTCTGTGCGCTCCTTCAGCCGTTCGTCGACGGAGTCGACGCCGCAGGCGTTTCACGGCCTGCAGCCGGATCCGCTCCCGCACGGCCCTCCCGTGCGTAACTCACACAAGTTCAGTCGCGCAGGCGCGCTCGGCATGAACGCCCGTGCAGGCTTCCTGACTTGCGTTTCGCCGTGCTGTCCTCGATTCCGATCGGCCCCGCTGCGCGCACCGGCTGATCGCAGCGGGGTAGCCGGACCATGCCCCGGTCAGGCGGTGAAGGACTCGGGGCCGAAGCGGCCCCACACCACGAAGGCGGCCAGGGCGAGGTAGGCCAGGTCCACCACCATGAATGTGGTCTCGTGACGCCGTAGGCGGGTGATCGCCGCGCCGGCCATCATCAGCACCAGGCCGAGAGCCGCCAGCGGGACCAGAATCGGCGCTGTGCCGAGCAGGGCGGGCAGGACCAGGCCCGCCGCGGCCAGCACCTCGAGGGCTCCGATGGTTTTGATGCCGCCGGCGCTGAAGTCGTCGGTCCAGCGGGCACTGGGGCCGCTCGCGGCGATCTTCTCCTTCGGTGTGATCACCTTGAAGGCGCCGCCGAGCAGGTAGGCGGCGGCGAGCAGTCCGGTGACGATCCACAGGGCGAGGTTCATGGGATGTGTCCTTGCGTGGTGTCGGCTCGGGGAGCCGGGGGGCGGGCGGCTGGTCAGCCGTGCTGGCCGGGCTGGTAGTCGCCCGCGGGCTGCTGGATCATGACGTTTCCGCGGTTGAAGGCGTTGATGATGGCGATCTGGGCGACCAGGTCGGCGAGCTGGTCGTCGTCGTAGTACTTGGCCGCGTTCGCCCAGACGGCGTCCGAGACCCCGCCGGCCGCGTCGGCGATACGGGTGCCCTCTTCGGTCAGCTCCAGGGCGGCGCGTTCGGCGTCGGTGAACACCGTGGCCTCCCGCCAGGCCACGACCAGGTTGAGTCGTACCGCGCTCTCACCGGCGTGCGCGGCGTCCTTGGTGTGCATGTCGATGCATCCGGCGCAGCCGTTGATCTGGCTGGCGCGGAGCATCACCAGTTCCCGGGTGGAAGCCGGAACGGTCGACTCCGCGAGTGCCCTGCTCGCGGCGACGATGTGCTTCATGGCCTTGGCGGCGACGGGGCTGGTCATGAAGTTCAGTCGAGCGTTCATCGTGCACTCCTTGTTCCCGTTGTTCGCTGTCTCCCTCTAAGACAGGGCACCCCGGCAGCCTGTGACAGGGGCCGATGTGACGTGCGTCTCTCCGTCGCACGGCGACGGTCCGGCGACGGTCCGACGGCGGCCGACCGAGACCCCTCGGATACCCTCTGGGCGTCCTGTGGATCTTGGAATGAGCAGGCGGGGCGGCGCGCTCGGACTGGGCATCGCCGCCGCGAGTCGAAGGAGGGGGTCCCATGTCGGGAACAACAGATGTGACGGACGTAGCCGGCTACCGACCGCTGATGTTCTCCATCGCCTACGGGATGACCGGGTCGGTGGGCGACGCCGAGGACCTCGTCCAGGACGCCTTCCTCGGCCTGACCCGGGCGCACCAGGCGGGTACCGCGATCTCCGCACCGAAGGCGTACCTGACCACGGCCGTGACGCGGTTGGGGATCAACCACCTGAGCTCGGCACGGGTACGGCGGGAGACTTACGTGGGGAACTGGCTGCCCGAACCGGTCGTCGTGACCGACGACCGGCCGGGACCGGTCGAGCACGCCGAGCTGGCCGACTCGCTGTCCATGGCCTTCCTCGTATTGCTGGAGGTGCTCTCACCGGTGGAACGGGCGGTGTTCGTGCTGCGCGAGGTTTTCGCGTACGACTACCCGGACGTGGCGAGGACCACCGGGAAGTCGGAGGCGAACTGCCGCCAGATCTTCGCCCGCGCCAAGAAGCGCATCGCCGCGGCCGGGCCGGACGCGGACAACGCGCCGCCTCCCGCGCAGCGGGCCGAGGGCGAGGGACTCGCCCGCAGGTTCTTCGAGGCGGCCGAGGGCGGTGACCTGGACGCGCTGCTCGGCATGCTCGCGCCCGATGTCGTGTACTACGGGGACGGCGGCGGCAAGGCGCGCGCGACCAGGTATCCGGTGGCCGAGCCGCAGCGCGTCGGGCAGCTGCTCGTCGGTGGGTTCCGCCGGATCCGGAGCCTGGGTGCCGACCTCCGTGCGGCCTGGGTCAACAGCCGCCCGGGCGCCGTGACGTACGACCCTGAGGGCCGTGTGGTCAACGTGGTCGAGCTCGACATCGTCGACGGTGTGATTCGGGCGATCCACTCCGTATCCAACCCCGACAAGCTCGGCCATCTCGGACCGGTCTCCGACATGGCACGGCTGTCGGAGGCGTAGTCCGGCTTCCTCTTGTGGCGGGATCGGAGGGCCCGAGGACGTCGTGGAGGCGGGTGACGTCTTGGCGTCATTTCGGGCCGTCCGCGGCTTCGCCCCACAGTTCGGCGAGTTCGGACGGCTCGGAGACCTCCTGGTCCAGGGCGTCGTCAGCGGGCCGGAGGCGCCGGTGGTGACGGCGGTCAGCGGTCACCGGGCGCTTTCCGTCCTGGACATCGCGAGGGCGCGCATGGTGGCGAACTCGACGACCTGCTCCGCTATGTCTTCCAGTTGTCCTTGGACGTGGGGGTCCTTGCAGTCTCCGGCGGGTGAGAAGCGTGCCGTTGACGTGTTGATCGCGGCGCCCAGTGGTGTGGGCCAGCCGCGCAGCGCGTGGGTCACGTCGCGCAGCGCGGCCAGTGTGGAGACGGCGCCCTGCCAGCCGCTGGCGACCGCGACGCATCCGACGGCCCGCTCGCTGAAGTAGGGCCGGGTGTCCTCGCGTAGTTCCTCGACGTGGTCGAGGGCGTTCTTCACCAGGCCGGAGATTCCGCCGTGGTAGGCGGGGCTGGCGAGTACGAGGCCGTCGGCGCCGGCTATGGCGGACAGGAGCCGTCGGGCCTGCGGTGCGGTGGCGCCGTGCCGGGGGTCGTACAGCGGCATGGCCAGTGCGGGGCCGCTGATCAGTTGCACTGATGCGCCGCGTTGTTGCGCCGCGTCCAGTACTACCCGCAGGGCCTGCTCGGCGGTTGATCCGGGCCGGCTCGAACCGCCGACACCGACCACGTTCACGATCGAGTGCACTGGGGTTGCGCCTCCTTCTCTTTCGGGTACGTGGGGGTGTCACCGGGGCAAGCGGCTCCGTATAAAGAGGTGATTCCACCCGTGCGCAATGAACACGAAGTGGAATCACCTTTTACTTATTCATGTCGGGAGGTCAGACGGCGGATGTCACGCCGTCCTTCTTCTCGGGCTCCTTGGCGGCCGGGACCGCCGGGGTTCGCCTGAAGTTCAGCACGACCAGCACGAGCACGACGATGCCGGCCACGGTGGCCCACATGGCGGAGCGCACGCCGTCGGCGGTGGCGACGCGCAGCGCCTCGCCGGTGAGTCCTTCGTGGCCGGAGTTGGCGACCGCCACCAGGAGGGCGAGGCCGACCGCGGCGCCGACCTGCTGGCCGGTCGATGCGACACCCGAGGCGATGCCCTGGTCCTCTGCCGCGACCCCGGTGGTCGCCGCCGCGTACATCGCGGTGAAGACGGTGCCCTGGCCGAGACTGAGGATGAGCACGCCCGGTACCAGTTGCAGGTACGAACCGGTCGGCGAGACGGAGAAGGCGAAGAGCACGGTACCGACGAGACCCATGAGGAGCGCGCCGATCAGCGTGGCACGCACTCCGAAGCGGGTGGCCAGCTTCCCGCCGGAGAGGTTGCCGATGAGCACCCCTACGCACGGCAGGAGGAAGGCGATACCGCTCTTCGTCGCGGAGTAGCCGTGCACGCTCTGGAAGTAGACGGTGAAGAAGTAGGGCAGCGCGCCGAACGTCCCCATGAAGATGAAGGTGACGACGGTGCCGGTGCTCAGGTTGCGGTTGCGGAACAGGCGGAGCGGTAGCAGCGGGTCGCGGCCGCGGCCCTCGATGGTGAAGAACGCGGCGAGCACGGCCATCGCGATGGCCGCGGTGATCAGGATCGTCGGCGAGGTCCAGCCCGACACCGGTCCCTGGACGAGGGTGAACACCAGCAGCGTCGAACCGACGGTCGCGGTCAGCGCACCGGACAGGTCGAACTTGCGCCCGGAGGCTGCCTGGTCGGTGTCCTTGGGGATGATGGCGAACGCGAGCAGCATGGCACCGCCGGCGAGCGGGACGTTGGCGAAGAAGATCGATGCCCAGCCGAACGAGCCCGTCAGCACGCCGCCGAGCAGCGAACCGAGGATCATGCCGCTGCCGCCGGCGCCGCCCCAGATCGCCAGTGCGCGGTTGCGCTCAGGGCCTTCGGCGAAGGTCGTGGTGACCAGGGAAAGCGTTGCGGGGGCGAGGAAAGCGCCGCCGATGCCCTGCACCGCACGCGCGATGATCAAGGTCGTCGGGTCGTCCGCGAGCCCTCCGGCGAGCGAGGAAGCCGCGTACAGGAACAGGCCGAAGGTGAACATCCGGCGGCGTCCGAACAGGTCTGCCGCACGGCCGCCGAGCAGCAGGAAGCCGCCGAAGGCGACGGCGTAGGCGCTGACGACCCACTGGAGGGTCTGTGCGGAGAAGCCGATGCTGGTACTGATCTCGGGTAACGCCACGAAGACGATGCTGTAGTCAATGGCGTAGATGCACTGGGCAAAAGCCAGCAGTGCCAGGATCAAGCCGAGGCGTCGGCGGGGTGGCGCCTCGGCGCCGGCGACTGCAGAAGGCATTCTCTGTGCCTGTCCCTTCCGGGTTTTCGGGTGGTGGTCGGTAACGCGGGGCGTACGCAGGGCCGGTGGCGGTCGACAGCGCCTCGGCGGTCGTGCCCCTGCCGGTCGAGCGGGTGCCGCAGGTGACTGGTTCGGTGCTTGTGCCGTGCCTCAGCCGAGGTTCGGACACGTTGGCTATGGGTGTTCGGTGGCCTTTTCCGCGTCGTTCGGGCACGGCTCGAGGTGGTCGCGAAACCACTGCACGACGGCGGCGTCGAGTGCGTCCCGTTCGTCTCGGTCGTCCGGGAGATGACCGCGGGAGAGGCGGATGAACCGCACGGTCTTGCCCAGGTCGGTCAGCGTCTCGTACAGCTGCTCGGTGCCGCTGATGACGACGGTGGTGTCGCCTACCGCGTGTGCCAGCAGCAGCGGCGCCTGGATGTCGGCCGCGTGGGTCAGCGGACTCGCCGCCTTCAGCCTCGCCAGATCCGCCGGGTCGTCGACGTCCCCGATCCACTCCACGACCCGCCGGCTCCATGTCGGCGGCAGGGCCCGGACGTCCATTTCGAGGTCCGCCGGCCCGCAGATCACGACACCGGCCCGCCAGTGGTGCGGCAGCCTCGTCAGGCAGCTGAGCGCCGCGAACCCGCCGTAGGACATCCCGTGGACACCGAGCCGGTCGCCGTCCACCCAGTCCAGGCTCCGCAGGAACTGTGCGGCGGCGTCGAAATCGGCCAGGTCGCCGCCTCCCCAGTCCCGGTAGATCAGCCGCTGGTAGGCCAGCCCCCGTCCGGTCGACCCGCGCACGTTCGGCGCCAGCACGGCGAATCCGGCTCGCACCAGCCGCTGGATCATCGGATCGTGGACCGGCAGCGCGGCCCACTCGGGACCGCCGTGGATGGTCAGCACCGCGGGGACGGGACCGGTCGTCGAACGCGGGCGGTAGAGCAGCCCGGATATCTCCAGCCCGTCCGCTCCGGTGAACCAGACCGTTTCCGGCACGACGAGGTCGTCCGGCAGCCCCTCGCTGAAGTCGGTGAGCCGGCGCACCTCACCGGATGCCAGGTCCACCAAGGAGAACTCGGTCGCCCGGTCACCGGCGCCGACCTGTACGAGCAGGCGGTCTCCGGCGAACCGTGGCACGAAGCCGTCGTAGCCGAACGGCTGGGAGGCGAATCCGGGCAGTTCGACCGCGCTCTGCGACGTGCACAGCACGGTGTGCTGGTCGCGGGGCAGGGCCCAGACGATCTGCGGGCCCACGATCACGTTCTCCACGTCGGCGTCCGGCGTGGCGATCCACTTCAACGGCCGGCCGGGCACGAGCAGGGCGACACCGAGGTGGTCGCGGCCCTCGGTGGTGCAGAGGTAGATCCCGTCCTCGTTCCACCCGCCCGGCTGGTACTTCGCCGGGCCCTCGTGCGGGGTGAGGTGCCGGGTCTGGCCGGTCGCGAGATCGCAGGCGTACAGGTCCTGGTCGGTGTTCTGATGGAATTTCAGGACGAGCAGGTGCCTGGAGTCCGGTGAGAAACATATCGGTACGTACCGGTCGTCGCCCTCCATGACCATCCTGGAGTCGCCGGTCGTCAGGTCCCGCACGTAGACGTCGAGAGTGGTGACGTCGCGCGCGCTGGTCGCGTACGCGAGCAGGCGGCCGTCCGGGCTGTACGGCTGGCTCCCGCTCGAATACGGCACGCCTATCTCGCGCCTGACGCCGGGTTCCGCCGCCATCCACTCCACTTCGCCGGTGAGCGGATCGAGTTCGGCCAGCCGGTAGTCCTGGCCGCCGGTCACGTCCGTCACGACGAGCAGGCGTGTCCCGTCGGGCCGCCACGCCAGCCGGGTGACCGCGCCGTCGACCGGGAGCATCCGCCGCTCCCCCGCCCAGGTCTGGAACCACGGCTGCGGCCGGCCGGACTCGTCGCTGACGTAGGCGAAGCCATCCTGCGCGGGCCAGGCGCCCCAGACGGTCATGAGTGCGCCGCCAGTGCGAGCTGGATCGTCGCCGCGGTGACGATCCCACCGCGGAACCGGTCGAGTTCGAAGTTCTCGTCGGGCGCGTGGTTGGCCTCGTCGACGTTGGCCAACGGCACGCCGTAACAGGGGCATGAGAGCCCGTCGCTGAGCACGGCCATCGGCAGGCTTCCGCCGAGTGTGGGCACCAGCAGCGGCCGTTGCCCGAGCACGTCCTCGACCGCCTGGAGGATCGTTGCCGTGTAAGGGGACTCGGGCAGTGTGGTGGAGGGTGCCATCGCCGCGCCGGGCACGAACTCGACATCCGGGGCGTACCTCGCGACGTGGCGCCGGATGGCGTCGGCGACCTGCTCCGGTCTCTGGCCGCCGACCAGCCGGGCCTCGCACCGGGCGACGGCGACGTCGGGGATCACCGCGCGGTGGTCGCCGGAGTCCTCGCAGCTCAGCGAGTTCACGGTCAGCGTGGGACTGGCCAGGCGTTCGTGGAATCCCAGTCCGGCCGACGGCTCCATGCCGGCCGCCCCGATCGCTTCGAGCGTTCCGGCCACGTCCACCGGAAGGTCCGCCAGCGCGGCGAGCTGGCCATCGGTCATCGGTGCGACGCCGTCGGCGAAGCCGGGCACGGTCACGGTCCCGTCCGCCGACCGCATGGTGGCCAGCAGCTGCACCAGTGTCCACGCCGGATTCGGCGCGACTCCGCCCCAGTTCCCCGAGTGCAGCGGCCGTCTCGCGCCTCGCGCACGCAGTTCGAACATCAGGATTCCGCGCACGCCGAGGACCACACACGACCGGCCCGAGTCGTGCACGGGCCCGTCGCTCCAGATCACCAGATCGGGCTGACCGACCTGGCGTAGGGCCGCGGCCAGGTTGGGGCTGCCGATCTCCTCCTCGCCGTCGAGCAACACCGTGACGCGGCAGGGGAATCCGCCCGTCAGGTCCCGCAGGGCGCGCAGCCCCAGCAGTTGTGCGAGGTGCTGTCCCTTGTTGTCGCCCGTGCCGCGCCCGTACATCCGGCCGTCACGGATCGACGGGACGAACGGCGGTGTCGTCCACAGTTCGAGCGGTCCGGTCGGCTGCACGTCGTAGTGACCGTAGATCAGCACGTGCGGCCCGGGCCCGTCCGCCGTCCCCACCAGCGCGGGCCAGCCGCCGGTCTCGACCTCGCGCGCCCGCAGGCCCGACGCCCGTAACAGCCGAAGACCGTGGGCCGCGGCCTCGGCCATGCCCTCACCGGTCCGGCTCACGCTCGGCCGGGAGATCCAGTCCGCCAGCTCACCATCCAGGTCCTGGGCATCCACCCAGTCTCGGAGCTGCTCGATCACAGACCCTCCAACCGATTGCACAGAATGAAATCGATGGCAGTCAAGCAAACCGGCGGCGGCTTGGCAAGGTACAGTCCCGGATGTGGAAGCGACGATCGAAGATCTCAAAGCACTCGGGCACCCGGTCCGCTGGCGCATCCTGCGGCTGTGCCTGGATCGCGCGTTCACCAACAAGGAGTTGTCGGTCGAGCTCGACCTCGCTCCCGCGACCACCCTGCGCCACGTCCGCGCCCTGGTGAAGACGGACTTCCTGGTCGCCGAACCGGTCAACACCGGCGAGCACGGCGCACTGCAGCGGCCCTACCGCGCGACCGCACGCACCCGGGGCCTGATCATCCCGCCCGACGACTCCGGTCTGGCCCAGCAGGTCGACCTGGCCGTGCTCGGCGCCCACCGCACCGAACTGATAGCCGCGGGCAAGGACTCCGGCCGCGGCTCCAAGCGGGGCGTCCTGCGGTTGCGGCCCGAGTCCGTGGAGTCGCTCCACCGCCGGATCCAGGACCTGATCGCCGAGTACCCCGACGAACCCGACGGCGAGCCGCTGAGCTATCTGTGGTCACTCGCCGCCCGGCCCCAACCCGACTCCGACTCCGACTCCGACTCCGACTCCGGGGAGAATGGGGCGGCCACGATTGACCAATAGGTGCGACCGGTGCTTGACTCATTCATCATTCGAGCGACGTACCTGAGGCCGCCATGGCGGCCGGCAGGTCGATAGCATCACTTGCTTGTCGGAACTTGCACGTCAATGACCGGGCCGAGCCAATTCGCTGGCACTGATCATTCGGCACGGCGCAGACTTGGCGGGGTAGTTACACTCCCGCAGCACCGAATCCGGGGAAACCCGAAGCACGAATTCCGGAAAAGGGTATCGAATGAAGATTGTCATCGCCGGCGGCCACGGCAAGATCGCCATGCGATTAACCCGGCGCCTCGCAAAACGCGGCGACTCCGTCGCGGGCATCGTGCGCAACCCCCGCCACGTCGACGACGTCAGGAGGGCGGGCGGGGAGGCCGTCGTGCTCGACCTCGAGCGTGCGACGGTGGACGAGGTGGCCGCGGCCCTGGTCGGCGCGGACGCCGTCGTCTTCTCGGCCGGCTCGGGCAACAGCGCCACCGCCGCCCGCCGGGACAAGATGGACCGGGCCGCCGTCGTGCTCGTCATGGACGCGGCGGAACAGGCCGGCGTACGAAGGTTCCTGCACGTCAGCTCCATCAACGTGGGCTGCGCCGACGAGCGCGGCATCGGTGACGGGTACGCCGTCTACCTGCGGGCCAAGCACGCAGCCGAACAACACATCTTCGCCCGGGACACGCTCGACTGGACGGTGCTGCGGCCCGGTGTGCTCACCGACGCCGCCGGCGACGGCACCGTCGAACTCACCGCCGGGAACAGGGTCGGGCCCCGGCACGCCAGGTTCGACCAAGTCGCCAGGGAAGACGTCGCCGCCGTGCTCGTGGCGCTCATCGACCGGCCCGACACCGCCGGCCGAATCTACGTCGTGACCGGTGGAGATACCCCTGTCGAAAAGGCGATCGACGTATAGGACGCGTCCCGTGGACCACGGTCGTGCAACCCGGAACCGGTGGGGTTTCCGGCGACATCGCAAGGGCTCCGCGAATACCGGTAGCGGTTCGGGCTCCCGAGTCGGATGCAGTTCTTGAGAGATCAGCTCGGGACGCCGTCACGAATAGTGTGACGCCACTTCGCTTCGCCCCGAAAACCGGACGAGCATAATGTTTTCCACTCACGCACGGTCCGATCCGGGCAGTGGGCTCAGCACGAAGGGTTTTCTTTACAGAATCTTTTACAAGCACACGGGGGGGTACTTGTTGTGCAGTCAATTACCAAGGCAAGACCGGCGGCTCGAGCCGGCGTCGTGATCGTCGGCAACGACGCCGTCGGCACGGCTCTGGCGAACGAAGCGACCGAACACCGATTAGGCACCGTCGCGGTGGCCGACCCGCCTTCTCACCAGCCACCAAGCAACACCCCGCCGGCGCACTGCACCCACTGGGCAGTGACCGCGGCGGCCATCCCCTACTGGGGATCGGGCAGAGCCGGGGCCGCGCACCGGGGGCCGGACGACGTCGGCAATCCGGCGGCCGAGGCGCACTGGGCCAGCTTGCTGCTGCTGGACGACTGTCCCCGCGCGGCACCGGCCGTACACGGGAAAGCGCCGTGCGACCGGCACGTGCCCGACGGGGCGATCCGGCCGACGGTGACCACCGTGGTCGTCGCGGCCAGCCCGGCCGACCGGCCCGGCCCGGGCCGGCCCTGGTTCGCCGAGATCGGCTACGCGCACTGCTTCGCTCTGCTGATGGCCGGCCAGGTGCGGCACGCGTGCCGGATAGCCGAGAACGGCTACCGGGACGAGGTGGCCGCCGGAAACACCGCGGTGGCCGACGGCTGGTTGGCGCTGCGCGGCCAGGTCGCCGACGTGGCCACCACCACCGCCGACGCGAAGACCGCTTCGCACCTGCTCGACGGCGGCAGCTCGCGCCTCATGCTGGCGCCGCGCCTGGCCGAGCTCGCCGTGTTCGGCGATCAGGCCGGCACACGACAGACCCGGCAGCTCGCCGACCGGGCACCCGAGAACCGTCTGTTCCTCCCGTGGTCGACCCTGAGCCAGGCGTGGACCACGGCCGCCGACGGGAACACCACTCTCGCCGCCAGACAGGCACTGTCCGCGGCCGACATCGCCATGGCCCTGGGGCAGTACGCCGTCGAAGCCACGGCAAGCTACGACGTGGCCCGTCTCGGCAATCCCCACGCCGTACGGCACCGCCTCGCCGCGCTCGCCGACCTGGTGCCGGGGCCGGTCGTGCCGGCCATGGCCGGCGCCGCCGCCGCGCTGGCCCGCTCCGATCCCGGAGCGCTGGACGTCGCCACGGCGAAGTTCACCGAACTCGGGATGGACCTGCTCGCCACGGAGACCGCCACCGCCGCGGCCGCGTTACGGCACACCTCCGCGCCCCGCGGCGCCATCGCGTGTCGGAACGCGACGACCCCGCTGTTACAGCTCACCGCCCCGCTGGTCCAACTCACCAGCCGCGAGCGGGACGTCGCGCTGCTGGCCGCCAACGGATCCACCAGCCCCGCCATCGGACACCGGCTGGGGCTGTCCGCCCGCACCGTCGACAACTACCTGGGCCGCGCCTACCAGAAGCTCGAGGTGACCAGCCGCCGCGATCTGGCCCCGCTGGTCGTCGGCGACCGTCCACAACCGCCCATCCACGCCGAAGGGAACCAGCAATGACCTCCATGAGCGACCTCGACAAGATATCGGCCAACCGAGAAGGCTTCAATCTGCGCGCACGGGCGCATATGCAGTCCTCGTACTACGACGTGGAAAGGTTCAAGCAGGGGCACAACATGCTGCGCAAGCTGGAGCAGGAGGAGCTGGGCGACGTCCGCGGCCGGTCCCTGCTGGAGCTGCAGTGTCACATCGGCGTCAACTCGCTCTCCCTCGCCCGCATGGGCGCGAAGGTCACCGGCACCGACATCTCGGACGAGGCGATCGACATCGCTCGCGAGCTCGCCGGGCAACTCGACCTCGACGCGAGTTTCGTCCAGGCGAACCTCTACGACTTGCCGAAGGTGCTCGACGCCGAGTTCGACATGGTTTTCACCGGATACGGCACCCTGTCGTTCCTGCCCGACATCAACGGCTGGGCCCAGGTGGCGGCGCAGTTCGTCAAGCCCGGCGGCACCCTCACGGTGGTGGAGATCCACCCGATGCTCACGCTCTTCAGCGACGTCGACGGGGAACTGCGGGTGACCCGCTCGCTGTTCCAGTCCCGGGACGTGCACCACGAGATGTCCACGAGCTACGCCGACCGGATCGCCGACGAGGTGGAGGTGGAGACGCACAGCCTGTACGGCTGGCGGTGGAGCGTGGACGAGGTCGTGAACGCGCTCATCGGCGCCGGCCTGACCATCGAGCGCATCCGCGAGGTTCCCTACGACGCGCGGCAGCGGCTCCCGCTGATGGTGCCCGACGGAGACCACAACTGGCGGATCCCGGGCGACCCGATCCCGCTGTCGTTCTCCTGCACCGCCAGGCGGCGGTGAGCCCCGGCATGGCAGACCAGATCGTGGCAACACCGGAAATCCGCGAGTACGTCCGCGCCGTGTCCCTGCGGGAGGACCCGATCCTGGCCGAACTGCGGGCGCAGACCGCGGGGTTGCCGGGCGGCTCGGCCATGCAGGTGATGGCCGAGGAGGGCCAGCTGCTGGCGCTTCTCGTCGGCCTGTCCGGTGCCGGATCGGTGCTGGAGATCGGCACCTTCACCGGCTACAGCACGTTGTGCATGGCGCGTGCGCTGCCCCCGGGCGGCACGGTCGTCACCCTTGACCTCCATGGGCGGTGGCCGGCGATCGGCGCCGACTACTGGCAGCGCGCCGGAGTCGCCGACCGTATCGACGTGCGCATCGGAGACGCGACGCAGACGCTCGCCGCCCTCGCGGACGAGCGGGGCGGGGCGAGTTTCGACCTGGTGTTCATCGACGCGGACAAGGCCAACTACGGGACGTACTACGAGGCCGCGCTCCACCTCACCCGGCCGGAGGGGCTGATCGTCATCGACAACACGCTCTTCTTCGGCCGGGTGATCGACCCGGACAGCCATGACCCGGACACCCTCGCGGTCCGGGCGCTCAACGCGGCGCTGCGCGACGATCCGCGCGTGGACGTCTCGATGCTCACGATGGCCGACGGGATCACACTCGCCCGGAAGAAGTGACGTATCGGGTCGTGGCCGGTGGGACGGCGGCGGTGGCGGTGGCGGCGCGAGTCGGCCGCCGCCGTCGCCGTCGCCATTGGCGTTGCCATTGGCGTTGCCGTTGCGGGGATGTGGTCGTCGGCGAGGTGGCGGCGGAGAAGGCCGCGGCATGGGGCTGCCGAAGTCGCCCCGCATGCAGGGAGGTTCGCGTCGGTGACACGACGCAAACGCTCGCCGCCCTCGCAGACGAGCGGGGGCGGCGAGCGTTTGTGCCTCGTGTGCACCGGTGCGGGCAGAGCCGCTTTCGGGACGTACGGCGAGGCCGATGTCTCCCCGGAGGAGACGGTGTGTCAGGTCGTGGTCAGGGGGACGGCGGTGAGGCGCAGCGTGTCGGGCGCCGGCCTCGGTGCCGGTGTGATGTGCAGTCGCTGCGTTCGCTCGCTGTCCGGCGGCGGCAGTTCGGCGAGGCATGCGCAGAGCTCGTCGGTGAACCCGGCGAACCGGTACGCGACTTCCATGACCCGGTTGCGTACGGTCGGCCGGAAGTCCGCGACCAGGTGGGCGCCGGCTGTCGCCGCCTCGTTGACCAGCCAGTTCAGCACGGTGGCGCCGGCGCCGAACGACACGACCCGGCACGAGGTGGCCAGGAGCTTCAGGTGCCACGCCGCCGGAGCGGTCTCCACGAGCGCGACGCCGACCGCGCCGTGCGATCCGAAGCGGTCGCTCATCGTCACCGCGAGGACCTCGTGGCGTGTGTCGTCCAGGAGAGCGCGCAGGTCGGCGTCGGAGTAGTGGACGCCGGTCGCGTTCATCTGGCTCGTGCGCAGTGTCAGCTCCTCCATCCGGGACAGGTCGTCGTCGGTGGCTCGGCGGATCTCCATCACGAGGTCCAGCGAGCGCAGGAACTCCTGCGACGGCCCGTCGAACGACTCCTGCTCGGCCTGGCGCCGTACGTTGGCCTGGTACATCTGGCGGCGGCGGCGCGAGTCGACCGTCACCGTCGCCGGGGTGAACTCGGGCAGCGTCAGCAGGTCGGGCACCGACTCGGCCGGGTAGCAGCGCACCTGCGGCAGGTGGAAGGCCACCTCCGCGCGTTCGGCAGGCTGGTCGTCGACGAAGGCGATCGTGTGGGGGGCGAACTTCAGTTCGTCGGCGATCTCCCGTACCGACGACGACTTCGGGCCCCACCCGATCCTGGCGAGGACGAAGTACTCGGCGACGCCGAGGTCCTCAAGGCGCTGCCAGGCGGGGCCGTGGTCGTTCTTGCTGGCGACGGCCTGCAGGATGCCGCGGGAGTCGAGCTCGACGATGGTCCGGTGGACCTGGTCGTCGATGGCCACGTCGTCGCCCTCGAGGAGGGTGCCTTTCCACAGGGTGTTGTCCAGGTCCCAGACGACGCATTTGACGGTGGTGGTCGGTTCGTCGGGTGGCAATGGTCCGCTCACTGCGCCTCCTCCTGCCGGTGTGTGCTGTTTCGGGTCGTCAGTGCGTGTCGGGCGAGTTCGAGCTGGCATATCTCGCTGCTGCCCTCGATGATCTCCATCAGCTTCGCGTCCCGGTAGGCGCGGGCGACCACGTGGCCGTCCGACGCGCCCGCCGAGGCCATGATCTGCATGGCCGACGCGCTCCCGTGGACGGCCTGGGTCGCGCTGACGTGCTTGGCGAGAACGGTGGCGATCACGAGGTCCGGGGAACCCGACTCCCATTGCTCGCCGGCGTGCCGGCACACCGCGGTGGCGATCCGTTCGGCGGCGTAGAGTTCGGCGATCCTGCGGGAGACCAGTTGGTGCTCCGCGATCGGTTTGCCGAACTGCCGTCGTGATCTGGCGTGTTCGGTCACCGCGCCGAGGCAGCCGCGCAGCATGCCGACGCAGCCCCATGCCACCGACATCCGGCCGTAGGCCAGGGCGGTGGTCACCAGGAACGGCAGCGACAGGCCGGTGCCGCCGAGGACGTTCGCGGCCGGCAGGCGTACGCCGTCCAGGCGCACCTGCGCGTGTCCTGCCGCGCGGCAGCCGATCGGGTGCGGGATCTTCTCGATCCGTACGCCCTCGGCGTTCGTCGGTACGACGACCGCCGCCGCGTTGTCGCCCGCCCTTGCGATGACGACGATCAGGTCGGCGTAGGCCGCGGCGGTGATCCACGTCTTGCCGCCGTCGATGATCACCGTGTCGTCGTCGAAACGCAGTTCGGTGGTCATGGCGCCGAGGTCGCTGCCGGCGTCCGGTTCGCTGAAGGCGACGGCAGCGAGGCGGCCGGCGGTCAGCTGTGGCAGGAACACGTCCCGCTGGTCGCGGGTGCCGAGGCGTTGTATCGTCCACGCCGCCATGCCCTGCGAGGTCATCACGCTGCGCAGGGAGCTGCACAGGCTTCCGGCGTGGGCGGTGAGGTTTCCGTTCTCCTGGCTGCCCATGCCGAGTCCGCCGTATTGCTTTCGCACTTCGGCACAGAGCAGGCCGGCGGCACCGAGTTCGCTCAGGACGGTTCGTGGGATCTCGCCGGCGACGTCCCATGCGCCGGCGTTGTCCCCGACGAAACGCCAGATGTCCTCGTGTCCTGAGGGGAGTGCGTCAGACATCGCTGTCTGCGGCAGACTCTGCCTGGAGTCGGCCGACGAGCGCGGCCATGCTCTTGACCGTGCGGAAGTTGGACAGTTGCAGGTCCGGTCCGGCGACGGTCACGGAGTAGGCCCGTTCCAGGAACACGACCAGCTGCATGGCGAACATGGAGTTGGCGAGCCCGGTGGCGAAGAGGTCCTGGTCCGCCTCGGGGCGGGTCCGGGTCTGCTCGGCCACGAACCGGGTGATCTCGTCGATGACGGCGTCGGCGTCGACGGGCGCCTTTTCGGTCTGCTGTTCCGGGGTCATGACTGTGCCTCCTTGTAGTTGTAGAAGCCGCGGCCGCTCTTTCGGCCGAGTTCGCCTCGCCGGACCTTTTCGAGAAGGAGCTCGCTGGGGCGGCACCGCTCGTCTCCGGTGCGGGCGTACAGCGCCTCCAGGGCGTCGACGAGGTTGTCGATGCCGATCAGGTCCGCAGTGCGCAGCGGGCCCGTCGGGTGGCCGAGGCAGCCCTGCATGAGGGTGTCCACGTCCTCGACGGTGGCGGTGCCGGCGCTGACCACCTGGGCGGCATCATTGATCATCGGGTGCAGGAGCCGGCTGGTGACGAAGCCGGGCGCGTCGCGGACCACCACCGGCCGTCGGCCGATTCGGGTCAGCAGGGAGAGCACCGATGCGACGGTGGTGTCCGTGGTCTGGGGGCCGCGGATCACCTCGACCATCGAGATCAGGTACGCGGGGTTCATGAAGTGCGTTCCGATGAGGTCGCCCGGGCTTTTCACCCACGCGGCCATTTCGTCGATGGGTATGCCGGAGGTGTTGGAGATCAGGGGGGTGCCGGGCCGGACGAGTGCCGATACGGCGGCGAGGACGTCCGCTTTCCTCTCGGGCAGTTCGGTGACTGCCTCGATGACCACCGCGGCGTCCGCGACGTCGTCCAGCGAGAGTGTGGTGCGCAGCTTCGCCGGGGTGCTGCCGGCCGGCAGCGCGCCCGTCAGCTGTGCGTGCCGCAGGCCGTTGGCGGACGCGGCGGTGGCGCGTTGCAGTACGCCCTCGTCGATGTCCACCAGTACGACGGGCAGGCCGTGGCCGACGACGAGCGTCGAGATCCCGGTGCCCATGACGCCCGCGCCGACGATGGCTATGAGCGGCTCGTCCATGACGCCTCCTCCAGACCGAGTGGTTGGTAGCTGCCGGAGTCGGGGCCGATCCAGTAGCGGGTGCGCTGGAACGGGTAGCCCGGCAGGGACACTCGCCGCGGTCGCGATGTGCCGCGGAAGGCGTCCCAGTCGATGGTGACGGT
The DNA here is from genome assembly GCF_042717315.1 of Streptomyces sp. NPDC058650. Taxonomy (NCBI): domain Bacteria; kingdom Bacillati; phylum Actinomycetota; class Actinomycetes; order Kitasatosporales; family Streptomycetaceae; genus Streptomyces; species Streptomyces sp. NPDC058650. The sequence goes on from NZ_JBHXRL010000020.1 coordinate 102,888, forward strand.
GGCCTGCCACAGCTTGCCGACGGTGTCGAGCAGGGCGGCGAGGTCGGATCGGCTCCCGTGCGCGGGTGTCAGCGAGGGCAGTGCCACCAGTTGCTTCGCCGTCTCGTGCCGGGCGGCGGTTTCGGTGAGCGTGCTGCCGGGTCCGATCTCCAGCAGGATCCGGTCGGGCTCGTCTGCCAGTTCTCGCAGGCCGTGGGCGATGGGGGCCGGCTCGCGGAGGTGGCGGGCCCAGTGGGCGGGGTCGACGGCGTCCTGGGGGGTGATCCAGGTTCCGGTCGCCTGGGAGATGTAGGGCAGCGTCGGTGGCGTGAGCGCGTAGCGCGCCACCTTGGCGGCGAACTCGGAGGCGTGCGCGTCGAGCAGGCCGTCCGTCCCGGCGCGGGAGCGGATCTCGGCGCGGGCGGCGGTGGCGTCGATGGCGTCGGCGAGGTCGATCACGCCGGCCAGGCAGGCTGCCACGTACTCGCCGTCGCCTTCGCCGATCATCGCGGTGGGGTGTACTCCCCATGACTGCCATAGCCGTGCGAGGGCCCACTGCAGGCTGAAGGCCGCGGCCGGTATGCCGCGCGGGTCGTCGTGTGCTGGCTGCGGGCCGTCCCAGGTGGACGGGAAGAGCAGGCCGCGCAGGTCGTAGCCGAGCAGGGGACGGGCCAGTTCGGCGCAGCGGTCCACGTCCTGGGCGAATTCCGGTTCGCTGCGGTAGATCGCCGTGGCGGCGTCCGGCCGGTGGGAGTCGCTGCCGGGGAACGTGAAGACGACCTGGCGGGCTTTCACGTCGTCGGCGGTGTCCACGGCGCCGGGCTGTGCCAGTGCTCGCAGGGCGGCTGTCGCCTCGGTCCGGTCGCGGCACACCAGGTGTCGGCGGAGCGGGAACGCGCGGCGGCCGGCCTGCAGGGTGTAGGCGACGTCGGCGAGGTCGAGGTCGTCCGGGCGGTCCAGGCGGTCGGCGAGGTTGTTTGCCGCGTCCGCGAGGGCTTTGCCGCTGCGCGCGGACAGTACGAGCAGGTGCCAGTCGCGTGCGTTCGGCGTGGCGGCCTGTGGTGTCGGCGCTTCCTGGAGCACCACGTGGGCGTTGGTGCCGCCGACGGCGAAGGCGCTGACGCCGGCGCGTCGCGGTGTCGTGCCGCGTGGCCAGGGGCGGGCGGTGGTCGGGACGTAGAACGGTGTGCGGTCCAGCAGCAGTGCCGGGTTGGGTGTGTCGTAGTTGATGCTGGGCGGGATCTCGCCGTGTTCGAGGGCCAGTACGGCCCTGGCGAAGCCCGCGGCTCCTGCGGCGGCGTCCAGGTGGCCGATGTTGGCCTTGGTCGAGCCGATCGCGCAGAACCCGCGTTCGCTGGTGTTGAAGGCCTGGGTGAGTCCGGCCAGTTCGATCGGGTCGCCGAGGGGGGTGCCGGTGCCGTGTGCCTCGATGTAGCCGATGCTCTCCGGCGGCACGTCGGCGACTGCCTGCGCGGTGGTGATCACCTCGGCCTGTGCCTGCATGCTCGGCGCGTTGAATCCGAATTTCGCCGAGCCGTCGTTGTTGACCGCGCTGCCGAGGATGAGTGCGCGGATGTGGTCGTTGTCGGCGAGTGCGTCGCTGAGCCTGCGCAGCGCCACGACCGTGACGCCGTATCCGGGGACGGTTCCGCTGGAGGCGGCGTCGAAGGGCCGGCAGTGGCCGTCACGGGCGAAGATGCCGCCTGCGACGACCGGGTAGCCGCCGATCAGCGGGATGGGCAGGGCCACTCCTCCCGCCAGTGCCATGTCGCATTCGTGGCCCAGCAGTGCCTGGCAGGCGAGGTGGATGGCGACGAGCGAGGTGGAGCATGCCGACTGCACGGTCATCGCGGGGCCGCGCAGGTCGCACAGGTAGGCCGCCCGGGTCGCGAGGAAGTCCTTGTCGTTGTAGGGGCGGGCGGAGAAGGCCGACAGCGATCCGCGGAACCGCGCGTTGGCCAGGAGGTTGAGCGGCAGGTACTTGTTGGCGAAGCAGCCGGCGTAGACGCCCACGGCGCCGTCGAACCGTGACGGGTCGTGTCCGGTGTCTTCCAGCGCGTGCCAGACGCATTCGGCGAAGATCCGCTGCTGGGGGTCGCTGATCTCCGCTTGTTCCTTGGTGTACCCGAAGAATCCCGCGTCGAAGTGGTCGGCGTCCTCGATGACCGCGGCGGCGGGCACGTAGTCGGGGTGGGCCACCATCTCCTTCGGCCATCCGGCGTCGGCCAGCTGCTGGGTGCTGAATCGGGAGACCGATTCGACGCCGTCGCGCTGGTTGCGCCAGAACGCCTCGATGGTGGGGGCTCCTGGGAGCCGTCCGGCGAGCCCGACGACCGCGATCGGCTCCATTGCGTCTTCCGTCCCGGTACTCACCCAAGGCTCCCATCGGCTCGATGCCGTGTCGAAGAGTTCACTGGCACGCTCATGTCCCCGTCCTGCCCGCGCGGCGCGCGGCGGCCTGTTTGGCGCCGCGGCGGGCGGCTGCCCGTGCGGTGGCCGCGCCGACCGCCTCGTCGGGCCCTTCGGCCGGCTTGCGGTCGATGGCTTCGGCGAGTGCGCGTGCGGACGGGTAGCGGAACATGTCCACCAGGGAGAGTCCGCTGTCGCGGTGTTCGAGCAGGCGGGCCCTGGCCACGACCACGAGCAGGGAGTTCCCGCCGAGGGCGAAGAAGCTGTCGTCCAGGCCGACCCGTTCCACGCCGAGGACGTCCCGCCACACGTCGGTGACCAGCCGTTCGGTCGCGTTCGTCGGCGGCGCGTACGCCGTGGTGCCCTCGGGGCGCGTGTCCGACAGGTCGGGCAGTGCCCTGCGGTCGACCTTCTTGTTCGGGGTCAACGGCATCGCGTCGATGGGGTGGAGGGCGCTGGGCAGCATGTAGCCGGGCAGGCGTGTGGCGAGGAAGGCGCGCAGTTCGGTACCGGTGGTGGGCCGGTCGGTTGCCGGGACGTAGTAGCCGGTGATGCGTTGTTCCGCGCCGGTGCCCCGGATGACGGCGACCGCCGAGTGGACTCCCGCGTGTTCGGCGAGTGCCGTCTCGATCTCGCCGAGTTCGATGCGGTGGCCGTGGAGCTTGACCTGGTCGTCGATTCGGCCGAGGAATTCGAGTGTGCCGTCGGGTGTCCAGCGGGCCAGGTCGCCCGTTCGGTAGACGCGTGCGCCGGGCCGGTCGGTGAACGGGTCGGGCGGGAAGCGTTGTGCGGTCGTCTCGGTGCGGTTGAGGTAGCCGCGGACCACGCCGTCCCCGCCGAGCAGCAGTTCTCCGGGTACGCCCGTCGGGCACAGCCGTGTGTCGCGGTCGACCACGTAGGCCCGTACGTTCGCCAGGGGCCGCCCGATGGTCACCGGGCTGCCGTCGGGGGGGATGTGGGAGGTCGTGGCCCAGACCGCGGCCTCGGTGGGCCCGTACATGTTGTGGACCGTGCCTGCGACGGTGTCGGCGAGTTCGCGGGCCAGGTCGGCGGGGAGTGCTTCGCCGCCCACCAGCAGCCGGTCGAGGCGGGGCAGTTGGGCGCGGGTGTCCGGGTCGGCCAGCAGGGCGCGGGCCAGTGAGGGTGTGCACTGCAGGTGGGTCACCGCGTGCTCGCGCAGTTGTTCGGCGATCGGTTCCTCGGCTTTTGCCAGCGCGGCGTTCCTGCGCTCGTCGCTGATCTCCCGGACGGTGGTCAGGTGTGTCAGGGCGTCGAGTGCCGCTTTCTCCTCGACGCCGAAGTCGATCAGGCAGGCGACCTCGTCGACGCCGGCGGCCTTCATCCGGTCCACCATGTCGGCGCAGACCTGCGGTGTGCCGAGCAGGCTGGCGGTGGCGAAGAACCGGTCGAAGGCCCGGTCGACCAGTTCCCGCAGTTCCCTGGGGGGCAGTGCCTTGAAGTCCTCGGCGCTTCCGGTGGTGGCGCCGAGCGAGGCGATCAGGTCGAAGGAGGTCTCCAGGTAGCGGCTCATCGGCTCGCGGACCAGCTCCCGCACTTCGTCGAGGTCGGAGCCGACGAAGGTGTGGACCATGACCGCCACGTGGCCGTCCCCGGGTCCGTGGCCGTGCTCGCGCCAGGTCTTGCGGTACAGCGCGATCTTCTCGGCGAGCTCTTCCAGGCTGTGCCCGAGCAGGTGGGTGAGCACGCCGGTGCCGGCCTCGCCCGCCATCCGGAAGGTTTCCGGGTGCTTGGCGCTGGTCAGCCACACCGGCAGCTCCGGTTGGACGGGCCGGGGGAACACGCCGACCTCGACCTCGGCGCCGACGCCGTTGCGCCGCGGCACCTTCTCGCCGCGCCACAGCTTGCGGACCTCGGCGAGGCCGTCCAGCATCAGCTGCTTGCGCTTGTCGTAGCGGTCCGGTGCGAGCGTGAAGTCGTTGGCGTGCCAGCCGGAGGCGAGGGAGATGCCGACCCGGCCGGCCGAGATGTTGTCCACGGCGGACCATTCCTCGGCCACCCGCAGCGGGTCGTGCAGGGGCATCACCACGCTGCCCGCGCGCACCTGGACCCGCTCGGTGACCGCGGCGACGGCCGCCGCCGTCACCGAGGGGTTCGGGTACAGCCCGCCGAACTGGTGGAAGTGGCGTTCGGGGGTCCACACGGCCGTGAAGCCGTTGCGGTCGGCGAACTTCGCGCCCTCGAGCAGCAGGCGGTAGCGGTCGGCCGAGCTGGCTTCGGAGTCGCTGCCGAAGTAGAGCAGGCTGAAGTCGATGTCGCGGGCGCGGGCCTGGGCCGACGCGGCCGATTGCGCGGCGGCCTGGGCCGACGGCAGGGGCGGTTCGGCGCGCAGCACGATCCGGTGGCCGTGCGTCAGCGCCCACAGCAGTTCGACCACGGAGATGTCGAAGGAGACGCTGGTGACCGCGAGCCAGGTGCTGGGCTCGTCGGCGCCGAAGACGTCGTTCATCCCGGCGAAGAGGTTGGCCACGTTGCGGTGGGTGACCATGACGCCCTTGGGCTGTCCGGTGGAGCCGGAGGTGTAGATCACGTACGCCAGGTTGTCGGCGGTGATGGCCGGGGGCGGGTTGTCGGGCGGGCCGTCCGGTGTCCCGGTCAGGTCGGGGACCACGACGTGGGCGGCGCCGAGCCGGCCGGCGGCCGCGGCGGATGTGGAGTCCGCCACGACCAGCCGTACGCCGGCGTCGCCGACCATGAACGCCAGTCGGTCGCGCGGGTAGCCGGGGTCCAGCGGGAGGTAGGCCGCACCCGCTTTGAGGATCCCCAGCAGGGTGACCATCAGCAGGGAGGTGCGGCCGAGGTGGACGCCGACCGGCTCGTCCGGCGCCACGCCGAGTCGGCGCAGCTGGCCGGCGAAGCGGTCGGCGAGCCGGTCGAGCTCGCGGTAGGTCAAGGTGGTGTCGGCGGCGACCACGGCGATGGCGTCGGGTGTCGCGGCCGCCCGCTCGGCCAGCAGTTGGTGCACCAGGGCGTCGGCGATCTCGGCCCGGGTGCCGGTCTGCCAGCCGGTCAGGGTGGCGAGTTCGTCCGCCGGCAGCACCGTCAGTTCGTCGACGGGCCGGTCGGGGGCGTGGGCGGCGGCGGTGATGACGTTGACGTACCGCTGGGCGATCCGTTCGGCGGTGGCGGTCTCGAACAGGTCCGTGCTGTATTCCAGGCGCCCCGTCACGCCGGCGGGGGTGCGGGTGAGGCTGAGTGTGAGGTCGAACCTGGCCGCGCCGGTGTCGCCCAGCACCGGGTGCACCTGGCAGCCGTCCAGGCGCAGTCCCGCTCCCTGCTCTTCGTGGCGGTAGCTGAACAGCACCTGGAACAGCGGGTTCTGGGCGAGGTCGCGGTCGGGGTGCAGCTCTTCGACGAGTTTCTCGAAGGGCAGGTCCTGGTGGGCGAGCGCTCCCTTGACTTCCGTCCACAGCCGCTGGATCAGTTCACGGAACGTCGGGCGGGAGGTGAGGTCGCAGCGAAGTACCAGGGTGTTGGTGAAGAACCCGATGAGGTCGGCCAGTTCGGGCCGTTCCCGTCCGGAGACGGGGGTGCCGACCACGACTTCGTCCTCGCCGACGTGTGCCCGCAGCAGCACCGCGAAAGCGGCGAGCAGGACGCTGTAGAGGGTGACGCCTTCCGTCCTGCCCAGTTCCTCGAGCCGCTGGATCGCCGCCGGCGGCAGTTCGAAGGTGAGCGCGGCGCCGCGGTGGCTCTGTACCGGGGGGCGGGCGTGGTCGGTGGGCAGGTGCTGGGCGGGCAGGCCGGCCAGCCTGTCCGTCCAGTAGGCCAGCAGCCGGTCGAGTTCGGGCCCGGCCAGCGTGCTCTGCTGCCATTCGGCGTAGTCGGCGTACTGCATGGGCAGGTCGGGCTCGGGCCGTTGTCGGCCGGTCAGGGCGGCCCGGTAGTGGACTTCGAGTTCCCTGCCGAGCGTGGCGACCGACGCGGCGTCACAGGCGAGGTGGTGCACGGTGAGCAGCAGCCGGTGCCGCTGTTCGCCCAGGCGCAGCAGGCGGGCGCGGATGACGTGGCCGGCCACCAGGTCGAACGGGGCGCCGGCTTCCTCGTCGGCGAGCCGCGCCGCCTCGTCGGGAGTCCGGCCGGGTGCGGTCAGGTCGATGACGGGGATGGTCAGGGGCGTGGGCGGCAGGGCCACCTGGTGCGGGGTGCCGCTGGTGGAGCGGAAGGCGGTGCGCAGGATCTCGTGGCGCCGTACGACTTCGGTCAGCGCCTGTTCGAGCGCCGTGCGGTGCAGCGGGCCGGTGATGTCGTAGCCGAGGGGGACGTTGTAGACCGCGCTGCCCGGCTGTAACTGGTCGAGGAACCACAGTCGCTGTTGCGCGTAGGACAGCGGGGCCGGACCGTCCTCCTCGCCGGCTCCCGGTTCGATGGCTGCGCTCACTGCTGCACCTCGGTTTCCTGCGTGTCGCGCAGGTGCGACTCGTCTTTCCCGTCCGCGGGCGGGGCGGTTTCGGACAGCGGCTGCACGGCGGTGCGGCGGGTGCGCGGCCTGATGGGGGCGGGGCCTGTTGCCGGTGCTGCCGTCGCGGCGGTGACGGCGTCGGCGAGGCCGGCCACGGTGGGGTGCTGGAGGAACGTGGAGATCGGCACCTGGACGCCGAAGGCCTCGTTCACCTGGGCGACCAGGCGGGCCGCCAGCAGGGAGTGGCCGCCGGCGCGGAAGAAGTCGTCCGCGCGTCCCAACGGCTGGTCGTGGAGCAGCGCCGAGGCGAGTCGCGCGACGCGTTCCTCCGTGGGGGTTCGCGGTGCCTGCCGCGCCTCGGGTTCGGCCGGGGTGCTCGGCGCGAGGGCGGCCAGGGCGTCGTGGTCGACCTTGCCGTGTTCGGTGAGCGGCAGGGCGTCGAGGAGCACGATCTTGTCCGGGACCATGTACACGGGCAGCCGGTCCTGCAGGAACGCCAGCAGTTTCTCCTCGGGGGCGGCTTCGGCCGGGCCGTCGGCGCAGGCGTACGCCGTGAGTGAGGCCTCGGCGCCGGCCGCGGTCGCGCGGGCGAGGACGACGGCGTCGCGTACGTGCGGGTGCTCCCTGAGTGTCGCCGCGACTTCTTCGGGCTCGATCCGGAAGCCCCGGATCTTGACCTGTTCGTCCGCGCGGCCGAGGAATTCCAGCTGCCCGTCGGGGCGCCAGCGGACCAGGTCGCCGGTGCGGTACAGGCGTGCGCCGGGCTGGTCGGCGAACGGGTCGGCGAGGAAGCTCTGCTCGGTGAGTTCCGGGCGCTTGACGTAGCCGCGGGCCACCGCCGTGCCGCCGAGGTGCAGTTCGCCGCGGACGCCGGTGGGCACGGGCTGTCCTTCGGCGTCCAGGACGTGGGCGTTGATCCCGCTGATCGGCCTGCCGATGGGCGGGCGCGGTCCTTCGGGGTTCGGCGGGACGAGGCCCGCTGTCGCCACCACGGTGTTCTCGGTGGGTCCGTAGTGGTTGAACAGCCGGAACGGCAGCCCGTCGGAGGGCGCTGCCGGCAGCACGTCGCCGCCGGTCAGCAGCGTGCGCAGCGCGGTGTCGGCCGGCCACGGCTCGGTGAGCGCGGCCGCGGCGACGGGGGTGGGCAGGAATGCCGTGGTGATCTTCTCGTCGCCGAGCCAGCGCACCAGTTCCGCCGGCGCGGCGCGCAGGTGCGACGGGACGACGTGCAAGGTGGCGCCGGCCGCGAGGGTGGGCCAGATCTCCCACGTCGAGGCGTCGAAGCCGGGGCTCGCGAACAGCGTGGTGCGGTCCGCCGGTTCGAGGGCGTACTCGGCCAGGTGCCAGGCGACCAGGTTCGCGAGCCCCCGGTGCTCCAGTGCCACGCCCTTGGGCCGGCCGGTGGATCCCGAGGTGTAGATGAGGTACGCCAGCCGGTCCGAGGTGAGCTGGTCGGCGTGGACGGGCTCGTCGGTGGGGTCGGCGTCCAGGTCGAAGACGTTCAGGCTCTGTGCGGTCTCCGGCAGCTGCAGCCGCGTCCCGGGTGTGGTGAGGATCTTTCGCACGCCGGCGTCCTGCAGGATGAACGCGATCCGCTCGGCCGGGTAGCCGGGGTCCACGGGCAGGTAGCATCCGCCGGCCATGAGCACCGCGAGTTCGCCGACCACCAGCTCGGGGGAACGGTCGGCGTACACCGCCACCGGTTCCTCGGCGGTGATGCCGGATTCGCGGAGCCGGTGGGCCAGTTGGCCGGCGCGCTGCCACAGCTGTCCGTAGCTGAGCTGCCCGTCGGGCCAGCGCACCGCGACGGCGTCCGGCCTGGTGTGCACCTGCCGCGCGATCAGCTCGGTCACCGGTCGGGCGTCGGCCGCTGCGGGCCCGCGGGCCCAGCTCTCGAGCTGGTCGGCTTCCGCGTCCGGCAGCAGGCGCAGGGTGCCCACCGGCGTCTGCGGCCTGGCCACGGCGTCGGCGAGCAGGGTCAGGTAGTGCGTGACCATCCGCTCCATGGTGGCTTCGTCGAACAGGTCGGCCGAGTGCTCCCAGATCATGGCGAGGTCGTCGTCCTCGGGGCGGGGCTCCCGGCCCAGGCGCTGCTCGGCGCGCGGGATCACGATCACGTTGAGGTCGGCCTTGGCCGAGTTGTTGGAGCGTTCGGTGACCCTGCCGGTGAGCCCGCCGAAGTCGATGTCGGGCACCGCGGAGTCGTGGAAGCTGAACATGACCTGGAACAGCGGGGTGCGCGAGGGGTCACGGGCCGGGTCGATCGCGTCGATCACCGCGTCCACCGGGGTGTCCGACCAGGCCAGCGTCTCGGCGACGCTCTGCCTCACGTTCGCCAGCAGGTCGCTGAACGGCTGGTCGGCCGACACCTCGGTGCGCATGACGAGCGTGTTGACGAGCATGCCGAGCAGCGGCTCCAGCTCGGGCACGTTCCGGTTCGCCGCCCCGGTGCCGACGAGCATGTCCCGCTGCCCGGTGTAGCGGTACAGCAGTGCCGCGAAGCCCGCGTACATGGTGGAGAACAGCGACACCCGGTTCTCGCGGCTGAAGGCGCGCAGCTTTCGGGCCAGCTCGGCGGGGATCCGGATCCGCGGCGCCCTGCCGCGGAAGGTCATCACCGGCGGCCGCGGCCGGTCGGCGGGCAGCTCCAGGGTGTCCGGGGCACCGGCGAGCCGGGCGGTCCAGTGGTCGACGTGCGCGCGCAGCACCTCGCCGCGCATCCAGTCCCGCTGCCAGATCGCGTAGTCCGCGTACTGGACGGCCAGTTCGGGCAGCGGTGAGGGCTGTCCGGCGGCGAAGGCCGGGTAGAGGGCGCGCAACTCGTTCAAGAACACCGACAGCGACCAGCCGTCGTGGACGAAGTGGTGTTCGACGTGGAGGAAGGTGTTGTGCCCGTCCCCGTGGCGCAGCAGGACCCAGCGGGCCAGCGGCGGCGCGGTCAGGTCGAACGGCTCGCGCAGTTGCGCGGCGACCACCTCGTCGGCCTGCTCGGCGGGGACGTCGAGCACCCGCAGCGACGCCTTGGCCTGCGCCAGCGGACGCTGGTAGCCCACCCCGTCGACGGAGACGAAGGCGGTGCGCAGGACCTCGTGCCGGCGGACGATCTCGTCCAGCGCCGCGTGCAGGGCCTCGACGTCCACCTCGCCGTGCAAGGACACCGTGGCCTGGAAGTTGTAGGCCAGGTTGCCGGGCGAGAGCTGCTCGAAGAACCAGACCCTCTCCTGCGGCAGGGACAGCGGGATCGGCCGGTCGCGGTCGGCTCGGCGCACCGGCGGTGCGATCGGTGCGATCGCCTGGGCGACGACTTCGCGGCCGCTGTCCTTTGCCTCGGCGGCCCGCTGGTCGACGATCGCCGCGAGCGCGGCGACGGTGGGCGCGCCGAACAGCTCGGGCACGCTCACCACGGCGTGCAGCTCCGCCGTGATACGGGCCGCGAGCCCCGCGACGAGCAGCGAGTTCCCGCCGAGGGCGAAGAAGTCGTCGTGCACGCCGACCTCGGTGCCGCCCAGCAGTCCGGCCACGATCCGCGCCAGTGCCGCCTCGGTCGGGGTGCTCGGCGCCACGGCGGTGTCGGCCAGGCCGGCCGCTGTGCGGTCGGGGGCGGGCAGCGCGGCGCGGTCGACCTTGCCGTTGGGTGTCAGCGGCAGCGCGGGCAGTACGACGAGCGCCGCCGGCACCATGTAGGCGGGCAGCCGGGCCTCGACGAACTCGACCAGCTCGGCCGTGGGGGCGTCGGTGACCACGTAGCCGACCAGGCGCGCGTCGGGGCGGCCGGAGTGTTCGACCGCCACGAAGGCGTCCCGGACGCCGGGGTGCTGCTTGAGGACCGTGGCGACCTCGCCGGGTTCGATGCGGAACCCGCGGATCTTGGCCTGGTCGTCGTAGCGGCCGATGTACTCGAAGACCCCGTCGGGGCGGCGGCGGACCTTGTCGCCGGTGCGGTACATGCGCTGCCCGGGGGCGCCGATGTCCGGCACGAAGGCCGCTGCCGTGCCGGCCGGGTCGTGCAGGTATCCGCGTGCCACGCACGCGCCGGCCAGGCACAGCTCGCCGGCCTCGCCGTCGGGCACCGGGTCGAGTCCGTCCAGCACGTAGCAGCGCACGCCGTCGACGGGCACGCCGATCGGCGGCGGCACGATTCCTCCCGGCAGCACCTCGCCGGCCGTCACCTTCACCGTGGCCTCGGTCGGCCCGTAGAGGTTGACCACGGTGAACGGCAGCCCGTCCGGCACGCCGCGCTGCATCGCCGATCCGCCGGTGTGCAGGGTGCGCAGCGCCGTGTGCGCCGGCCAGGTCTCGTCGAGGACGGCCTCGGCCAGCGGGGTGGGCAGGAAGGTCACGGTGATCTGCTCGTCGGCCAGCCAGGCGGCGAGCGCGGGCGGCGAGGTGCGCACCTCGGCGGGCGGCACCACCAGGGTGGCGCCGGCGGTCAGGGTGAACCAGATGTCCTGGACGGACACGTCGAACCCGGGGCTGGCCAGCAGGGTCGAGCGGTCCTCTCGCCGCGTGCGGTAGGTCTTGTGGTGCCAGTGCATCAGGTTGGCCAGGCTCGCGTGGGTCACCGCGACGCCCTTGGGCCGGCCGGTGGAACCCGAGGTGTAGATCACGTACGCCAGCGCGGCGCCGTCGGGCCGGGGCGGCGGCGGGAGGGCCGCGCCGGAGGGTTCCTCGGTCAGGTCGACCAGCAGGACGTCGTCGCCCAGCGGCGCCCCGCCGGACACCAGCGGCGCGGTGCTGAGGACCGCGGAGGCGCGGGAGGCCTCCAGCAGTTGGCGGATCCGCGCGGCGGGGTGGGCCGGGTCCAGCGGCAGGTAGGCCGCGCCCGCCAGCAGCACGGCCAGCTCGGCGACGACCAGTTCCGCCGACCGGTCGGCGTAGACGGCCACGACGTTGTCCGGGCCGACCCCCCGCTTCGTGAGGTCGGCCGCCAGAGCGGACGCGTGCGCGGCAAGGCTTCGGTAGGTCAGCCTCAGGTCACCGTCCTGCACCGCGATCGCATCCGGTGCCTCGGCCACCCGGGCGTGGAATTCATTGAGCACCATCTCGCACGTCATCCTTCACTGCTGAGGGTGGGTGGCTGGATTGGCTTACTCCGCGGCCCGGCGCAGGCCCAGCGGGCGCATGTCCGTCCAGGCCTCGCTGATATGGGCCAGGCATTCCGCCTCGGAGCCGCTGACACCGTCCCCGCGCCAACCGGAAGGCAGGTCGCGGTCCGCGGGCCAGATCGAGTACTGCTCCTCGTCGTTGAGTACGACCACATAGGACTGGGTGTCGCCGTCCATGGGTTCCTCCGGTTCGGCGGGATACGGGCTGGTCTGCTGCTGGTCGTGCCCCTTGCGGCCGCCGTGCCGGGTGTCGCGGCCGTCGTGTCGGGCACCGCGGCCGTGGGCGCGGGGACGACGGACAGGGCGAGCACCGGCACTGCGGAAGATCGCGAATACGACATGGGTGCGGAGCCCCACCACCGAGTGCTGCTCCGAGCGCGGTTCGAGGGCGGCTCGGATACTGCCGGCCGCCCCGGCACGGTCAAGGCGACCGGGCCGCCCGCACACTCGACGACCGACAAGCACCGGCCGCCGTGTGCGGACCCCGAGGCCACGGCCGTCGGTGAACTACCGTCCCCCATGCGTTCCACTCCGCCAGCATGGGTCGCAACGGTTCCCGCCAATAGAGTAGGGCGATTACTCCGGCGGTCCGTTAGATCAAGAAATGAGCGGAAGGCGGTGATCTCCCACCGACGGAAAAGAGCCGGTGATAAAGGGGCCGGCGACGAGGTCCGACGATACGCCCGCGTTCCGCGTAATTCGGAGCCTCTGGAGCAACGGCATGCCTGCCGGCCTGCGACTTCACCTCTCCGGGCGCCGCAGGCCGTTTCTCCAGGACTCGACGATTCCGCAGGTAGCGGGGATTCCGGATCGGACGCGCCGGAGTGCGGAACGGCCCGATATGGGAGCCGGTGACGAGGAGCCGGTGACGGGCGAAGCGTGAGGCCTTTCACGCCATCCCCGCGAAGGCCGACTCGTGCCCGGCGACCGGGCAGGACCGCTCCCCCGGCGGGCCTCGACTCCCCCGCCGGAGGCCCGCGGGATGCCTGGCCCCCCTTGGCGATCGCCGCTCCGCCACTCCGTCGCTCGTAGCGCATCCGAATCGGTTTCGTCTCGTTGATGTCGGTATGAGCACTATGAGCGCCTTTCCTTCCTCCTTGTCGTCCTCGCCGGCCGCGGAGCCGGAGAACGTGGCCGGGCCGGTGTCGGCTCCTGAAGGAGGGGGCGGGTCACAGCTGTTGAGGGTGCAGTGTTTCAACGTGTCGCGTGACGGGTTCGGCGCCGGCGAGGGGCAGAGCCTGGAGCGGCCCTTCGGGCACGCGGACCCCAGCGCCCTCTTCTCCTGGGCCGGCGCCACCGCCAGCTGGGTGAACCGCACCGACCCCGGCGGCACGCGCGGCCTGGACGACTACCTGACGCGCGACCATGCCCGCAACATGGGGGCGGAGATCATGGGGCGTAACAAGTTCGGCCCCCAGCGCGGCCCCTGGGAGGACTACGAGTGGCAGGGATGGTGGGGCGACACCCCGCCGTTCCGCGCGCCGGTCTTCGTCCTCACCCATCACGTACGCCCGTCCTTCACCCTGGCCGACACCACCTTCCACTTCCTCGACGCGACACCGGCCGAGGCGCTGGCGCGCGCGAAGGAGGCGGCGGCCGGCCGGGACGTGCATCTGGGTGGCGGAGTCAGCACCATCCGCGAGTTCATCGAGGCCGACCTGGTCGACACGATGCACATCGCCGTCGCGCCCGTCGACATCGGTCGGGGCGAACGGCTGTGGAAGAGCCCCGACGAGCTGCTCGACCGCTTCCACATGGAGTCGGTGCCGAGCTCCAGCGGGGTCACCCACCTGCTGTTCTGGAGGCGGTGAGGCGGCGGCCTGACGCACGGTTCCCCGGCACCCGGGTCCGGGTGCCGGGGAACCGTGCCGTTGTCGGGGCTTTTCGAAGGTGAGCGGTCCGGTTCGCTCGGGATCGCGGTGCTTTATCCGATGGCGCCTCGGCGCCTTGGCAATATGGAAGATGCCCGGCTCCCCCACCGCCTGCCTCAATTGAGGCACAGCCAGGCGGTGGTGATTGCGAGCAGAGGGGCATCGAGGCATGAGCGAAATCGGCGACGACTCGGAAATCGTCAAGTTCATCTACTGGGACAACCTCACCTACGCGCCCCCGGGATCGCGCGACCCGGAGAAGTGGGACGCCGGGCTCGGGGCCCAGATTTATGAGAGCTATCTCGACCACTGCGTCGAGGCGGAGCGTCTTGGCTATGCCGGTCTCAGCATGCCGGAGCATTTCGGCCCGTCCTCGCTGGTCACGCATCCGAACATCATGCTGGCGGCGCTCGCCGCGAGGACGACCAGGGCCCGGATCATGTCGGGGGTGAACCTCGCCCTGCTGCACAATCCGCTGCACCTGGCCGAACAGTTCGCCATGATCGACGTGCTCTCCGGCGGCCGGCTCGAGGTGGGTCTCGGCCGGCGCGGCGACCGTGCCGCTTTCGAGCACGCGGCCGATCTCGTCGACGGCGTCCTCAACCAGATCGACCACCCGGTGCCGAAGGCCGATCTGACGCCGGCGCTGGCGCCCTTCGCGCAGGACATCGAGACCGCGAGGGTCACCGTGTGGCCCCGGCCGGTCCAGCGGCGCGTGCCCCTGTGGGTGGCGGCGGAGACGGACGGGTCCCTGGCCACCGCGGCGCGCCGCGGATGGAACGTGTTCACGGGACTGAACCTCGACCCGTCCGCGGGCGGCATGTCCAAGGTCAGTGTGGACGAGATGGTCACGCGCCTGCACCGGTATATCGAGATCGGCCAGGAAAACGGGCACGCATTGTCCATGTCGAATGTTTCGGCGAGCTGCTTCACCGTTATCGCGGACACCGACAAGGAAGCCGCCGAGATCGTGCGCGATGGTTTCGCTTCGCACGTGGAAGCCGCCGGCGGGCATTTGGCGCGGCTGGCCGGGGCCAATCTCACCGACAGCTCGCTGGAAATGCTGGCGAAGGAGGGCGACACCGGCGTGCAAGGGGTGTTCGAAGCGCCGGCGGACTCCTACCTCAGGAATCCGTTCGCCCTCGTGGGATCGGCCGAGACGGTCAAGGCGAAGCTGGACGCCCTGGTGTCGGCCGGGTTCAAGCGGTTCGTGCTGCTGTGCGGCGGCGTCGGCAACGCCCACGAGGTCGGCTGGCAGTCGGCGACGGCCATGGCCCACGATGTGGCGCCCGAGCTCTTCTCCGCCGCGAAGGCCGGTCTGGACGAGACGGCCTCCTGACCCGGTGCCCCGGCCCGGCGGACGCCCTCCCCGGTGCGTCCGATCCGCCGGGCCGGGGCGTTCCCCGGTGGCGCCATGGCCATTTCCCTGTGCGCGTGACGCGCTGTTCCTCCGGCGGCGACCGTCCGGGCGCACCCCTTTTGAAGGAGCCTTCGTGTCTTCCCTGACCGCAGTGGCCGACGGGCTGGACTTCCCGACCAGCCTGGCCTTCGACAACGACCACGGGGTGTATCTGGCCGAGTCGGGCCTGCCGTTCGCAGGCGCCGCGCCGGGCGGCCGGATCTGGCGGATGGGCAGGGACGGCGCCGGCCGGCGGCTCGTCGCCGACCAGCTGGCCGCGCCCGTGACCGGGCTTCTGTGGCACCAGGACCACCTGTACGTGTCCGAGGGCGGTGCCGGGCGGATCACCCGGATCGGCCCCGACGGGAAGCGCACCGTCATCGTCGACGGCCTGCCCGGCCCCGGCAATTACCACGTCGACATGGCGGTGGCGGGCCCCGACGGCAAGCTGTACTTCGCCCAGGGAGCGATGTCCAACCTGGGGATCATCGGACTGGACGCCTACGAGCTCGGCTGGCTGGGCCGCCTCCCGCACGCCTATGACGTTCCCGGGCTCGACATCGAGCTGACCGGCGTCAACGCCACCACCCGCGACCCGCTGTCCGGCACACCCGACGCGCAGGCCGTCACCGGCGCGTTCGCGCCCTTCGGCACCGCCACCCGACCCGGTCAGCGGATCGCGGCCGAACTGCCCTGCACCGCGTCCGTCATGCGCTGCGATCTCGACGGCGGCAACCTGGAACTGGTGGCCTGGGGCATCCGCAACGCCTTCGGGCTCGGGTTCCTTCCCGACGGGCGGCTGCTCGCGGTGGACCAGGGAGCGGACGACCGGGGCAGCCGGCCCATCGGCAACGCGCCCGACCTGCTGCTCGAGATCCACGAAGGAGCCTGGTACGGCTGGCCGGACTTCATCGGCGGAATCCCGGTGACCGACCCCCGGTTCGCGCCCGAGCGCGGCCCCCAGCCGACGTTCCTGCTCGCCGGTCACGACCGGCTGCCGCCCCCGGAGCAGGCCGTGCTCGACTTCGAGGCACACGTCGCGGCGACCAAGTTCGCCGTCGCCCCGCCCAGTTCCCCGTTCGCCGGACAGCTCGTGGTCACGCTGTTCGGGGACGAGGCCCCGATGACGCTTCCGCCGGGCGGGCCGCAGCTCGGCCGGCACCTGCTGATGGTCGACCCGGACGACTGGTCCACCCGTGGCCTGCAAGGCGAGCCCGAGCTGCACCGGCCGATCGACGTCGGGTTCGCGCCCGGTGATCCCGCCCTGTACGTCCTGGACTTCGGCCGGTTCGAGATGACCGACCACGGTGTCGAGGCCAAGGCGGGGACCGGCCGGCTCCTGCGCTGGGAGGGCTGGGACGGGCCCACCGCCTCCGCCGCCTCCGCCGACTGAGCCGGCCCGCTGAGCCGGCCCGCGGGGGCTGGGGCACGCCATCTGTCACCTGGTTGGGAAAGGGAGTCGCACGATGCAAGGCAGAAGCGGTCTGTGGCTGGTCGGCGGCAGGGGCTCGGTGGGCACCACCGCCATCTGCGGCCTCGCCGCGCTCAGGGCGGGGCTGTCCCCGGCCACCGGCTCCGTCAGTGAGCTCCTGGACCTGGATCCGGCCCTCTTCCCCGGCTGGTCCCAGCTGGTGGTCGGCGGCCACGACATCGTCCGGACCCCGCTGCGCAAGCGGGCGGACGACCTCGCCGCCGCCGGTGTGCTGCCGGCCTGGCTTCCGGCGGCGGTCGCCGACGACCTCGAGGCGGCCGACCGCGAGATCCGGCCCGGATACGACGGCGTCGACGGGCCCGACCGCCAGATCGAAGCCGTCGAACACCTGGCCCACGACATCACGGCGTTCCGTCACGCCCACGGCCTGGACCGGGTCGTCGTCGTCAACGTCTCCAGTACCGAGCCTCCCGTCCACCCGCTGCCCGAGCACGCCGACCTCGCCGCCCTCGACCGCGCCCTGGCCTCTCCCGGGCAGCGGGTGCTCCCGCCCAGTGCGCTGGCGGCGTACGCGGCGTTCTTCGCCGACTGCCCCTACGTCGATTTCACGCCCTCGCCCGGTCTGGGTCTTCCCGCCGTCGTCGAGCTGGCGAGGCGGCGGAACCTGCCCTACGCCGGCAGTGACGGCAAGACCGGTGAGACGCTCCTGCGCAGCGCGCTGGCGCCGATGTTCGTCGCGCGCGCCCTGCACGTGAGGTCGTGGGCGGGGACCAACCTGCTCGGCGGCGGCGACGGCGCGAACCTCGGCCAGGAGGGCCGTGCGGCGGGAAAGCTGGCCTCCAAGGCCCGCGGGCTGGAGGCGCTGCTCGGCGGCAAGGCCGACGCGCCGCTGCACATCGACTACGTGCCCGACCTCGGGGAGCGCAAGGTGGCCTGGGACCACGTCTCCTTCGAGGGGTTCCTCGGCGCGCAGATGAGCCTCCAGCTGACCTGGCAGGGCCACGACTCGGCGCTGGCGGCGCCGCTGGTCCTCGATCTCGCGCGGCTCACGGCGGGCGCGCACGCGGCGGGTGTGTCGGGGCCGCTGGGTGCGCTGGGTTTCTTCTTCAAGGACCCGGTCGGCAGCGATGAGCATCGGCTCGCCCAGCAGGAACGGGACCTGGTGGGCTGGGTGCGGCGCGTCTCGGTGGCCCGGTGAGTGCTCGGGGGCCCGGGGGCGGGCCGGGCGACTGGATCGAGCTGGTCCGTGGCCCCGCCGCCCTCACGGTGCTGGGTGACGCGGTGGCCGGGGCCGCGGCCGCCGGGCGACCGCTGCGCGGGCGGCGGCTGGCGCTGCCGCTCGCCTCCGTCGCGCTGTACTGGTCGGGCATGGCCCTCAACGACTGGTCCGATCGTGCGGTGGACGCGGACGAACGCCCCGAGCGGCCCCTTCCGTCGGGGCGGATCGCGCCGGGGGCGGCCTTGGCCGCGGCTGCCGGGCTCAGTGGCGCCGGGCTCGCGCTGGCCGCCTTCGCCGGGGGCACCGACGCCCTGCACGTCGCGGTTCCGCTGACCGCGGCGATCTGGGCGTACGACACCGTGCTCAAGCCGACCCGGGCCGCGCCGCTGGGGATGGCGGCCTGTCGCGGTCTGGACGTCCTGCTCGGTGCCGGAGCCGCTCGCGCGGCGTCCGCGCGGACACCGGCGCTGGCTCTGGCGGTGCACACCTTCGGGGTGACGGCGCTGGCCCGGGGCGAGGTCCACGGGGGGCGACGGGCCGATGGGCGGGTGGCGCTGAGCACCACGGTGCTGTCCACTGCCCTGACCTGCGCAGGGCGGGTGTCCTCCGCACGGCGCGGGGCGGCGGCCGCCCTGTGTTCGCTGGTCTACGCGGCTACGACGGCGCGCGCTCAGCTGGCGGCGGCACCCGTACGGTCCGCGGCCGGTGGCGTGGCCGATCCGGCTGCCGTCCGGGCCGCCACGGTGGCCGGGATCCACGGCATGGTGCCGCTGCAGGCGGGGCTGGCCGCGCGGTCCGGGTCGTTCACCGCCGCCGCGCTGGTGCTGGGTGTCTGGCCGCTGGTGCGCCGGCTGTCGACCGTTCGGAGTCCGACATGAACTCTTTCGACCTGGGTTACGGCACCAACGGGTTCGCGAACCACCGGCTGGACGACGCGCTGCGGGTGATCGCCGATCTCGGGTACACCGCGGTCGGTCTCACCCTGGACCATCACCATCTCGACCCGTTCGCGCCCGGCCGTGCCCGGGCCGCCGAGCGGCTCGCGGGGCTGCTCTCGTCGTTGGGCTTGCGCTGTGTGGTGGAGACGGGGGCGCGTTATCTGCTCGATCCGTCCCGTAAGCACCATCCCACGCTGGTGTCGGAGTCGGCCGGGCCGCGGATCGACTTCCTGCTCCGCTCCGTGCGGATCGCCCAGATACTCGGCGCCGAGTGCGTGTCGTTCTGGTCCGGGGTGAGCGAACCGGGGGTGTCCGGGCAGACCAACCGCGATCGGCTGACCAATCATCTGGGGCCGGTGGTGGACGAGGCGCAGCGGCGCGGTGTCCGGCTCGCTCTGGAGCCCGAGCCCGGCATGGTCGTCGAGCGGCTCGACGAGGCGCTGGAGCTGCGCCGGGCGCTGGGTGAGCCCGAGGTGCTGGGCGTCACCCTGGACGTGGGGCACTGCGTCGCCGTGGAACCGGTCGACGCGGCGACGTGCGTCGTACGGGCGGGGCGGCTTTTGTTCAATGTCCAGCTCGACGACATGCTGCCGGGCGTGCACGAGCACCTCGAGTTCGGGCAGGGCGAGCTCGATCTCGCCGGGACGCTGGCGGCCCTGGACCGGATCGGATATCGCGGCGTCGCGGCCGTCGAACTGCCGCGGCACAGTCACGCGGCGCCCCAGGTCGCGGCGAGGGCGCTGGCGGCGCTGCGTCGGGCCCGGGAAGGGACGGGACCCCGGCAGGGCGGTGCGCCGATGCCGGACGGTGCGCCGTCGGTGCCGTCGGTGCCGACGGTGCCGACGGTGTCGTCGACGATCGGGGAGCGGTGATCATGGACGATCTGCTCGCGGCCGCGGAGCGGCGCGTCCGGGAACGGCCCTTGGCCATTCACGAGGAGTACGCGCTGATCGGGGCGGAGCCCGTCGGGGGCGGCGCCGGTCCCGAGGCGCTGGTCTTCGGTACCGGTGAGGACAAGGCGCGGGCGCGGCTGCTCGCGGTCCTGGTGGAGGTGCTGCCCGAGGCGGAGCTGGACGGCGAGACGGAGCGGCTCTACCGGCAGGGTGACGACGCCGAACGGCGGGGGGTGCTGCGCGCTCTGCCGGTGCTGCCCGCGTCGTCGGTGCGGCTCGGTGTGGAGCTTGTCGGGGACGGGCTGCGCAGCAACGACCCGCGGCTGGTGGCGGCGGCGATGGGTCCGTTCGCCGCCGCGCATCTGGGTCAGGCGGCGTGGCGGCAGGGCGTGTTGAAGTGCCTGTTCCTCGGGATTCCGCTGATGGCGGTGGCGGATCTGGCCCGCCGGACCGACGCCGAGCTGCTGCGGATGGCCCGCGACCTGGCCGAGGAGCGGCGCGCGGCCGGGCGGGAGATCGGCCCTGACCTGCGCGCGCTGCTCGATATCGCCGTCCTGCCGGCCCCGGTGCCGTCGCGAGGAGAGGAGCGTTCCCGATGAGGATTTTCGATCCGCACATCCACATGACGTCCCGTACCACGGACGACTACCAGAACATGTACGCGGCCGGGGTGCGGGCCGTGGTCGAGCCCGCCTTCTGGCTGGGTCAGCCCCGCACCGGGGTGACGTCGTTCGTCGACTACTTCGACGGTCTGATCGGCTGGGAGCGGTTCCGGGCCTCGCAGT
This sequence comes from Streptomyces sp. NPDC058650, assembly GCF_042717315.1. NCBI lineage: Bacteria > Bacillati > Actinomycetota > Actinomycetes > Kitasatosporales > Streptomycetaceae > Streptomyces > Streptomyces sp. NPDC058650. Next base: position 123,338 of record NZ_JBHXRL010000020.1, read on the forward strand.
TCGGGATCAGTCATCACTGCGCGATCGCTCTGAACCCGAAGGAGGCCAACGACCCGCGCTGCGCGGAGGTGCTGGACGTGCTGCCGCGTTATCTCGGAAAGAACGGGGTGGTCGCGGTCGGGGAGATCGGCTACGACTCGATGACGCCGGCCGAGGACGAGGCGTTCACCCGCCAGTTGGCGCTCGCCGTCGAGCGGTCCCTGCCGGTCCTGGTGCACACTCCGCACCGGGACAAGGCGGTGGGGACGCGCCGGAGCCTGGATGTGGTGCGCGAGTCCGGTATCGACCCGGGTTCCGTGCTGGTGGACCATCTCAACGAGGTGACCGTGCGGATGGTCGCCGACTCCGGCTGCTGGATGGGGTTTTCCATCTACCCCGACACCAAGATGGACGAGCACCGCATGGTCGCCGTGCTCAAGGAGTACGGCACCGCGCGGATGCTGGTCAACTCGGCGGCGGACTGGGGTCGTTCGGACCCGCTCACGACGCACCGGGTCGGGCTGGCGATGCTGGAGGCCGGGTTCGGTGACGCGGATGTCGACAGGGTGCTGTGGCACAACCCGGTGGAGTTCTACCGGCGCAGCGGGCATCTGATCCTGGGTCAAGGCCGTGAGGCCGGCGCCGCGGGGGCTTTGCACGAGGGCAATTCGGTTCTGCGGGGCCAGTCATGACGCGGGTCTGCTACTGCACCAATGTCCATCCTGCCGAGGATGTGGCCGGTGTTCTGCGTCAGCTGGACGCCCACGCGGTCCCGGTGCGTGAACGGCTCGGGTGGGACCGGCTCGGACTCGGTCTGTGGCTGGCGGCCGAGGCGGCGGCGGAACTGGCCGCCGATCCGGCGGCGGTGCGCCGCCTGCGCGCCGAACTGGACGCTCGTGGTCTGTCGGTACTGACCCTGAACGCGTTCCCCTACGGGGGATTCCACCAAAAGGTCGTCAAGCACTCCGTGTACCGGCCGGACTGGACCGATCCGGCCCGGGCCCGTTACACGGCCGACTGCGCGCATGTGCTGGCCGGGCTGATGCCCGAGGACGCGGACGGCGCGAGCCTGTCCACGCTGCCGCTCGGCTGGCGCCATCCGTGGTCGGCCGAGGCCGACCGGGCCGCCGAGTCGGCGCTGCGGTGGACGGCCGCCGAGCTGCGCAAGGCCTCCGCGCGGGCGGGGCGTCCGATTCGGCTCGCGGTCGAGCCGGAGCCGGGCTGTGTCCTGGACACCGTGGCGGACGCGGTGCGCTGGCTCGCGCCCCGGGTGGATCCCGAGGTCGTCGGAATCTGCCTGGACACCGCTCATCTGGCCGTCTCCTTCGCCGAGCCGGAGCAGGCCGTCGCCGCCATCGAGGAGGCCGGGCTCGCGGTCGTCAAGGTCCAGGCGTCCGCGGCCCTGCATGTCGATGATCCCCGTGACCCGGCCGCCCGCCGGCTGCTCGCCGAGTACGCCGAGCCCCGCTACCTGCACCAGGTCAGGGAGGTGGGTGAGCAGGGGCGGGTGCTGGGGGCCGACGATCTCCCGGAGGCGCTGGAGACGCTGCCCGGCCTAGGGGCCTGGCGGGTGCACTTCCACATTCCGCTGCACGCCGAACCCGCGCGTCCGCTGCGAGCCACCACCGACGTGCTGCGGCGGGCGGTGGCGGCCGTGGGAAACCGGACCGTGATCGAGGTGGAGACCTACACCTGGCAGGTGCTGCCCGGGGGCGCCGACCCCGTCCACGGCATCGCCGCCGAACTCGACTGGGCGCAACGTGAGTTGCTGGACGAAAGAGGTGTGCGGTGAAGCCGGTGCTCGTCCTGGACGTGGTCGGTCTGACGCCGCGTCTGCTGTCGTGGATGCCGAACCTGTCCCGGCTGGCCGAGCGGGGCGGATCCGCCCCGCTGAGCACCGTCCTGCCCGCTGTCACCTGCAGCGTCCAGTCGACCCTGCTCACCGGGCGGATGCCGGCCGGGCACGGCATCGTCGGCAACGGCTGGTACTTCCGCGAGCTCGGCGAGGTCCACTTCTGGCGGCAGCACAACCGGCTGGTGCGGGGCCCGAACGTGTGGGAGACCGCGCGCGCCCGGTACCCCGGCTACCGGGTGGCCAATGTGTGCTGGTGGTACGCCATGGGTGCCTCCACCGACCTGCTGGTGACGCCGCGCCCGGTCTACCACGCCGACGGCCGCAAATCGCCCGACTTCTACACCCAGCCGCCGGCGTTGCACGACCGGCTCACCGACGAACTCGGTCCTTTTCCGCTGTTCCAGTACTGGGGTCCGACCGCCGGGCTGGCCTCCACCCGGTGGATCGTCGCGGCGACCCGCCGCATCCTGAGCACCGAGCGCCCCGAACTCCTGCTGGCCTACGTGCCGCATCTGGACTACGACCTGCAGCGGTTCGGCCCCGACTCCCCGCAGGCCGTGGCCGCCGCCAGGGCCGTCGACGCGGAGCTCGCGCCGCTGCTGGAGCAGGCCGAGCAGGAGGGCGCGGCCGTGATCGCGCTCAGCGAGTACGGCATCACCGCGGTCGACCGCCCGGTGGACATCAACCGGGCGCTGCGCCGCGGCGGCTGGCTGGAGGTGTACGAGCAGGCGGGGATGGAGTACCTGGATCCGTGGGTCTCGCGGGCCTTCGCCGTCGCCGATCATCAGGCCGCGCATGTGTACGTCGCCGACGAGGCCGATGTGCCCAAGGTGCGTGACCTGCTCACGCGGCTTGACGGGGTGGCCGAGGTCCTGGGCCGGGAGGAGCAGGCGGCGTACGGGATCGACCACCCGCGCTCCGGTGAACTGGTGGTGGTGGCCGCGCCGGACTCCTGGTTCACGTACTACTACTGGCTGGACGACGCCCGGGCCCCTGACTTCGCCCGGTCGGTCGAGATCCACCGCAAGCCGGGCTACGACCCGGCCGAGCTGTTCTTCGACCCGGCGGACCGGCTGGTCAAGGCGAAGGCGGCGCTGGGTCTGGCGCGCAAGAGGCTCGGCCTGCGCTACACCATGAACGCGGTGCCGCTGGATCCGTCCTGTGTGCGGGGCTCGCACGGCCGTCTGCCGGACTCGCCGTCCGACGGGCCCGTGGTGCTGTGTTCCGAACCCGACTGGCGGCCCGACCTGACTCCTGCGGGTGCCGTGCGCGCGGTCGACCTTCCGGGTCTGCTGCTGCGTCTGCAGGGCCTGGAGGGGTGAGCGTGTCCGGCGCGCCGTGAACCCGGCGGTGGACTCGGGGAGTCGACCTTCTGGAAGGACCCGTGATGAGTGCCACCGCGACATCGGGCGCCTCGGCCCCGCGCGCCGGCGGGCGGCAGTGGATCGGGCTGGCCGTGCTGGCCCTGCCGACCCTGCTGGTCTCGATCGACGTGTACGTCATGCTGCTCGCCCTGCCGCAGCTGTCCTCCGAGCTGGGTGCGAGCGGTGGCCAGCAGTTGTGGATCACCGACATCTATCCTTTCGTGCTCGCCAGTCTGCTGATCACCATGGGCAGGCTGGGCGACCGGATCGGCCGGCGCAGGCTGCTGCTCATCGGCGCCGCCGCCTTCGGCGTCGCGTCCGTCGGCGCGGCCTACGCCACCGGTCCCGGCTCTCTGATCGCGGCGCGCGCCCTCATGGGTGTCGCCGGGGCGACCCTCGCGCCGTCCACGCTCTCCTTGATCTCCGTCATGTTCCGAGATCCCCGGCAGCGCGGTGCCGCGATCGGGATCTGGGGGGCGTGTTTCTCCGTCGGTGCCGTCCTCGGCCCGCTGGTGGGCGGTGCGATGCTCGCCCGTTTCTGGTGGGGCTCGGCGTTCCTCCTGGGCGTGCCCGCCCTGGCTCTCCTGCTGGTCTTGGGGCCGGTGCTGCTGCCGGAGTACCGGGATGCCGGCGCCGGTCGCCTCGACCTGGTCAGCGTCGTGGTGTCGGTGGCCGCCGTGTTCCCGGCCGTCTGGGGCATGAAGGAGATCGCCACGCAGGGCTGGCGGGTCCTGCCGGGTGTCGCGGTGCTGGCCGGCGTCGGCTTCGGCGTCGTGTTCGCCCGCCGTCAGCGCCGGCTGGCCGGCCCGCTGCTCGACCTGTCCCTGTTCTCCAGGCGCCGGTTCAGCGCCGCTCTGCTCAGTATGTTCCTCGGCACCATGCTCACCGGTGCGGTGATGTACTTCGTCACCCAGTCGCTGCAACTCCTCTACGGCCGCAGCCCCTTGAGCGCGGGTCTGTGGATGCTGCCGGCGATCGTCACCAACACGGTCGGGTTCGTCGTGGCCCCCTGGCTCGGGCAGCGGCTGCGTCCCGCGTACGTCATCGGCTGCGGGCTGCTCGTCTGCGTCCTGGGTATGGCACTGATCACCCAGATCCGGGCCGGTTCGGGGCCGGCGCTGCTGATCACCGGGTTCGCCCTGGTCTTCCTCGGCTCGGGTCCGATGGTCACCCTCGGTATGGGCCTGGTGATCGGCTCCGCCCCGCCGGAGAAGGCCGGTTCCGCCGCGGCTCTCAACGAGACCAGCGGACAGCTCGGCTTCGCGCTGGGCATCGCGGCCCTCGGCAGCCTCGGCGCCGCGGTCTACCGGGGCGCGATCGATCTTCCGCCGGGGCTCCCCCCGCTTGCGGTGTCAGCGGCCGAGGAGTCCCTCGGGCGCGCCGTGGAGGCCGCCCACGGGCTTGAGCCCCAGGCGGCCGACGCGCTCCTGGGCGCGGCGCGTGCGGCGTTCGCCACGCAGGTGCACGGTGTGGTGGCCGTCGCGGGTGTCCTGCTCCTGGCCGCGGCGGCCTTGGTGACCGCCTTGCTGCGTCACGTCCCGCCCACCGGCCGGCGGCGGGAGGCCGAGGACGCGGACACCGCCGCGCTGCCCTGACTGACCCCCCGGGCGCGGCGCAGCCCCGGACCGTGATGCGGTCCGGGGCTGTCCGGTCGGGCACGCTCTGGCCGGTGTCCGCCCCCGGGCGGGCCGGCTGCGTCCTGTCGCGGCGTCAGTCGCGCGGGCTGCCGGGATCCAGGGAGTAGGCGATGAGTTCGGTCTTCGCGTCCTTCGCGTTCCCGGCGACAGCCGCGCCCACCAGCAGCATGTCGCCGCTGATGGCCGGGAAGGAGTTGATGCCGGCCGGCGTGGTCTGGGTCCACAGGGTCTTGCCGGTGCGGGTGTGGAAGGCGAAGATCCGGCCGTCGTAGGTGGAGGTGAAGACGACGTCGTTGGCGACGGTGGCGGCGCCGAGCGGCATCTGCGGCAGGTCGCGCTTCCAGCGGACCTCGCCGGTCTTGGTGTCGAGTGCCGCGAGTCCGCCGCGGCCCGCGTCCGTTCCCGGATAGCTCATGCCGCCGGTGGAGCTCATCTCGGACGGGAGGTCGACCCAGGGCACGAAGACCCGGCCCTCGGCGACGGCCATCGGTGTCTCCACCCCGCCCAGGACGCCCGGGTAGATGGTGGTCGGCGTGTCCGGCAGCGGGCCCACGTCGTTGAGGTGGATGCCGAGCGGGCGGGTCCACAGCGGCTTGCCGTCGTCGGAGCGGTAGGCGAAGACCTTGCCCATCTTGCCCGCCACGATCACGATCTCGGTCTTCACACCGTGCAGGGCGACGGTGGTGATGATGGGTGAGATCTGGAGGTCGTAGTCGCGTATGTCATGCGGCAGGGCCTGCTGGTACCAGAGCAGTTTCCCGGTCTTGGCGTCCAGTGCCACCAGGGAGTTGGTGTAGAGGTTCGGGCCCGGGCGGCTGCTGCCGTTGGGGTATTCGGGGGTGCCGGGCATCGGCGCCGGGTTGCCGACGGCCAGGAACATCCGGCCCTTGCTGTCGATGGCGGGCGGGAACCAGAGGCCGCCGCCGGAGTTGATCTCCGGGTGGCCCCACAGGTCGCCGTCCTTGACGGTGTTGAAGCTCCACTTCGGTTTGCCGGTGGCGATGTCGAGGGCCCAGACGATGCCCATCGTTCCCGGCACGTACTGTCCGAAGGTCGACGGGACGGTGCTGACCACGACGGTGTTGCCGTAGACCTGGGGGGCGACGTCGATGCCGCCCTTCTTGTCCTCGATCAGCTGCCTGGACCACACGGTCCGGCCGGTCCGCGCGTCCAGGGCGTAGGCGCTGGTGAAGGTGGTGCCCAGGATCAGGCCGTTGCTGTACGCGACGCCGTTCGGTCCGACGTTGGGGTCGTCGAACTGCCGCTTCCAGCGGACCTGGCCCGTCTCCTTGTCGACCGCGTAGACGTTGGAGTTGAGGTCGATGAGGTAGACCGTCTCCCCCACCACGATCGGGTTGGAGGCCATCAGGCCGGCGAAGGTGGGCTTGCCTTGGAGCGGCAGCCGCCATTTCACCTTGAGGTCCCGGACGTTCTTGGAGTTGATCGGTGTGCGGGTGGTGGCCCGGGTGTTGAGGAGATCGCCGTTGGCGATGGGCCAGTCGGCCGGTCGTTCGCCGGCGTGGGCCGGCCGGTCCGGTGGCGCCGCCGGGCCCGCGTTCTGCGGGCCGTTGCAGGCCGATGCGACCAGGGTGCCCAGGAGGGCCAGTCCTGTCAGGGCGATCCGGCCTGGTCCGATCCGTCTGGCCCCTCGGGCGCGCACGATTGCCTTGGCTGTCAAGCCGGTCTCATTTCCGCCCGGTGCCGGTCCGCGGTGCCGGGCTGCTCAAGGTGGTGTGTTGTCCCAGGAAAAAAGGGGGGGGTGGGGCCGTGGGGCCGTGGTCTCAGCGGCGCGTACGTGCGAACGCGCGGATGTCGCCGACGAACAGCTCCGGCTGTTCCAGGGCGGCGAAGTGCCCGCCCTTGTCGAATTCGGACCAGTGGGTGAGGGTCGGCAGGATCCGCTCCGCCCAGCGGCGGATCGGCCGGACGGCGTCGTCGGGGAAGACGGCCACCCCGACGGGCATGGCGAGCGGCCAGGGGCCGGTCCAGGTCCGCAGGAAGTCGGCGTCCAGCCGGTTGGACTCGTAGTAGAGCTGGGCACTGGGACCGGCGGAGGCGGTGAACCAGTAGATCGAGACGTTGGTCAGCAGCCAGTCGTGGCTCACCGGGATCTCCGCGGCCTGCCCGGGCGCCGTCCACTCCCTGAACTTCTCCACGATCCAGGCCAGTTGCCCGACCGGGGAGTCGGTGAGGCCGTAGGCGAGGGTGTGCGGGCGGGTGGACTGGATCTTTCGCCACCCGGCGCCGTCCTGCTCGAAGTCGGCCGCGAACTGAAGGCGGGCGAGGTCGGCAGCGTCCAGACGGGCCGGCTCGTCCGGATCGGGCGGCGGGATGGTGGGGAGCATGTTGAGGTGGACGCCGGCGACGTGTTCGGGGTCGGCCAGGGCGGTGCGCAGCGAGATGGGTGTCCCCCAGTCGCCGCCCTGGACGAGGTAGCGCCGGTAGCCGAGGCGGTGCATCAGTTCGGCCCAGGCCCGGCCGATGCGCTCGGTGTCCCAGCCGGCCTCGCGGGGGCGGCCCGAGAAGCCGTAGCCGGGCAGCGAGGGGATGACCAGGTGGAAGGCGTCGGCGGGGTCTCCGCCGTGGCTTCGCGGGTCGGTCAGCGGGCCGATCACGTCGAGGAACTCGGCCACCGAGCCGGGCCAGCCGTGGCTGACGATCAGCGGCATGGCGTCCGGCTCGGGTGAGCGGACGTGCAGGAAGTGGATGTCCACACCGTCGATGTCGGTGAGGAACTGGGGGAAGGAGTTGAGGTGTTCCTCGACCTGGCGCCACTTGAAGCCTGTGCGCCAGTACTCGGCGAGTTCCTTGAGGTAGCCGAGCGGGACCCCGCGCTGCCAGCCGACGCCGGGCAGCTCCTGCGGCCAGCGGGTGGCGGCGAGCCGGCGCTGGAGGTCGTCCAGGTCTTCCTGGGGGACGTCGATACGGAAGGGACGCATGGCAGTGCCTCTCAGCTGGGCCGTCGTGCGACGTGGTCCGGCGCGGTTTCGGCGGTGGCGGCCGCACCGGTCGGCGGGCGCAGCGAGTGCCGCAGGACGCGCAGCAGTGTCCTGGGGCGCATCAGCGCGGCGGGCGGGTCGATCAGCCCGGCCGCGCGGATGAAGGCCGAGGTGAGTTCGGCATCGTGGGTGGCGGCGTGGTGCAGCCGGTTGACGTAGGCGTTGGCCAGGCGGATCCGGGGGGTGCGGCGTCCCTCGACCCCGCGGTAGCCGAGGTCGGCGCCGGCGGCGAAGTCCCAGGGCGCGTCGACGACCGTGCCGACGGCGTGGAAGAAGCGCCGGAAGTCCACCGGCGCGCCGGAGCGCAGCTGGCTCCGAAGGACGAGTGCTTCGAGGGCGGCGACCGTCATCCCCTGCCCGTACACGGGGTTGAAGCTGCACACGGCGTCGCCCATGACCAGGTAGTTCTCGGGGAAGCGGGCCAGGCGCTCGTAGTGGCGCCGGATGCTGGCGGGGAACTTGTGTGTCCCCGAGTCGAGGGTCGGTGTGGCCCGGCGGACGGCTTCGTAGATGTCCGGCACGGGCAGTGACTTGGTGTAGGCGAGGAATCCGTCGAGGTCGGCGGGCGGGTGGTCGCCGAGGATGCCGGTGAGCGAGAGCTGTACCTGGCCGTCGTCACCGGGTATCCGGTAGAAGAACGCGCCCCGTGGATGGGACGGGGTCGCCACCGGGATGATCGCCAGTTCCTTGCCGAACGGATCGGTGTCCAGCTTGAAGTGGCGGGTGGTGTAGGCCAGGTCGATCTTGATCCTGGTCTCTTCCGGGCGCTCGTAGCCGAGCTGTTCCAGCCAGGTCCCGGTGCGCGAGCCGCGTCCGGTGACGTCGATGACGAGATCGGCCGGCAGTACCTCGGGAGCGCCGCCGTCCTGGCGCTGGACGCGGGCGCCGGTGACCTTGCGGCCGTCGGCGCTGGTCTCCAGGCCGAGGATGTCGTGCCGTTCGAGGAAGGTGATCTGGGGCATGTCCTGGACGCGGCGGCGGACGTGGTACTCCAGTACCGGGCGCGTCGCGGGGACCGACAGCAGTCCGGAGTGGCCGGTGGCGAGCCGGCGGCCGTTGAAGTACCAGCGGATGGAGCTGCCGAAGTCACCGGGCCGGACACCGGCCGTGCGCAGTTCCTCGGTCAGGCCGGGGAAGAGTTCCTCGAAGATCTGCTGGCCGCGGGCGACCAGACCGTGTGCGTGGCGTCCGTGCGGGACGCCGCGCCGTGCCTCGGTGGCACCGTCCAGTTCGTCCCGGTCGACGACCAGGACCTCGGTGTACGACTCGGCCAGGACGGTGGCGGCCAGGAGCCCGGCCATGCTGCCGCCGAGCACGATCGCGCGATCTCCTACAGGGCGGCCCATCGCCGGTACCTCCTTCTCCCGCGCGGTTTCCCGCCGGGCTGGGTCACGCGGCGGCTATGGGGGTGTTCTGGTAGGAGGCGATGCGCCAGTCGGCGCCCTCCTTGACCAGCACCCAGGTCGCGCGGATCGCGCGGGCGTCGGTCGGCACGGTGTCCCCGGGGGCGAGGACGCCGCCCTGGGTGACGAGCACGGCGACGGAGCCGGCGAGCGGCCGGATGGATCGCGGTTCGCCGGTCACCCGAGTGCCCTTGAACGGGCCGGAAAAGGCGTTCCGCATGAAGGTCCGGATTTCCTCGCGGCTGGTCAGGAAGACATCACCGGGCAGGATCAGGGTCGCGTTGTCGGTGAATACCTCGGCGAACCGATCGGCGTCGTGATCCGCCCAGGCTTCGACGATGTGCTGCGGGATGGCGCGAAGAGCGTCGGTGTCGCCGGTGTCCATCGACGGGTTGGCGGCCATGGGCCTCTCCTTCGGGTGCGAGTCGAATTCCGGATGCCGGTCAGGCTCACACGCGTCCGCCGAGGGGTGCATCTTCCCGATTGCGCCTGTCGGTTCCGCACGGCACGCCGGCTCGCGCCGCAATCAGGGAGATGCGGGCGCCCGGTGCGAATGCCAGCCTCGACGAGGTCGATCACCCTGTCGTCTGATCCCGGAGGAAACCCGCCGATGTCGAACAGCATTCCGTCCAGGGAAGAACTCGTCGGCCGTGCCGCGGAATTGGTACCGCTGCTGCAGAAGAACGCGCCCTGGGGCGAGGAGAACCGGCGCCTCCCGGAGGAAACCATCGACGCGCTGGCCGATTCCGGGCTTTTGAAGATGCGGGTTCCCACCCGTTACGGCGGCTACGAGTCCGACATGCGCACGGTGGTCGACGTGGTGGCCGAGCTGGGCCGCGGCGACGGGTCGACCGCGTGGGTCGCCTCGGTGTTCGCCATCAGCACCTGGATGGCCGGCCTGTTCCCGGACGAGGTCCAGGACGAGATCTTCGCGGAGCCCGGGGTGCGGGTGTCGGGGATCCTGAGCCCGACCGCCACCGCCGTCCCGACCGAGGGCGGCGTGCTCCTGAACGGCAAGTGGTCGTTCAACTCCGGTGCGCTGCACAGTTCCTGGAACACCAACGCGGCGGTGCTGCTGACGCCGGAGGGCCCCCAGCCGATCATGGTGGCCCTTCCGATGACGGACCTGGAGATCATCGACGACTGGCACACGGCGGGCCTGCGCGGCTCCGGCAGTGTCACCTCGGTGGCCCGTGACGTGTTCGTCCCCGAGCCGCGGGTCCTGCCCATGGTTCCGGTCCTGCAAGGGCAGCACCGGTCGGTGGCGAACGCCGACTCGCCCGTCTTCAGGGCGCCGTTCATGGCCACCGCGTGCGCCACGGTCTCCGCGCCCGCCGTCGGACTGGCCAGGGCCGCCAAGGACAGCTTCTTCGAGCGGCTGCCGGGACGGAAGATCAGCTACACCACCTACGAGAGCCAGGCCGAGGCTCCCATCACGCACCTTCAGGTCGCCGAGGCCATCACCAAGATCGACGAGGCGGAGTTCCACGCCCGGCGTGCGGCCGACCTGGTCGACACCCACTCCGCCGCCGGCGCGCAGTGGACGCTGGAGGAGCGTGCCCGTGTGCGGCTCGACCTGGGCGCCGTCAGCCAGCGCGCCAAGGAGGCCGTGGACATCCTCACCACCGCCAGTGGTGGTTCCTCGGTGTTCACCACGGTGCCGATCCAGCGCATCGAGCGGGACGTCCAGACGCTCAACCTGCACGCCATCCTGCACCCGAACACGAACTACGAGCTGTACGGCCGGATCGCGTGCGGGCTCGAGCCGAACACCCTCTACCTGTAGCCGTCGCGGGCTTTCGCCCCAGCCTCCGGAGGCCGTAGTGACCCACCACCCCCCGACCGTCATCGACCGTACCGGCTCCGACATCCACGCCGAGCTCGCCGCGCTGGGCCGCCAGGGCCCGGTGGCCCGGATCGAGCTGCCCGGGGCGGTGCAGGCCTGGTCGGTGACCGGCTACGAGGCCGCCCTGCAGGTCCTGGGCGACCCGCGGTTCTCGAAGGACCCCCGTAAGCACTGGCCCGCTTTCCGCAAGGGTGAGATCGGCGCGGACTTCCCGCTGATCGGGTGGGTGCTGATGGACAACCTGACGACGGCGCACGGCAGCGACCACAGCAGGCTGCGGCGGCTGACGGCCTCGGCGTTCACTCCGCGGCGGGTCGAGGCCATGCGCCCGGTGATCGAGCAGGCGACGGCGGAGCTGCTGGACGACCTGGCCACGGTGGCGCCCGGCGAGAGCGTGGACCTGAAGAGGCGTTTCGCCCATCCGCTTCCGGCGCGGGTCATCTCCGACCTGTTCGGCGTCCCCGAGGAGGAGCGTGCCGAGCTGCTGCGCGGCGGCGAGGTGAACGTCGACACGACCACCAGTCCCGAAGAGGCGGCGGCGAACGTCGAGCGCTGGCACCAGCAGATGCACGACTTCGTGGAGCGCAAGCGCCGGGCTCCGGGAGACGACCTCACCAGTGACCTGATCGCCGCTCAGGAAGCGGACGGGAGCCGGCTGAGCCCGTCCGAACTGGTGGGCACCCTGCATCTGATGCTGGCGACGGGGACCGAACCGGTGATGAACCTCATCGGCAACGCGGTCCACGCGCTGCTCACCCATCCGGACCAGTACGCGCGGCTGCGCAAGGGGGAGGCCGACTGGGACGACGTGATCGAGGAGACGCTGCGCGCGGAGGCTCCCGTGGCCCATCTGCCGTTCAGGTTCGCCACCGAGGACGTCCAGGTCGGTGGCGTGACGATACGTCAGGGCGAGCCGGTGCTGATCGCGTTCGCGGCCGTCGGCCGGGACCCGATGGTCCACGGGGAGAGCGCCGGCCGGTTCGATCTGTCCCGCCAGGACAAGACCCACCTTGCCTTCGGGCACGGGATCTACCGCTGTATCGGCATGCCGCTGGCCCGCGCCGAGCTGCGGATCGCGCTGCCCGCGCTGTTCGGCCGCTTCCCGGACATCGAACTGGCCGTCGCCCCCGGGGAGATCAAGCCGCAGAGCACGTTCATCATGAACGGCCTGGAATCCCTGCCGGTGCGCCTGGGCGCGGGGGGTGAGCGGGGGTGAAGGCCGCCGTCATCGCCGCGCCGAAGGCGCCCTGGGAGATCCGGGAGATCCCCACGCCCCGGCCGGGTCCCGGCGAGGTCCTGGTCAGGGTCCGCGCCTGCGGCATCTGCCACAACGACATCTGGACCGGCGAGGGCGTGTTCCCGTTCCCGGCCTTCAGCCCGGCGGTCATCGGGCACGAGGCCGCGGGCGAGGTCGCCGAAGTCGGCCCCGGAGTGAGCAGCCGGCGGGTCGGCGACCGGGTGGGAACGACGTGGGTGCAGGAGACCTGCGGGCGGTGCGAGTACTGCCGCCTCAATCTCCCGCTCACCGGACAGTCGGGAATCCACTGCGCGGCGTCGGTGATGACCGGGCTCAACGTCCAGGGCGGCCACGCCGAGTACGTCTGTGTGAAGGCGGCGAGCACGGTGCTGCTCCCCGACGGCCTCGACTACGCGGCGGCCGCGCCCGTCCTGTGCGCGGGCTACACCTCGTGGAGTGCCCTGCGGGCGGCGGATCCCCGGCCTCATGAGCGGGTCGCCGTGCTGGGCATCGGAGGACTGGGGCACATGGCCGTGCAGTACTCCCGTGCCTGCGGGTTCGACACGGTGGCCGTCACCGCGTCGCCCGACAAGCACGACCTGGCCCGCGAGCTCGGTGCCGGCACCGTGGTGGCCGACGGCGACGGGCTGCGTGACGCGGGCGGCGCCGACGTCATCCTGGTCACCGGCATCTCCTACCGGGCCGCGACGAACGCCCTGCGGGGGCTGCGGCCCGGTGGCCGGATGGTGTTGGCCACCATCGACCCCAACAGCGCGTTCACCATCGAGCCGACGGCTCCGTTCTGGTCGCTGCGCCAGCAGGTCATCGGCGCCACGCACAACGGCCTGCAGTATCTGACCGAGGCCCTGGACATGGTCGGGCGCGGTGCGGTGACGCCGGTGTACGAGGTCTTCCCGAAGGAGGACATCGCCGAGGCCGTCGCGAGGACGGCGGCCGGCGAGGTGAGGTTCCGGGCGGTCGTGGCCTACTGACCGTGTGTTCCGCGGTGCTCGGCCCGGACCCGCTGTGCCGCGGTCCGGGCCGTGGCGTTGCCTGATGATCCACTGCGGGAAAGAATTTTTTCGTGCCGATGTCGAGATCCGTGACTCGGCACCGACGAAGGTCCGAAAGAGGCGCGCTGGACGCCTCACACCGTAAGGAGCAGCACCGTGAAGTACCTGATCCTGATGTACCCGAACGCCGCCGTCATGGACGCGCTGTCGGAGGAGGACCGCAACGCCGTCTTCCAGGGCCACGGGGAGTTCATGACGAAGATCAAGGAGAGCGGCGAGTTCGTCGGCACCGTGGCGCTGACCGGGCCCGACGACAGCTCCGTGGTGCGTGTGCGCGGTGGGGTTCCGGCGGTGACCGACGGTCCGTACGCCGAGTCCAAGGAGCTCATGGGCGGTTACTACGTCATCGACGTCAAGGACCGGGAGCGGGCTCACGAGGTCGCCGCGATGATCCCGGACGCCGCTGTCGAGGGCCTGGGGATCGAGGTCCGGCCGATCATCTTCAGCGAGGACGCGTCGGCGTGACTCTCTGCCCGGGGGCCGTCGTGCCCCCGGGCGTCCCCTCCCCCTCAGGATGTCCGCCCGCTCCGTATCGAGAGGACGTACGCGCACATGAAGGTTCCGGAGTTGCTTCGCGGCAAGGTCGTCGTCGTGTCGGGTGTGGGGTCCGGGCTCGGTAGAACACTGGCCGTGCGATGCGCGCAGGCGGGGGCCGACGTCGTGCTCGCGGCGCGTACCGCGTCCTATCTCGACGAGGTGGCCAAGGCCGTGGACGAGGCCGGGGGCCGTGCGTTGGCGGTGGCGACCGACATCACCGATCCGGCCGCCGCCGAAGCGCTCGCCGCCGCCGCGCTCGATACTTTCGGCCGGGTCGACACCCTGATCAGCAACGCGCTGGTGGAGCCGCCCCATACGGAGCTCGTCGAGACCTCGCTGGAGGACATCCGTCTCGGCATGGAGGTGGACGTCTACGCGGCGCTGCGGCTGTCCGGGCTGTTCACTCCGGCGCTGCGTGAGAGCCGGGGTTCGATCGTCATGGTCAACTCGTCGGTCCTGCGGCACTCCAAGCGTGCCTGCGGTGCCTACAAGATGGCGAAGTCCGCGCTGCTCTCGCTCGCTCAGAGCCTGGCCACCGAGCTGGGTCCGGAGGGTATCCGGGTCAACAGTGTGGCTCCGGGCCCGATGTGGACCGACAAGGTGAAGGAGTTCGTCGGGGGGCTCGCGGCGGCGCGGGGCATGTCGCTCCAGGAGGGATACGACGAGGTCGCCGCCGGGATGGATCTGCGGCGTCTGCAGAGTCCGGAGGAGACCGCCGACGCGGTGATCTTCCTCGCCTCGGACATGGCGCGTGCAATCACGGGTCACTGCCTGGACGTCAACTGCGGCGAGTACCACCACTGACCTCAGGGTCTTTTGGCGATCGCGGTGCTTGCCGGGCAGGGCCGGTCGGCCTGTTGTACGGTGTCGGCACCGGCTGCCGCGCCGCTCGGCAGCTCCGCGAGCCGCAGGGGATGGTCCGAGTCGTATGACTGCCGCAGCGCTTCTTGGCCCCGCGTTGTCGGGGCGTCGCCGGGGAGCCCGGTGAACCGCGGTACCGATATCGGCGCGCTGCTGCGAGAGCTCATCCCCCAGGTGGTCGGCACTCTGGTCCGCCGCTACGGCCGGTTCGAGGAGTGCGAGGACGCCGCCCAGGACGCGTTGCTCGACGCGACCGTGCAGTGGCGCAAGGACGGTGTCCCCGACAATCCGCTCGGCTGGCTGACGAGGGTCGCCTATCGCAGGCTCGCCGACCGTGCCCGCAGCGACATCGCGCGCCGGCGCCGGGAGGCGACCGTGGCGGCCATGGTCCGGGCGGACGAGTTCGCGGAGTTCGGCCCCGCCGACCTCCACCCGTCGGACCAGGACGATTCGCTGGTCCTGTTGTTCCTGTGCTGCCATCCGAGTATCTCCCCGTCGTCGCAGCTGGCGCTGACCCTGCGGGCGTGCGGTGGTCTGACGACGAGCCAGATAGCCCGCGCGTTCCTCGTGCCCGAGGCGACGATGGCGCAGCGGATCAGCCGGGCGAAGCAGCGCATCAGAGCCGCGGGGGCGACGTTCGAGCTGCCGCCGCCCGAGGACCGGCCGGGGCGGCTCGGTGTGGTCCTGCACGTGCTGTACCTGATCTTCAACGAGGGATACACCAGTACGTCCGGCGCCGATCTCCACCAGGTCGAGCTGACCCGGGAGGCGATCCGGCTGACCCGTGCGCTGGGCCGGGCGATGCCCGACACTCCGGAGGTGACGGGCCTGCTCGCGCTCATGCTGCTGACCGATGCCCGGCGGCCGGCGCGTACCGACGAGGACGGGAACCTCATTCCGCTCGCCGAGCAGGACCGTACGCGCTGGGACGGGGTGGCCCTCAAGGAGGGTGTCGCGCTCACGACCGAGGTGCTGGCCCGCGAGCCGATGGGTCTGTATCAGCTGCAGGCGGCCATCGCCGCGGTGCACGCGGACGCGCCGAGTGCGGAGGAGACCGACTGGCGGCAGATCGTCATCCTGTACCGGCTGCTCGAACAGGTGTCGCCGAATCCGATGGTCACGCTGAATCACGCCGTCGCGGTGGCCATGGCTCAGGGGCCGCGGGCCGGTCTCGATCTGCTGCGGTCCCTGGCCGAGGACGACCGGGTGGCCGATCATCACCGGCTGTATGCCGTGCGCGGCCATCTGCTGGAGATGGCCGGTGACCATGGCGGGGCCCGTGAGAGCTATCGGGAGGCGGCGCGGCGCACGGCCAGTCTCCCGGAGAGGCGTTTTCTGGAGTCCCGGGCGGACCGTGTGGGCGGCAGCGGGGGGTGACCGGCGGTGCCGTGAGGGGACAGTCCCGAAAAAGTTCCGTGATCGGGCGCAAGATTTCGCTTCTCGCTCCGACGACGTCGTGAACGACACTCTGACGAGCGAGAGGACCACACGACATGTCGGTCACCACGGAGGATAAAAGCCTCACTGATAGCGGATCGCGGCGCTGGTGGGCGCTCGCGGTCCTCGCTTTGCCGACGCTGCTGGTCGCGCTCGACGCGAACGTCCTGCTCCTGGCTCTGCCCGAGCTCACCGCCGATCTGGGCGCGAGCAACGCCCAGCAGCTGTGGATCACCGACGCGTACGGGTTCATGGTCGCCGGGCTGGTCATCACCATGGGAACGCTCGGCGACCGGATCGGGCGCCGCCGGCTCCTGATGATCGGTATGGCGGTGTTCGCCCTGGCCTCGATCGTGTGTGCCTGGGCGACGAGCCCGAACATGCTGATCGTGGCGCGCGGTGTGCAGGGCATGGCGGGCGCCACGCTTATGCCGTCGACGCTCGCTCTGATCAGCAATATCTTCCGGGACGACAGGGAGCGCGGGAAGGCCATCTCGATCTGGGCGACCTGCACGTTCACGGGCGCGGCGCTCGGGCCCGTGCTCGGCGGGGTGCTCCTGGTCCCGTTCTGGTGGGGTGCGGTGTTCCTGCTGGCCATCCCGGTCGCGGCGGTGGTGCTGATCGCCGGTCCGCTGGTGCTTCCGGAGTTCCGCACGGAGCGGGCGCGGCGTCTTGACCTGACCAGTGTCGCGCTCTCGTTGCTCGGGATCCTGCCGGTGGTGTACGCGATCAAGGCGCTGTCGTTGGGGAACGGGAGCTCGGTGTCCGCGTGGGGGGCGCTGGTCGTGGGTCTGGTGTTCGGCACGCTGTTCGTGCGCCGTCAGCTGCATGCCGAGGACCCGCTGCTCGACCTCAGGCTCTTCGCGAACAGCTCGTTCACGCTCACCTTGTCGGCGCTGGCGCTGACGGGGATGGTCCTGGCGGGCACCGCGCTGACCGTCACGCAGCTGCTGCAGACGGTGCTCGGCTACTCGGCGCTGGCCTCGGCCCTGTGGTTCATGCCGATGGGGCTGTGCATGGCGGTGGGGACGATGTCCACGCCGGCGCTGACGCAGCGGATCACGCCGCGGACCGCGATCATCGGCGGCCTGCTCCTGTCCGCGATCGGGGCGGCGATTCTGATCGTGGTGAAGGACGGCCTCGGGGCCTGGCCGATCGTGCTCGGCACGGGGATCATCGGCCTGGGGGCCGGTCCGATGTTCGCGCTCGGCACCGGCCTGGTGGTCGGATCCGTGCCGCCGGAGCGGGCGGGTTCCGCCGCGTCGATGGCGGAGACCTCGAACTATCTCGGCGGTGCGCTCGGTCTTGCGGTCCTCGGCACGATCGGCTCGGCCGTCTACACCCACCGCATGAGCGGTGCGCTGCCCGCGGGTCTGGACGGCGCCGCCGCCGACAGTGCGCGGGAGACCGTCGCCGGGGCCTCCGCCGAGGCGTCGCGCCTCGGGCCGGATGCTTCGGCGGCGCTGTTGGAGACGGCGCACGATGCGTTCCTGACCGGGCTGAACGTCGTCGCCGGCGTCTCCACCGCCATCCTGCTCGGGCTGGCGGTCCTGGCGGGGGTGTACTTCCAGCGGGTGAGCCGCGCGGGCGACTCGCCGCAGTGAACGGGGCGCGGTCCTCGGGCGCGGCCATCGCGCCCGGGGAACCGCGGCCGGCCGCGTCACCCCTCACCGCCGGCGCGGGGCCCGGGGCCCGCGCCGGCGGTGAGGGGTGTTATTCCTCGGTCAGGTACAGCGTGCGCGTGGGGCATTCGTCGGCTGCTTCGCGTGCCTTGTCCAGTGCGGTGCCCGTCACGTGCTCGACCAGGACGATCACGGTCGCGTCGTCATCGCGCTGGTCGAACAGTTCGGGCGCCACGAGGTAGCACCGGCCGGCGCCGATGCAGGTGTCCCGGTTGGTCCGGACCCTCACGTGTTCCCCTCCTTTCACCAGGTGACCGGTAGGGCGTGGAGGCCGTAGTTGACGTGTTCCTCCTTGAACCGCAGTGCTTCGACGGGCTCGGCGAGCCGCAGGTCGGGTATGCGGTCGAACAGCGTCCGCAGGGCGACCTCCAGTTCGATGCGCATCAGGTGCTGGCCGAGGCACTGGTGTGCGCCGTACCCGAAGGCGAGGCTGCGCTGGTCGCCGCGGTCGAGGTCGAAGGTGTCGGGGTCCGTGAAGCGCTCCGGGTCCCGGTTGGCTCCCACCGTCAGGCCGAGCACTCCCTCGCCGGCCGCGATCCGCACGCCGCCGAGTTCGACGTCGGCCAGGGCCACGCGGGAGTTGGCGATCTCCGCGATGGTGAAGTACCGCAGCATCTCGTCGACGGCCGCCGGCCAGCGTGACGGGTCGTCGCTGAGGGCCTGGCGCAGGTCGGGGCGGTCCAGGAGCAGCATGGCGCCCAGTCCGATGAGGTTGGCGGGTGTCTCGTGTCCGGCCATCAGCAGCATGAAGGCCATGGCCGCGAGGTCGCGGTGGTCGGGGACGCCCGGCTCGCCGCGGCGCGCGGCGAGCCGCCCGATGACGTCGTCGGTCGGCTCCTTTTCCTTCTCGGTCACCAGCTTGTCCATGTAGCCCATCAGCTCCGCCACGCCCTGGGCGCCGGCTTCCGGTGTGGTGGCGTTCATCACCGTCAAGGAGATCCGCAGGAAGAAGTCGCGGTCGTCGAAGGGGACGCCGATCAGCTCGCAGATGACGAGCAGGGGTACGGGGTTGGCGAACGCGTCGACGAGGTCGAGGGTGCGGGGCCCGTCCAGGATCCGGTCGAGGTACTCGTCGACGATCTCCTGCATGCGGGGCCGCAGGCGCCGGGCGCTGCGCGGGGTGAAGTCGGTGGCCACGGCGCGGCGGGCCAGGGTGTGCTCCGGGGGGTCCATTCCCACCAGTGAGGTGGAGAACTCGGGTGCGGGGACCTGGTGGTCCATCATCACCGGGAATCCCGGGTGGCGCAGATCGGAGCTGAACCGGTTGTCGCCGAGCATGGCCTTGACGTCTTCGTAGCGTGTGGCGGCCCAGGCGAGTTTGCTGTTGGGCAGCCGGACCTTGCCCAGGGTCGGGCGTTCACGCAGTTCTCGGTATCCGTCCGGAAGGGCGTACGGGCAGGTTCGCGGCATCGGGTAGGACGGGGGGTCGGTGTCGGCCATGGACGTCTCCTCTCGTGGATATGACGGGTGGTCAGGCTTGGGGCTGGGGTTCCGGTTCGGGGCGGCGGGCTGTGCGTTCGGACGCCGGGCGGCTCCAGCGGCGCATGGCCGGAAGTTCGACGGTCCTGTTCAGTACCCAGGCGAGTGCGACGCACAGGGCGTAGAGGGCGATGATGAACGCGATGGCGACGGGGGTGCTGAACTGCGTGGGGGTGTAGGCGTGGGCGTAGCCCACCAGGTCGCCCGCGAAGGCGGCGTGTACCGCGAACATCACGGTGATGTGGATGATGTAGAAGGAGAAGGACAGTTCTCCGAGCCACACCATGAACCGGCTGCCGAGCACCGTGGTGCGGCCGGAGAGGTCTCTGGTGGCCAGTGCGCCGATCAGCAGGGCGGTCGGGATGGGGTAGAGGGCGGCTATCCCGAAGGGTATGGGCAGGTAGAACAGGAGCAGGAAGACGCCGACGTTGGCCAGGACGGCGGGCAGGATCCGGATGTTCGGCCATCCTCCGGTGGCGATGATCCGGGCGAGGAGCATGCCGATGACGAAGTCGATGGCCCTGACGGGCGGGAAGAAGTACAGCGCCCACAGCTGCGGCCATGATCCCAGGGGGTAGAACTTGCTCGGCGGGAATCCCGAGAGCAGGGGGTAGCTGATCAGGGGGATCAGGACGGCGGCCACGCCCAGGCCGATGATCCAGTACCACAGGGCTCGGGTGCTGAGCCGGCGCACCAGGCGGATCAGCAGGGGAAACATCGCGTAGCACAGCATTTCGACGGCCAGGGTCCAGGTCGCGCCGTTGAACTGGTACATGATCAGGTCCTGGCTGGGCCACCAGTTCTGCACCAGGAAGACGTTGGCCAGTGCGGGGCCCCATCGGATCGTCTCGCCCGCGGCGGCGAACTGGGTCAGGGCGATGGCCCCGATGAGCAGGTGGCAGGGGCCGATGCGCATCAGCCTGCGCCGCCAGAATCCGGTGGCGGTCTGACTCGGTTTGGCCGACCAGGTCAGGACGAATCCGCTGAGGACGAAGAAGAACGACACCGCGAGGAAGCCGATACGTCCTTCGCCGGTCGCGGTGTTGAAGACGGCGGCGGCGTCCGCTGAGGTGAACGCGCCGAGGACGAGGGCGTGGCTGGCGAAGACGAAGACGACGGCGAGGGCGCGCAGGCCTTCGAGTGAGCGCAGTGTTCTCGGACGGGCAGGTGACGGCGAGCTCATGTGCAACCTCTTTCTCCCGTACATGGAATGGCTGGGCGACACGGTTCGAACTCCCGGTGGGCGGGCGGGCCCACGGTCACATCTCGACGCCTGAGGGCTGCATGATCGGCCGCACCACGATGCCCAGCCCGGCCGTGCGGGCCTCGGGGACGAGTGCGGCGAGCTCGTGGGCGCGCTCTTCGGTTTCGCAGTCGATCAGGTAGAAGCCGGAGAACTGGATCGGGGAGGTCGTGGGCAGGCCGCGGGAGACCGACACGGCGCCGCCGACGACGCGGACCACCGTGCTCTGGGACACGTGGGCCAGGGTGTGCGCGGCGACGAGTTCACCCGCCTCCGCGACGGTGTTGTGGAAGGCGCGGTGTCCCTGCACGAACTCCTCGCGGTCGGCGTCCGTGAGGGCGTCCCACGCGGCGGGGTCCATGTGCAGTATCAGCATGTACTTCACACCTGCGCTCCTGACGTCGCGGACGCCTCCTACAGACGTCGCTCGCCCGTACGTCGGTGCCGGTGGCCGGGATTCGACATCGTTGCGGCTGCGGGTGGACTCCCCTTCTTCTTGTCAGTACCGGGCCGAGGCGCCCGGAGGGATGTCGTAGCGGAAGATTCCGGACGGGTCGACGCGGCGGCGGACGCGGTCGGCTCGGGCGATCGCGTCGGGCGGGAGGTGGCGCTGGGGCTGGTCGGGGCGCTCGACCAGGGTGGGCGCGGTCCATCCGGTGTCCCACGGGGCCAGGGCGGAGCGGACCTTGGCGCAGTGTGCCCTGATCGTGTCCGCCGCGGCCGGATCGAGCGCCAGGCCGCCGGCGGTGAAGGCGAAGGCCGCGTCGAGTCGGCTCAGTGCGCCGCCGTGGGGGTCTGGGGCGGCGAGTGCGCCGCCGAGCTGGCGCAGTTCGGCGTTGACCAGGGGTGAGTGTGAGCCTTCGCCGAGCAGCCTGAGGAAGGTGTCGGTCGCGTCCTGGTCGAGGGTGGAGAGCAGCAGGTGGTCGCCGACGACGGGCACCGGGTCGGTGGGGTCCATGTGGGAGGCGGCCACCGCGGTCGGTGCGGTGTCGCTCCAGGTGTCGAGCAGTGTCGGGGCGACGGCGCGCAGCGGTCCGAGGAGGTCGTGGGCCTGCAGTCGCGCGTTCGCCAGGTCGTCGTCGGTCGGGCTGAGTACCGTGCCGGTCAGGCACACCACCGGTCCCCCGGTCAGCTCGGGTGGGATGCCGGGCACGTCGGGCAGATTCATCACGCGCAGTGCCGTGGTGACGGCCTGGGGGGCGTCGCGGGTCCACCGGATCCACCGGGAGAACAGCTGGGGGCCGTGGGCCGCGGGCCAGAATGCCGCACCGGTGATCACCCGGGCCGCCGGGAAGAGGCCGATCTCGAGGGCGGTGACCACGCCGAAGCCGCCGCCGCCGCCGCGCAGTGCCCAGAACAGCTCCGGGTCGCGGGTGGCGTCGACCCGGCGTGACTCGCCGTCCGCCGTGACGAGTTCGATCGCGCGGACGGTGTTGACGGCGAGTCCGGTGTGCCGGCCGTAGACGCTGATCCCGCCGCGCAGCAGGTATCCGACCACGCCGACGGTCGACGACGTCCCGTGCGCGGCGGCCAGCCCGTGTGCGGCGGCGGCCTCGACGACCGCACCCCAGCGTGTCCCGGCCGGGACGCGGGCGGTGCGGGCCTTGGCGTCGATCTCGACCGCTCCGGCGGGCTCGGTGCGGATCAGCAGCGCGTCGTGCATCGGGCGGGCCGAGGAGGAGGCGTGGCCGGTGGTGTGCGGCCGTGCCCACAGCCGTTCGGAGAGAGCGTGGCGGACGGCGGCCCGGGCTTGTTCGGCGGTGTGGACCGTGACGGCCGCGGCGGGCCGGACCGGAGCGGCCAGGTTGAACACGGCGGTCGCCGCGGCGAACGAGGCCTGGCCGGGGTGCGTGATCGTCACCGCCGGCGGGTCGATCCCGGTCATGGGTCGGTTCCTTTCGTGGATGTCGGCTACGTGATGCCGAAGTGGGCGCGGGCCAGTTCCCGCGTGGTCACCGATTTCAGAAGGACGCCGATCCCGGCGTGGCTGTGGAGGGTGGACAGGTCACGCCAGACCCGTTCGATGCGCTCGCCGTGCCGGACGGCGCTGGAGCCGGCCGTGGGGAACAGCTGTCCTTCCACGGCGCGCCAGCACAGCCGGACGACCTCGCGGCAGATGGTGGCGATGCGCAGATCGTGCTCCCGGGTGAAGGCGCCGGGGCCGTCGGCGCACAGGTCGCGCCACTGCCCGATCGCCTGCCGGAGGGCGGCTTCCGCGGTCGCGATGAGCCCGGCCGCCTCTCCGTACCAGAACTGGTAGTCGGGGTCTTCGGCCCGGGTGACGATCGGGGGGAACAGGGTGGTGCGGGAGCGCATGAGTTCCTCGTAGGCGTCCAGGGCGCCCTGGGCCATGCCGACCGCGAGGGAGGAGACTTCCAGCAGCATGAAGCTGAGGGGGCCGCCGCCGTACTCGGGGTTGGAGTGCAGCCGGCTGCCCGGTGTGCCGCCGGTGGTGTCGGCCTCGCTCATATGCGTGCCCGGCAGCGCGAAGTGCCCGGGGATCCGGCCGTTGTCGATGACGATGCTGTGTGATCCGCTGCCTTTGAGGCCCAGTTGGCCGCCCCAGTCGTCGAGGCGGCGGAACTCGCTGCGCGGGGCGACGAAGAGCATCGGTGCCGAGGGTTGTCCGTCCGGGCCGGGAGCCGGGACATGGCCGAGGAAGTGGGTGGCGTACGGGGAGCCCGAGCAGTACTTCCACGTCCCTTCGACGGCCCAGTCCCCTTCGGGTGTCGGTTTCGCCGAGCCGGAGGGGACGATGGTCGCCGGGCAGATGAAGTCGCCGCCGCGAAACAGTTCGGCCTGGGCCTGTTCGCCGAACAGCGAGGCGACCGGGAGGGCGTGGGTGGCCCCGAGGCAGAACATCCACGCGGTCGACGGGCAGCCGCGGGCGAGTGTCATGGACACCTGGAGGAAGGTGTCGACGCCGAACTCGTAGCCGCCGTAGCGCCGGGGAACCAGGAGCCGGTAGAAGCCGGCGTCGGAGAACGCCTCATGGGTGTCCTGGGCGTAGTAGGTGCGCTGCTCGGTCTCCGCCTGGCGGGCCACGAGGGTCGGCGCGATGGCCTGCGCTCTGGCGATGATCTCGGCGGGCGTCACCTCGGGTTCGGGCCGGGACGGCGGTCCGGAAGCGGGAATCGTGGTGGCCGTCATTCCAGCGCAGCTCCTCTGGCCGTTCTTTCCTTGGTGGATGGGCTGGCAGCCACGGTCCCCGTCGGCCATGCGCGGGCGCATCTCCCGGATTGCCAGCATGACGGAAGAACCCGCGCGGAAGGCCGGCGGCTAGGGTTCGGCGGGAACGTTCGGCTGATTTCGGCGGGAGGACTGGACCCCCTATGAGCCACGACAGCACGTCACAGGCCGGCGAGGTGGCCGGCAGGATTCCGCTCTCCTGCAATCAGGAGTTTCTTTACGGGTTCGACCGGGGTGACGAGGAGGGGCCGTTCGGGCCGCGGTTCCACATCGTCCACGGCTGGCGGCTGCGCGGTGAGGTGGACGTCGACGCCCTGCGGCAGGCCCTGGACGCCGTGGTGGCACGCCATGAGGCGTTGCGGACGGAGGTGGTCCGGGGCGGCGAGGGGTGGTATCAGCGGGTCCGGACGCCGGTCCCGGTGCGGTGGGACGTGCGGGAGGCGGCCGGTGTAGAGGGGGGCGGGCTCGACGCGGCCGGCCGGGACCGGGCGGCGGAGCGGCTGCTGATCGAGGTCGAGTCCGGCACGATCGACGCGCGTGAACTGCCGTTGATCAAGGCGACGTTGCTGCGCTTCGACGCGGAGTCGTCGGTTCTGGTCCTGATCGTGCACCACACCGCGGCCGACGGCTGGTCGGTCCGGCGGATCATCCGCGATCTGGCCGTCTTCTATGCCGCGCTGCGCGGCGGCGCGGTGCCCGAACTGCCGCCGGCTCTCCCCTACCGCGAATTCGTCGCCTGGCAAAGGGAGTTCGTGGCGAGTGCGGCGGCGGAGCGTTCGCGTGAGTTCTGGCGCAAGAACCTGGCCGGTGCCCGGATCGTGTCCGTTCCCACCGACCGGCCGAAGTCGTCCGGGCTGCCGGAGTCCACGGCGGTGTACCGCTTCGGCATCGACGCTCCCCTGGTGTCGCGGGCGGTCGAGATGGCCAAGGCTCTGCGCAGCACGCCGTTCATGGTGCTGCTCGGCGCGTTCGCGCTCATGGTCCAGCGGACCACCGGCAGCACCGATGTGGTGGTGCCGACGTTCTCTCCCGGGCGCGACCAGGAGAGGTTCCAGTACACGGTCGGGCCGTTCCTGAACCTGCTGCCGCTGCGCACCGAGCTGGCCGGGTGCCGGGACTTCCGCGAGGTGGTGGCCCGGATCCGGACCACCTGCCTGGAGGCCTACTCCCATGACATTCCGTCGGTCCAGATCCTGGCGGAGGCACCCGATCTGATGGAGCCGGTCATGGAGGACGGGCGGGCCGCCTGCGTCTTTCAGGTGTTCCCGTTCCCGTTCGTGCTGGACGGGACGCGGATCGGCGATCTGGAGTACACCGAGATACGGCGTCGGCTGGATTCCCAGCCGGTGGGCTCGGACGTGCCCAACGGTGCGCTCTGGACGCTCAACCTCGATCCGGCCGGTGATGTGGTCGCGGGCATCCAGTACAACAGCAATCTCTACGACGAGAGTTCGGTGGCCGCGATGGTCGACCTGTTCCGGCGGACGCTGTCGGAGGTGGTCGACGCGCCGGATGCTCCGCTGGGCATTCCGGCGTGAGCCGTGGGGGCCGGCGGGCGAGTGCGGGGCAGCGGAGTCGCCCCGCACCTCACCGGCTCAGCCGACGGTGATCGGTCCCTTGGGGCGCAGGCCGCGGACACCGTCGTTGTAGGTGTCAAGGAGCTGCTGGGCCCGGGCGTTGGCCTGGGTCAGGCGCTCGCGCACGTCGACGTCGGAGACCAGTACGTCGTGCATGGCCTGGGTCAGGGTCTGTTGGATCCCGGCGAAGTCCCCCAGGACCGCGCCCTGCGCGGCGGGTGAGCCGTCGTTGGCGGCGAGCTGGTCCAGGGCCGTGCGGAAGTGCGGGTTTTCTGCGAACCATCCTTCCTGGTCCAGCAACCGGAAGGCGCCGTCGGTGACCGCGATGAAGCCGGTGTCCCGGTGGCGGTCGGCGGCGGCCCGCGGAGCGTTGAGGTACTGCATGAAGGCCAGTGCGCCGTCCTGGGTGTCCGCGTCCAGGCCGCCCGCCAGCCAGAGCGCGTCGCCGCCGATCACGTTGCCCGCGTAGGGCACCTGTTCGTTGTACGGCATGCGGCACGCCTTCACCGTGAAGCCGCCGTCCCGGCCGGCGGCGATCATCCGTTCGGCTTCGACCGAGGTCGTGAGGGTGAAGGCGACGTTCTGATCGGCGAAGGCACGGAAGTTGGCGTCCCAGTCGCTCTGGTCGGACGTCGGCCTGCCGCGGTAGAGGTACAGCCCGTCCCGGTGCATCCGCCGCCACCAGTGGAAGTACGCCAGCATGGCCTCCGAGTCCAGGTGCGTCTTCTCCGCCCTGCCGGACCGGCCGTTGTCGTGGTCGGCGAGCAGCGCGCCCTGCTGGGCCGCGGCCTGCTGGAACAGCCAGCCGTGGTTGGGCCAGCTGATCCCGTGGGCCGGGCCGTCCGGCAGCGCGACGACAGCGCGGCAGGCGGCCTCCAGCTCGGCCCAGGTCTGCGGGGCGTCGTCGAGCCCGACGCGCTTGAGCAGGCTGGTGTTGGCGTAGAGCAGGGTGGTCGAGGTGAGCGGGGGCATGGCCGCCACCTCGCCGTCGAAGGTGTAGTAGCGGCGGGCCGCGTCGGTGATGTCGTCGAGGACCACCGGCTCGCCGAGGATCTCGGTGCGGCCCGCGATCGCCCGCTCCACCGAGGTGAACAGCGGCCCGCCGCTCGTGTTCTGGGCGTCGCGGGCCTCTTGGGTGGAGGTGTAGAAGTACTGCGCGATGGTCGGAGCGGCACCCTGGCGGGCCGCGTCGTGCACGGCCTGCGGCAGTGCCAGCCAGTCCGCGCCTGTCACCTGGATCCGGTATTCGGGATGGGCGGTCATGAACTTCTCGGCGAGCTCTCGGGTCCGGTCCAGGAAGTACGGCATGAACGGGTAGACCGGCACCCATATGTCAATGTCGATGCGGTTCCTCATTCGGGGATTCTCCTTTGGAGGTCTTGCCGGAGGTCTTGCCGGGAGGCCTGCCTTCGGGCCCTGCCAATGATTTGTGCGCCTTCCGGGCCGGGCATCTTTGAGGTTGCCCAGTTGGGTGTTCCCGCGGTTCGGGCTGCGCATCTTGAGAGAAGCCCGGGGGCGGTCGGGATGCCACGCTCTGAGATGTTCCTTCGAGGCGGTGGAAACGGAAGGCGTCTGATGACCGAGGGTCGCGATGGCAGTGACAAGACCAGGCGGAAGACGCGTCCGCTGACCGGTCAGGAATACATCGACAGCCTCCGCGACGATCGCGAGATCTACCTGTACGGAGAGCGCGTCAAGGACGTCACCACCCACCCCGCGTTCCACAATCCGGTCCGGATGGTCGCCCGGCTCTACGACGCCCTGCACGATCCGCGCCACAGCCCGGTGCTGACGGCGCCGACCGATACCGGGAGCGACGGTTTCACGCACCGGTTCTTCACCACCCCGCGCAGCGCCGAGGACCTGGTCGGCGCCCAGCAGGCCATCGCCGCCTGGGCGCGGCTGAGTTACGGCTGGATGGGCCGCAGTCCCGATTACAAGGCGTCGTTCCTCGGCACGCTCGGCGCGAACGCGGAGTTCTACGAGCCGTTCGCGGACAACGCGCGGCGCTGGTACGCCGAGTCGCAGGAGAAGGTCCTCTACTGGAACCACGCGATCGTGCACCCGCCGGTCGACCGCAGCCTGCCGCCGGACCAGGTGGCCGATGTGTTCGTGCATGTCGAGCGGGAGACGGACGCCGGCCTGGTGGTGTCCGGGGCGAAGGTGGTGGCGACCGGTTCGGCGCTGACGCATTACAACTTCATCGCCCACTACGGTCTGCCGATCAAGGACCGCACCTTCGCGCTGGTGGCCACGGTGCCGATGGACGCCGCCGGCATGAAGCTGATCTGCCGCACGTCGTACACGGCGACGGCCGCGGCGATGGGCAGCCCCTTCGACTACCCGCTCTCCTCGCGGCTGGACGAGAACGACACCATCCTGGTGCTCGACAAGGTGCTCATCCCCTGGGAGAACGTCTTCATCTACGGCCAGCCGGAGAAGATCCGCATGTTCACCGGCCAGTCGGGCTTCATCGAGCGTTTCACCTTCCACGGCTGCACGCGGCTCGCGGTGAAGCTGGAGTTCATCGCCGGGCTGCTCGCCAAGGCCCTCGACGTCACCGGCACGAGCGACTTCCGCGGTGTGCAGAGCCGCCTGGGCGAGGTGCTGGCCTGGCGCAACCTGTTCCTGGGTCTGTCGGACGCCGCCGCCCGCAACCCGGTCGCCTGGCAGAACGGCGCGGTGCTGCCCAACCCCCAGTACGGCCTCGCCTACCGCTGGTTCATGCAGGTCGGCTATCCGCGGATCAGGGAGATCGTGCTGCAGGACGTGGCCAGCGGGCTGATCTACGTCAACTCGAGTTCCCGGGACTTCGCCAACCCGGAGATCCGGCCGTATCTGGACAAGTACGTCCGCGGATCCGGCGGTGTCGAGGCGGTCGAGCGCGTCAAACTGATGAAACTGCTGTGGGACGCCGTGGGCAGTGAATTCGGCGGACGTCATGAACTCTACGAGCGCAACTACGCGGGAAATCACGAGAACACCCGGATCGAGTTGCTGTTCTCGCAGATGGCCAATGGGCATCTGGATTCCTACAAGGGCCTCGTCGACGAGTGCATGGCGGAGTACGACCTCAACGGATGGACGGTCCCGGACCTTTCTTCGTTCCCCGACCTGGGGCAATCCGTTCAGGACCTTCTCGACAGCTGATCCCACACATCGGAGAAGACCATGACTTCCCCTTCCCTGCACGGGAATGTCGCCGAACAGGCACGCAGGACGCCTCATGCGATCGCCCTCTCGTCCGGCGAGTACCGCCTGACCTACCGGGAGCTGGACGAGCGGGCCAACCGGCTGGCCCACCGGCTGGGAGAGCTCGGGGTACGGGCCGAGACGCCGGTCGCGGTGCTGATGGAGCGGTCCGTGGACGTGGTGGTGGCGATCCTGGCGGTCCTCAAGGCCGGTGGCTGCTACCTCCCGCTGCACAGCGCGTACCCGCTGCGGCGCATGCAGTCGATCATGGATCACTGTGCCGTGCCCGTCCTGCTGGTGGACGAGGAGATGCGCGCGCGGGGCGTGCCGCACGGTGCCTCGGTCGTGACCGTCGAGGGCGAGAAGGGCCTGGCCCCGTACCCGGCGAGTGACCCGGGCGTCCCGGTCGAGGCGGCGCAGCTGGCGTACGTCATCCATACCTCGGGTTCGACGGGGGTGCCCAAGGGGGTCGCCGTCACCCACCAGGAGGCGCTGGGCCTGGCCCTGGACTCGATCTGGGAGGGTGGCCGGCACGAGCGGGTGCTGGCGCTGGCGCCCTACGCCTTCAACGTCTCCACCTATGAGCTGTGGGTTCCGCTGCTGCACGGCGGCCGCGTCGCGGTGGCCCCTGCGGGGGACCTGGACGTGGCTCTGGTGCGCCGGCTGATCGCCGAGGAGGAGATCACCGGCGTCCATCTGACGGCGGGTCTGTTCCGGGTGCTGATGGAGGCGGATCCGGGGTGTCTGGCCGGTGTGCGCGAGGTGTTGACCGGTGGTGACGTCATCGCGCCGGCCGCGGTGCGCCAGGCGCTGGAGGCCAACCCGGGGCTGGTGGTGCGGGCCATGTACGGCGCGACCGAGGTGACGCTGTTCAGTACGCATCTGCCGATGACCGCGCCGTTCGTGGCCGACGGTCCGGTGGCGGTGGGGCACCCGATGGACGGCGTGCGGCTGCATGTCCTGGACGCGGACCTGAACGAGGTCGCGGCCGGCGGTGTCGGTGAGCTCCATATCTCCGGACGTGGTCTGGCCCGGGGGTACTTCGGGCGGCCCGATCTGACGGCGGAGCGGTTCGTGGCGAACCCGTTCGGCGCGCCCGGGGAGCGGATGTACCGCACCGGGGATCTGGTGCGTCTGGGCGGTGACGGCCTGCTGGAGTGTCTCGGCCGGGCCGATGAGCAGGTCAAGGTGAGCGGTTTCCGGGTGGAGCTCGCCGAGGTGGAGGCGGCGCTGGCGCGTTTCCCGGGTGTGCGTCAGGCCGCGGTGGCGGGGGTGGCGTCGGCGGCCGGGGACCGGCGGCTCGTGGCGTACTACGTGCCGGCGCGAGGTGCGTTGGAGACCGCGGGTCTGCGGGCGCATCTGGCGGGGCTGCTGCCCGACTTCATGGTGCCGAGTGCTTTCGTCGCCGTAGCGGAGCTGCCGCTCACGCCCAACGGCAAGCTGGACCGGCGGGCACTGCCGCAGCCGGGGCCGGAGTCGGGCCCTGCCGCCGGCCGGGAGCCGCTGAACGAGCGGCAGCGGACGTTGTGCGCGCTGTTCGCGGAGGCGCTGGAGGTGCCCCGGGTCGGGATCGAGGACAGTTTCTTCGACCTGGGCGGGCAGTCTTTGGCGGCGATGCGGCTGATCAGCCGTATCCGGTCGCTGTTCGACACGGACTTGACGATCACCCAGTTCTTCGACGCGCCGACGGTGCTCGGGCTGGACGGCCTGCTGGGGCCGGCCGGGGCGGCGCCTGAGGAGCGGACGGAAGGAGAGCGACGATGAGCGGCCCCTTCGACGACGAGAGCGCCCTGTTCTCGGTCCTGGTCAACGCGGAGGGCCAGTACTCGCTCTGGCCGGCCGCCGCGCCGGTGCCGAGGGGGTGGACCGTGGCCCGGCCCGCGGCCGATCGCGCCACTTCGCTGGCGTATGTGAAGGAGCACTGGAGCGACCTTCGGCCGCGCGCTCTCGCGCGGCGCCTGCGGACGAACTGAAGGAGAGGACGATGAGCGGACGGATAGAAGCGGCCACGGCGGCCACGGCGGCCTTCTCGGACATGGTCCTCGACCATGTCGGGTTCTACGTCGCGGACCTCACGCGGGCGGCGGACTGGCTGACCGGGGGGTACGGCCTGACGGTGTACGCGCGTTCGGACAGCGAGCCGGTGGGGGTGCGGTCGCTGGCGCTGGGGCGGGGCGGGATCCGGCTGTTGCTGAGCGAGCCGGTCGCGGCCGGTCATCCCGGGGCGGAGTACGTGGACAGGCACGGGGACGGGGTGGCCGACATCGCGCTGGGCGTCGCGGACGCGGGCGCCGCCTTCGCGGAAGCGGTCCGCCGCGGCGCGCGGCCGGTGTCGGCGCCGGTCGCCCGCGGTGACCTGGTCGTCGCGGCCATCGCGGGGGTCGGCGACATCACGCATACGTTCGTGGAGCGCGGGGGCGGCAGCGGGGAGCGCGCGCTGCCCGGGCTCTGGCCGGTCGGGCCGGGGACGGTGGAGGGCCCGGACTGCGGGCTGACGGAGATCGACCATTTCGCGATCTGCGTCGAGCCCGGGCGAATCGACGCGACGGTGGACTTCTACCGGACGGTCCTCGACTTCGAGCTGGTGTTCACCGAGCGGATCGAGGTCGACGAACAGGTCATGATCACCAAGGTGGTGCAGAGCCGTTCCCGGGCGGTCACCTTCACCCTGATCGAGCCGGATCAGAGCAGGGCCACCGGTCATCTGGACGAGTTCCTGAAGAGTCACAACGGGCCCGGGGTGCAGCACATCGCCTTCGCCACCGACGACATCGTGCGCTCGGTGGGTTCGCTCGCTTCCCGGGGCGTGGACTTCCTGCCCACCCCGGAGGCCTACTACCGCCTGCTGCTGGAGCGTCTGACGCCACTGGGGCATTCGGTGGGCGAGCTGGAGGGGCTGAACATCCTGATCGACGAGGATCACGACGGGCAGCTGTTCCAGATCTTCACCCGGTCGGTGCACCCGCGGGGCACTCTCTTCCTGGAGGTCATCGAGCGGATGGGGGCGCGCTCGTTCGGCAGCGGCAACATCAAGGCGCTCTACCAGGCCGTCGAGTACGAGCAGGGCAGGGGGACCGGCGATGCCTCCTGAGGTGGTGGCCGAAGCGCGGTTCCAGGCCGTGGTCGAGCGACTGAGGATGCCCGGCATGGGCACCGAGGTGGTGGCGCCGCTGCTCTCCTCGCTGATCCACCTGGTGCGGCCGCGCCGGGTGCTGGAGATCGGCATGGGGCACACGACACCGTTCCTGGCGCGGGCGCTGGCCGAGGCCGAGGCGCTGGCCGAGGCCGAGGCCGAGGGACTGGCCCGCAAGACCCTGCCGTACCTGAGGGACGGCCGGGAGCTGGACGAGGCGTGGGTCGAGGCCGAGCCGGCGCTGCTGGTGCCGTCCCGCTACCTTCAGCCCTACCGGCCCGAGTTCGTCGCGATCGACGATCTCTCCGATGCCGATTCGTCCGCGCCGCAGGTGACCGAGGCGCTGGCCGAACTCGGCCTGGCCGACCGGGTCACGGTGGTCAACTCCGACATGCGCGGCGCCATGAAGCGTCTGCCCGGTGCGTTTCGGCCCATCGACTTCGCGTGGGTGGACGCCTGGGACTGCCTGTACTTCTTCGAGAACTGCTGGGATCTGATCGATCCCGACGGCGGGATCGTGGTCATGCACTACCTGATGACCTATCCGGAAGGGGAGGCGATTCTCCAGTACATCGCCGAGAGCCAGCGGCTGCGCCCTGGCGAGTTCGAGGTGCTGAGCCTGCTGGAGAACCACAAGCTGCGCCAGAACAGCATGACCGTTTTGCGCCGTACCAGCGGCGCGACGCCCAGGAAGTACTCCGACACCGGGCAGCGGCCGCGGCTGGGGAGCCGGGTGCGCGTGGACACCGTCGCGCTGGCGAGGTCGCTGGGGCTGGTGGAGGAGGAGCGCAATACGCGAGATGCGGCGCCGGGTGCCGAGGTGCGAGCGTCGCTTGCGACACCGGGCACAGAGAGGCGCGAACAGGCATGAGGGACACGGGAGTTGGACCGGCCTCCCCGCTGGTGATCGAGCCGGGGGACGCCCGCTACGAGAACCTTCTCCAGGGCTACAACCACCGCTTCACCGGCCGGCCCGAACGGGTGTGCCTGCCCTTGGACACCGATGAGGTGGTGGCGGCGGTCGGGGACGCGGTGGCCGCCGGCAAGCGGATCGCGGTCCGCAGCGGCGGGCACTGCTTCGAGGACTTCACCGCCTCGCCGGAGATCGATGTGCTGCTGGACCTGTCCCAGCTGAACCGCATCGCGCACGATGGGCAGCGCCGTGCCATCGAGATCGGGGCGGGGGCCACCCTGGGCGATGTCTACCGCACCCTGTTCAAGCGGTGGGGGGTGACGATTCCCGGCGGCACCTGCTTCGACGTCGGTGCCGGCGGGCACGTCATGGGCGGCGGCTACGGTCATCTCTCGCGCCGCGACGGTCTGGTGGTCGACCACCTGTACGCCGTCGAGGTGGTCGTGGTCGACGAGTCCGGCCAGGCCCGGGCCGTGGTGGCCACCGCCGACGATGACGACCCGCACCGCGAGCTGTGGTGGGCGCACACCGGCGGTGGCGGCGGCAACTTCGGTGTGGTGACCCGGTATTGGCTGCGTACGCCGGGCGTCACGTCCGACGCCCCCGGGGAGCTGCTGCCCAAGGCCCCGGCCCGGGTGTTCAAGCGTACGGTGATGTGGCCCTGGGAGGGCATGACCGAGGACGCCTTCGGCACGCTGCTGGACAACTACTGCGCCTGGTACGAGAAGAACGACGACGCCGGCAGTGCGGCGGCGGGGCTGTGGAGCAATCTGGTCGCCACCCACCGGGCATCGGGGATGTTCGGCATGACGGTGGTGATCGACCGTGACGGGCCGGACGCCGAGGCGGTGTTCACCGAGCAGTACGAGGCCGTCGTCAGGGGTGTCGGCGTCGAACCGGTGGTGCACACCGCGGAGGTCGTCTCCTGGTTCGGCTCCTGGATGCCCTCGTACACCTTCCCGAACGACCCCAAGGGCCGCTACAAG
This sequence comes from Streptomyces sp. NPDC058650, assembly GCF_042717315.1. Taxonomy (NCBI): domain Bacteria; kingdom Bacillati; phylum Actinomycetota; class Actinomycetes; order Kitasatosporales; family Streptomycetaceae; genus Streptomyces; species Streptomyces sp. NPDC058650. The sequence continues at coordinate 156,960 of NZ_JBHXRL010000020.1, forward strand.
GACAAGTCTGGCAACCTTCGCAAGGGTTTCACCGAGTACCAGCGAAGGGTCGTCTACCGCTACCTCACCGATGCCGCCCGGTCCAATCCGACGACGTGCGTCGTCATCGCGGGCTACGGCGGGAAGGTCAACACCGTCGCCCCCGAGGCCACGGCCACCGTCCAGCGCGACTCGATCCTCAAGGTCGTCTACAGCTGCGGGGTCTGGCAGTCCGAGGACGAGGACGAGGCCAACATCGCGTGGATGCGGCGCTTTTACCGCGACGTCTACGCGGAGACCGGCGGGGTGCCCGTCCCCGGCGACGTCAGCTCCGGCGCGTACATCGGCTATCCCGACGCCGACCTGGCCGACCCGGCCTGGAACTCCTCGGGAGTGCCCTGGTCGCGGATCTACTACGGCGACAACCACCCGCGCCTGCAGCGGGTCAAGCGGGATTACGACCCCCGCAACGTCTTCCGACACTCGCTGTCGATCGAACTCCCGCCAGAATGAATCCACTTTCCGGAGGATCACCGTGCTTGAGAACAAGGTCGTCGTCGTCTCCGGTGTCGGGCCGGGTCTGGGGCGGGCGATCGCCCTTTCGGCGGCGCGGTCGGGGGCGGACGTCGTCCTCGCCGCGCGAACCGAATCCCGGCTGACGCAGATCGCCGCCGAGATCGAGCAGACCGGGCGCCGGGCACTGGCCGTGCCGACCGACATCACCGACGAGACGTCGGCCGCCGCCCTGGCCAAGGTGGTGACGGACACCTTCGGCCGCGTCGACGCCCTGGTCAACAACGCCTTCGCCGTTCCCCCGCTGACCGACCTCGTCGACGTCGACCTGGCCGACGTGCGGGCCGGCTTCGAGACCAACGTGTACGCCGCGCTGCGGCTCACCCGGCTGTTCACGCCCGCGCTGGCCGACAGCCGCGGATCGGTCGTGATGATCAACTCCGCGGTGCTGCACCACTCCAAGCGGCTCTTCGGCACCTACAAGATGAGCAAGACCGCCCTGCTGTCCCTGGCCCAGAGCCTGGCCACCGAGCTCGGCCCGCAGGGCATCCGGGTCAACACCGTCGCCCCCGGCTACATCTGGGCGGACGCCCTGCGCGAGGGCTTCGGCCACTGGGCCGAGCAGCGCGGCGTCACCGTCCAGGACATCTACGACGAGATCGCGGCCACCCTCGACCTCGGCCGGCTGCCCGAACCGGACGAGATCGCCGACGTGGTGCTCTTCCTCGCCTCCGACATGGCCCGCGCCGTCACCGGTCACTGCCTGGACGCCAACGCCGGCGAATACCACCACTGACCCCATCGCCCTGACCGACTCCCCGCCCCCAGAGGAAAGTTGAGGCCCGCGGTGACACAGAACACGGAGGGAACCGGTGCCCCCCATGCCAGAGCCGGGCACCGCGGACCGGGCACACGGCGCGCGCCGGGCCCGGCACCCAGCTGGTGGCACAGTCCATGGGTGGCCGCGCTGGCCGTCGTCGTGGTGTTCAACCTGCTGTACGCCCTGCCCCGCTACCTGAGCGGGGATCCGCAGCAGTCCCGGATCTCGCTGGATCCGGACTTCCCGCAGCACCACCTGGTCGTGGTGGTGCACGCCGTCCTCGGCAATCTCGCGCTGGTGACGGTCTTCCTCCAGGTCCTGCCCTGGATTCGCCGTCACCACCCGCGGGTGCACCGGGTGAGCGGCCGGGTCTACATCTTCGTCGCGATGCTGCCCACGACGCTGCTGGCGTTCGTCCTCCTGCCCTTCAGCCTGGCCCCCTTCGGCGCGTCCGGACTGGCCTTGTCGGGGGTGCTGTGGATCGTCACCACGCTGCTCGGCTACCGGGCGGTCCGCCAGCGCCGGTTCGTCGACCACCGCCGCTGGATGATCTACAGCTTCGCCATCTCCCTCGGCACCACCTGGGGCCGGGTGCTGACCGAGCTGGTCCTGGCCTTCCCCGGGCTCCAGGTCAGCATCGCGTTCGCCGTGGAACTCTCCACCTGGACCAGCTGGGTGGTCAATCTCCTGATCGCCCACTGGTGGCTGGAGCGCACCGCGCCCCGGGCGGCCCTGCTGGCGCGGTAACCGGCCGGACACCGGCCACACGCACGACGAAGCTCCGGTTGACGGGGCGGCCCTGGCGGGCCGCCGTCAACCGGAGCTTCGTCGTGTCGCGGGCCTGCGCGGGAGCGTCCTCGGCGGCGGGACACACCGGCGCACCGCCCTGCGGGCGCCCGGGAGCGCTCGGGTGAAGCGCTCTGAGGGCACCCGGGAGCGCTCGGGTGGAGCGCCCTGCGGGCGCCGGGAGTGCTCGGGTGGAGCGCTCTGAGGGCGCCCGGGCGTGCTCGGGCCACGGTGCCCCGCAGGCTCTCCGCCCCGTCCCCGAGCACACCGCTCCCCTGCCGTCCCGTCGCCGGGATCAGGCGACAGCGCGGCAGCGTGCCCCCGGTCCGCACACCGTGCGAGGCGGGGACGTAAGGTTCCGCACCATGGGTGCACGGTGCGAAGCCGCAGGATCGCCGGCAGCTCGTCGGGGACGGCCCCGCGCGCCGGCCAAAGCGCGCGCCGAATGTTCCGGCGCTATTGAATGCGGCGGCCGCTGTCATGGCCGCGACTGTCCCGTTCGCGGCCGGCCGGAGTTTCTCCGGGTGTTCCGGCCTCGGCGCCGGGAGGAATCCGTGCGGCGTCACTCCGGAAGCCCGCGGGAACATGCGGGAGAAAAAGTACGCACCCCGCCCCGCCGGACCGGCCGGAGCATTCCAAGTGAGCGGCTCGTCCGATTTTCTCCCTATAACGCCGATGGTGCGCAGGATCTCCTGCGCGGCCCGGATCCGTGGCACATCCTCGATTCACCGGGGTACCGATTCGGCCTCTCCCGCGCCGTGCTCCGGCCAGCCGCGCATATGCCGCCCCGCTGAACCAGCCGCACTAGACGGTGACACAGCCGCCTGCGATCAACATATCCCGACTTTCGGCGCAAATGTTCGAATGTTCTTCGAATTTGCTTTCGGCGATTATTCTCATACGATCGGCGTATCGAGCCGCCGGAAAGGAACAACCCCGCGGCGCCTCATGGGAAAGCAGCCGTCGCCCTCGTCGCCGGGGCGATGCACATCCCGTAACTGCAGAACGTGGATAGGAAGTGCTTCGTGCTCCTCGAGGACAAAACGGTGGTCGTGTACGGTGTTACGGCCCCGCACAGCGCCGTGCTGGTCAGAGCGTTCGCCAGTCAGCGTGCGCTGATTTTCTTAGCTGATTCTTCGCGCGATAACGCCGATGCGGCGGCCCGCCGGATAATTGATGCCGGCGGAGTCGCCGAAGCGGCCGAGGTCGACCTTTTCGACCGTGGCCGACTCCAGGAGTACACAGCCGAGCTGGTGGAGTGGACCGGCGGCATCGACGTGGCCGTCGTGGCGATCGGAGGCGAGGACGCCGGCGCCCAGCTGACGGCCGCCGAGACGGCCGCCGAGCAAATGGCCGCCCAGGGCTCCGGAATGATCGTGATCATGTCGGCGACGCGCGCCAACGAGCGGGACTACTGGCAGTTCGCCGAGCGCGCCGCCGCGGACGGCGTCGCCGTCCTGCCTGTCTTTCGCGCCCCGGACCCGGGGCAGTGCCGCACGGTGACGACCGATCGGGCGGCCCTGGCCTGACCACGGGCGAGCGCAGCGCCGGGGAGCGCCGCCGGGTGCGGCGCCCCCCGGCCTGGAGCGGATCGCGTCGGTCCGAGCCGTGGGTGTGGGGTCCGGAGGGATACTCCGTCGACAGTCCTTTGTGCCCGGCGTGGGACTGCGGCGCCGGGTTCGATCACTCACCGGGAGTTTCGCCATGAGTCGAACAGTCACCCGTCCGCGCGTGCTCTTAGTCGGTGCCGGTCTGGCCGGCACCGCCACGGCGATCCGGCTGCTTCGCTTCGCGCGCAGGCCGCTGGAGATCGTCCTGCTCGAGCGGCGTTCGGAGTACCGGTCCGCCGGCGTCGCCTATCACCGGGACGGCAATCCCTGGGACCATGTGTTCAACATCCAGGCGGGCCGGATGTCGGTGTTCCGGGAGGACGTCCTGGACTTCGTCCGCTGGGCCAACCACGAGGCCGACCGGCGTGACTGGCCGGCGCCCTGGGCCGAGCTGGAGTTCACCGAGCAGGGCCCGGCGCCCCGCCGGATCTTCCAGGACTACCTCACCGACCGGCTGGCCGAGGCGAGAGGGCAGGCGTGTCCCGGCGTCGTGCTCGTCGAAGCGGACGGCGAGGCGGTCGACATGGAAGTGCTCCCCTCGGCGGTCGAGGTGACGGTGCGGCGTCCGTCCACCGGCGGACCGCGGGCCGGGCGGGGTCTGCGGCCGGCCGTGATCCGCGCCGAGCACGTCGTTCTCGCGACCGGCCTCGAACTGAGACAACCGCCCTTCGCCACCGAGGTACTGGCGCACCCGGCGTTCGTGCGCAACGCGTACTCCGCGGACGGCGTCCGCAAGCTCGCCGGCCTCCCGCCCGAGGCGAGCGTCGCGATCGTCGGATCCGTGCTGAGCGCGTACGACTCCGCGGGCCTTCTGCTGCGTCAGGGGCACACCGGCACGATCCATCTGATCTCCAGGTCCGGGACACTGTTTCGGACCTACCCCGGCGACCACGAACACGGTGTGCTGGAACTGCCCTGCCCGAAAACGCTGCTGGAGCCGTACCGCGATCGCGAGGAGTTCCTCGCCCGGGTCCGCACCGAGTGGGACACGGCGTGCTCGACGGTCGCCCGCGACCACCCCGGGATCGATGCGGCGGTGGTCGCGGAGCGGGTGGCCAAGGCGTGGGAGCCGCATCTTCCGCAGGCCGTCGAGCAGATTCCCACGGCGGAACTGCGAAGCCTGCTGGACGAGTTCAGTACCGCGATCGCCGCGCTGCGGGTCGGCGCCGTCAAGTACACGATGGAGATCATCGAGCGGGCGATGCGGTCGGCGGACGGCGTGGTGAAGCTGGTCGTCGGAAAAGTGGAGCGGATCACGCCGGCGCGGGACGGGCGGCTGGTCGTCTCGGTGGTGGCCCCGGACGAAAAGCAGACGATCGAGGCCGACCTGGTGGTGTCCAGTTTCGGCCGGGAGTGGGACTACAGCAAGGTCGGGCACTCGCTCTGGGAAAATCTCCTGCGCAGAGGGATCGCGGTACCCCATGAGCGCACCGGGCGCGGTCTGAAAGTCGACGACCACGGGACGCTGCTGGGCACCGACGGCCGCCCGGCCGGCCCGATCTCCACGGTCGGTGTGCTCAGAGAGGGCGACGAGATCGTGCGGAACGGGCGGACCGGCGCGTTCGCCTTCAATCTCGCCGCCATCAAGAACCACTCCATCACGGTCGCCGCGCGCGCCGTCGAGCAGCTGGAATCGGCGGAAGACGAGGTGGCTCATATCGAAGCCCAATTCCGCAGCCACGTGAGCAACATAGAGGAAGCGGACCGGATCCGGTTCGGGGAGGCTGTCGTCCTGGAGGTGAGGAGGTTGGCCACGAGCACTCGCCGTGAGCGAGAACTGCTCGATTCCCGGTTGGACGCCTGTATCCGGTCCATGGGCCCGATTCCGGCCCTCGCCGTGGATGCTTCCCGCCGCGAACGCCTGACGAGGGCGGTCGTCAACCGGGTCGCCGTCGGACGGCTCACCGACGTCTCCGTGACGCCACGGCAGCTGCGCCGGCAATTGAGGATAGAGAACGCCGAAGCTCTGGAGGACTAGGTGGACGGGCGGCGGGTTCAGGGATCTTTACTGACCGGTGGCAAACAGGGTGTGTTACGAGGGATCTGTAACCGCACGAGAAGACCACTCGAGGGATCGATCCTCGTCACCCCCTCCCTCGAAGCGGGTCTGTACGAGGCGATCGTGGCGGCGCGTGCGGTGGTCTGCGGTTCGGGGGGGCTGACCGGGCACATGCAGTCGATCTGCCGCGGCAGGGGAATCCCGGTGCTCCGCGTCGACCAGGCGGATCTCGCCGGCCTGGTCGGCGAGGTGACGCTGGACCTGGAGAGCCAGTCGGTCGTCATCGGCTCGGGCACGAGTCCGGCCAGTCCCACACCGGACGATCTCGGCTCGGCATGCGCGGTCATCGCGGACCTGCAGGACATTCACACGATCAACTCGTGCGGGCCGAACGCGAAGCGGGTCGAGTCCTTCTTCATCCGGGAGGAGTTCCTCTGTCTGGCGGCGGGCCTGCGCCCGCTCGACGCCCTGGACGGCGGCCCCGGCGACATCGCCGTGTACGGGCGGGCCGTCGCGGACCGGCTGTGCGCCTTCGCCGAGGCGCTGCTGCCCGGCCAGCGCCTCGTCCTGAGGCTTCTCGACCTGCGCTCCGACCACGCCGCCGACGTCACCGAACTGGCCGCCGTCCCGGTCGAGCCCAACCCCGAGCTGGGCCTGCACGGCGCACGGTGGCTGCTGGGTTCGGCCGCGTACCGGGACGCGCTGCACGCCGTGCTCGGGGCCCTGCGCGAACGGCTGGGTGAGGAGGCGGGCCGCGTGCACCTGTCGGCTCCGTTCCTCAACGACGAGAAGGAGTTCGCGCAGCTCAGGGCGCACCTTGAGCTGCCGGCCGGGGTGTCGTTGTCCGCGTTCATCGAGACGCCCGCGGCGGTGCACGCCACCACGGCGATATGCGCCGCGGGCGCCAGCGAGCTGTTCGTCGGCATGAAGGACCTGGTGCAGTTCTATCTCGCCGCGGACCGCAGCAACCATCTGGTGGCCGATACCTACCAGACCCGGCACCCGGCGGTCCTGGACGGAGCGCTCAGGGTGGTCGAGGCCGCGCGCGCCGCGCGTACCCCGGTGAGGGTGTTCGCGCTGGGTGCGGACCTCGCCCACTACCTGGAGCGGCTGCCGTCCCCGGACGGCTACATGATGTGCACCGCCGAGCTCCGGCAGGTGCTGCTCCAGTCGCCGGCCTGACCCCCGGGAAGGGGTCGGCGGGGAACTCAACTTCGCCTATAGATAAAGGGTTTGGCGCTGGGCAGACTGCCGGGGTGGCTCCCCTCGAATCGGACCAGAAAGGGTTTCCCATGTCAGCCGACACCGCGGCGCCGTACCGGATCCGCACCGGTATGGACCTTCTCAACAGCAGACTCCACAAGACCGGGTTAAGAATCTTCGCGGTCATCGTCATCGCCCACTGGGCGGAGCATCTCGCCCAGGCGGTCCAGATCTACGTGCTGGGCTGGCCGGTGCCGGAGGCCAAGGGTGTCCTCGGCATCCCGTTCCCCTGGCTGGTGACCTCGGAGTGGATGCACTACGGCTACGCCCTGGTGATGCTCGTCGGCTTCGTGCTGTTGCGTCCGGGGTTCACCGGCACGTCGCGCACGTGGTGGAACGTCACCCTGGGCGTCCAGGTCTGGCACCACTTCGAGCACCTGCTGCTGCTGGTCCAGGCGCTGGCGGGGGCGTATCTGGCCGGCCGCGCGGTGCCGACGAGCATCATCCAGCTGATCGCGCCGCGGGTGGAACTGCACCTGTTCTACAACGCGCTCGTCACCCTTCCCATGGTGATCGCCATGGTCGTGCACGCGCGGGCGGAGCGGGCGGACAACGCGGCGGCGCGCTGTTCCTGCGCGGCGCGGGATTGACCGGGGGGCCTGGGGCGCCGAGCGGCGCGCGGGCCAGGCGGCCGTCGGGCTTCGTGTCCGCCGTGCTGCTGGTGACGGGGTGCGCGCTGCTGGCGGTCTCGCTGACCAATCTGGGCAATGTGATGCGCGCGGCGACCGCCGACGGTGTCCCGGGGGTGTTCAGGGCCGGTCAGCTGGCCTGTGTGCGCCATCCGGGACACGAGACGTGCGAGTGGGTCGGCTCGTTTCGTTCCGCCGACGGCGTGATCGTGCGCGAGCCGGTCAAGATGTACGGGCGCGGCCGTGACGCGCTGGCGGTCGGCCAGGAGGTCGCGGCGGTCGACATCGGGGCCGCGGGGCGGGTCTACAGTCCCGGGGGATCCCACGAATGGATCTTCACGGGTGTGCTGCTCGTCGGCGGCTACGGGATCGTCGTCCTGCTGGCCAGGCGGCATCTGATGCCGCCGCCGCGCGCCGGCGCGCGCGGTGGTCCTGCGGCCGCCGGCCACGAGGTGGCGGCCGGGGCGGGGAAGGCGGCCCGCGGGCCGTCGTAGAACGTCCGGCTTCGGCGGGAGAGAGTGTGCGGGGTGCCGGGTCGGGCGACGTCCGCCCGGCCGGGGGTCCCTGGGGTGGGTGCCGGCTGTCGCGGCGGGCGCCCGCGCGAGGGCGCCGCGCACTGCGGGAGTGGCCCGCTCCCCCGTCGGAGGCGGAGCATGAAGCGGCCGTAGTTCACGGCCGCACCGTCGTGTTCGGGAGAGGACACCTACCGTGGCCCATATCGATCTCAACAACGACCAGCCCGGTATTCGCGGGCTGATGACCCACCGGCCCGATACCGCGGCTCCGCTGAGCGTGCTGGCGGAGACGCTGCTGCGTTCCCCGATGTCGCTGTCGCGCGGGGAGCGGGAGCTGATCGCGGCCTACACCTCGCACCTCAACACCACGCCCTACTGTGCCGGCTCGCACGGAGCGTTCGCCGCCGCGCAGCTCGAGGGCGGGCGTGAGGTCGTCGACGCGGTGCTCGCGGATCCGGACAGTGCGCCCATCACGCCGCGGCTGCGGGCGCTGCTGGGGATCGCGGCCGAGATCCGGGGGCCGGTGCGGTCCCTGGCGCCCGAAACGGTCGCCGCCGCGCGGGCGGCGGGCGCCGATGACGCGCAGATCCACGACACGGTGCTGATCGCCGCCGCGTTCTGTATGTACAACCGCTATGTCACCGGTCTGGATACCGAACTCCCGCAGGATCCGGGGTACTTCGAGCAGGGGGCGAAGCGGATCACGGTCGAGGGGTACGTCTCGGGGAACTGACGCGGCGCGCCGTGGGGGGCGGGGGGGGGGGGGGGGGGGGGGCGCCGCCCCCCCCCCCCCGGGGCGCCCCCCCCCCCCCCCCCCGGGGGGCCCCCCCCCCCCCCCCCCCCCACAACACCCCCCCCCCCCCCCCCCAAAGGTGAACACCCACACCACCAC
>NZ_JBHXRL010000021.1:0-139941 GCF_042717315.1 Streptomyces sp. NPDC058650
ACGCCGGGCACGGCGTAGGGCAGGAAGATCGAGAGCCGGTAGAACGGCACCCACCGGAGCCGCGCGCTGTCGAGCGCCAGGGCCGCGAACAGGGCGAGCCCGAGCATGATCGGCACCTGCACGAGCAGGAAGATCGAGACGCGCAGCATCGCCTCCCAGAACTTCGGGTCGACCAGCGCCTTGGCGTAGTTCTCGAGGCCGACGAAGGAGTTGCCGCCGATGAGCGTCTCGCGGAAGAGCGACAGGTAGATCGCGTAGACCAGCGGCGCGACGAACACGAGCCCGAAGATGAGCATGAAGGGGCCGACGAACCACCAGCCCGCCCAGTCGCGGCGCACTCGCCTGCGGCGACCCCCGGCTGCTCCGGCCGTTCCGGCAGCGCCGTTCGCCGTAGCGGCGACCGTCGCGTAGGTCTCGGTCGAGACACCTGCAGGGGGTTGGGCGTGAACATGAGCCGCGGTCATCGGTGGCCCCTTCCCACGCCTCGGTTTTGCGACGTCTTCGTCATGCGCGTACGCACTCCTTCGTGAATGTTTGCGTTCCCATCGGAGTATAGGTGAAGATGATGTTTGCGCAAACAGAATCGCGAATCCCGAATGTCACGAAGGAGTCACGCATGACCGAAGTGGTCGAATCGGCCCAGAATCCCGTGATTCTTCGAGCATCGAAACGCTCGATTCAGTCCGTGAACCGGGAGTGGTGGCGCACCGCCGTGATCTACCAGGTGTACCCACGCTCGTTCGCTGACGGCGACGGAGACGGGGTCGGCGATCTGCCCGGCATCGCCTCCCGACTCGACGCACTGCAGGAGCTCGGGATCGACGCGATCTGGCTTTCGCCCTTCTACACCTCGCCGCAGCGAGACGGCGGCTACGACGTCGCCGACTACTGCGATGTCGACCCGCTCTTCGGCACCCTCGCCGACTTCGACGCCCTGCTGCATGAGTCGCATGCTCGCGGCATGCGCGTGATCGCCGACATCGTGCCCAACCACTCGAGCGACCGGCATCCGTGGTTCGAAGCCGCGCTCGCATCGCCGCCCGGCAGCGCCGAACGCGCCCGCTACCTCTTCCGAGAGGGTCTCGGCATCGATGGCGAGCTGCCGCCGAACAACTGGCCGTCGCACTTCGGCGGGCCGGCGTGGACCCGCATCGTCGAAGCCGACGGAACGCCCGGCCAGTGGTACCTGCACCTCTTCGACAGCTCGCAGCCCGACTTCGACTGGACGAACGCCGAGGTGCGCGAGGAGTTCCGCAGCATCCTGCGCTTCTGGCTCGACCGCGGTGTCGACGGGTTCCGCGTCGACGTCGCGAGCAGTCTGGTCAAGGCCGAGGGACTGCCGGACCGCGACTACACCCTCCATGAGGATCTCGCCCCGTGCACCGGGCAGCCAGGCGTGCACGAGATCTACCGCGACTGGCGCGCACTCCTCGACGAGTACCCCGGCGACCGCGTGCTCGTCGCCGAGTCCTGGATCAAGCCGCTCACGCGGCGCGCCGAGTGGGTGCGTCCCGACGAGATGCACCAGGCGTTCAACGACCTCTTCGACGACTGGGACGCCCCGAAGCTCCGCGGCATCATCGACGACACCATCTCCGCGTTCTCGGCGGTCGGGGCGCCCTCCACTTGGGTCGCCTCCAACCACGACACCGTGCGGCAGGCCACTCGCCTCTCGCTCCCGAGGTCCGTGCGTCCCAATGGCCTCGGGCCGGACTCGACCGGCATCCCGGCGTATGACGAGACGCTTCCCCGGGCCCGCGCCCTGGCACTACTCACGCTGTCACTGCCGGGCGCGGCCTACGTCTACCAGGGCGAGGAGCTCGGCCTGCCCGAGGTCGCCGACATCCCCGACGAGGCGCGGCAGGATCCCACCTTCCTTCGCACCGAGGGCGAGCAGTACGGCCGAGACGGATGCCGCGTGCCCCTCCCGTGGGTGGCTGATGCACCCTCGTACGGCTTCGGTCCGACGGATGCTTCGTGGCTGCCGCAGCCCGCCATCTGGGCCCGGCTCGCACGCGACCGCCAGCAGAACGTCGCCGATTCGACGCTGACGCTGTACCAGGACGCGATCGCGCTGCGACGTTCGCGTACGCTCGGCGCGGGCACTCTCGAATGGCTCCCGGCCCACCCCTCGCACGTGCTCGCGTTCCGCAACGGGACCACGACCGTGCTCATCAACATGGGAGGCGAGGCGGTCCGCCTTCCCGCGGGCGAGGTCCTGCTCGCGAGCTCCCCGACCCAGGCCGACACCCTCGAACCCGACACCGCAGTTTGGATGCACGCATGATCACCACCGTCCACGTCGTCTTCAAGACGCACCTCGACCTCGGCTTCACCGACACGGCCGCGAACGTCACCGACCGGTACGTGCACGAGTACCTCCCGCGCGCGATCGCGCTGGCCGAGGAGCTCGAACGCCGCGGCGGCGAGGCCCGTTTCATCTGGACCACCGGCTCCTGGATGATCCACGAGGCGCTCCGGCTCGGCGACGCCGACGAGCGAGCGGCACTCGAGCGCGCGATCCGCGCCGGTCACGTGACCTGGCACGGGCTCCCGATGACGACCCACACCGAGCTCATGGATGCCGGTCTCGTCGAGCACGGCATCGCGATCGGCCGCAAGCTCGACGCCCGCTTCGGCCACCGTACGCGGGCGGCGAAGATGACGGATGTCCCAGGCCACACGATCGGCCTCGTGCCGCTGCTCGACCGGGGCGGCCTCGACTTCCTGCACCTCGGGGTCAACGGGGCATCCGCCGTGCCCGACGTTCCGGAGTTCTTCGTGTGGCGCGCGCCCGACGGCAGCGAGGTGGTCGTCAACTACGCACGGAGCTACGGCGCCACCGAACTCGGCGTCGCGGTCGTGCCCGGCGGCACCGACGCCCTCCACCTCGCGCACACGGGCGACAACTTCGGCCCGCCCTCGGCGGCCGACGTCGAGACGCTGTTCGCCGAGCTCCAGGCCGCCCACCCCGGGGCGAAGGTGATCGCCTCGACACTCGACGCCTTCAGCCGCGAGGCCGTCGCGGCCCGCGAGAGCCTGCCGGTCGTCACGCAGGAGATCGGCGACTCATGGATCCACGGCGTCGCGAGCGACCCCGTGCAGACCGCGCGACTGCGAGCGCTGCTGCGCCTGCGCACCGCATGGATCGACGCCGGCGTGCTCGTGCCCGGCACCGAGGAGTGCGACGCGTTCAGCGACGGCCTGCTGCTCGTGCCCGAGCACACGTGGGGAGAGGACCTGAAGACGTACCTGCCCGACTACGTGAACTACGAGAAGGCCGACTTCCAGCGTGCGCGTGCGGCCGACGTCATCGACCCCGCCCTGAACCCCATCGAGTTCGACCAGTACGCCTGGGCGTACAGCGAGCACCCGAGTCCGCAGGGCCTGCGATACTCGGCGTTCGAACGCTCATGGGCCGAGCAGCGCGCCCACCTCGATCGCGCGCTCGCGGCACTCTCGCCCGCACTCCGCGCCGAGGCCGAGACGGCGATCGCCGAGACCGTCCCCCACGACGATCGCCCGAGCACGGCGGCGAGCGCAGAGCCGATCGACCTCGACGCCGAACTGCACGTCGGCGCCTACCGCGTTCGCTTCGCCGACGACGGCTCACTCGTCTCGCTGGTCGACGGCGACGGCACGCAGTGGGCGGGGCCGGAGCATCCGCTCGCCGCCTATCGCTACGAGACGTTCGACGAGCGCGACGAGGCCCGATGGGTCCAGGAGTACTGCCGCGACCTCGAGGCGACCGCCTTCTGGGCCGTGCCCGACCAAGCCAAGCCCGGCCTCGCGATCGCCGAGACGTTGCCCGCGACGACGTTCGCGCCGCGAGTGGTGTCCGCCGAGCGGTTCGACGACGGCGCCGACACGGTTGCAGTGCTGAGACTCGCGCTGCCCGATGCGGCGAGCGAGTCATGGGGCGGGCCACGGGACATCCGGCTCGCCTACCGCTTCCCGGCGGCGCCGGGGCCGATCACGGTGACCCTCGACCTCCGCGGCAAGGATGCCTCGCGCCTTCCCGAGGCGGGCTGGCTCGGCTTCCGTCCGCTCACCGGGCCCGGCGACTGGCGGCTCACGAAGCTCGAGACGGCGGTCGACCCGCAGTCCGTCGTGCGGAACGGCAATCGCAGCCTGCACGCGGTCGCCGACGTCACGCACACTGCGGCGAAGACCTTCTCGCTCCGCCCCCTCGATGCGGCGCTCGTCGCGGTCGGCCGGCCCGCGCTCTACCGGTTCGACAACGCGGTGCCCGACCCGAGCGACGGCCTGCACGTGAACCTGCACAACAACATGTGGGGCACGAACTTCACGATGTGGTTCGACGACGACCTGCGGTTCCGCTTCGTGCTCGACTTCGGCGTGGGCGCAGACCTCGGAGGCGCGCTGTGACCCCGTCGATCGTGACCAGTCCCCCGGTCGTGATGGCGCCCCGCTCCGACGGCTTCGAGGTCGTCTGGGGCGTGCGCGGACTGAGCCGCGGCTGGATCGAGTGGGAGGCCGCCGACGGCTCGAACGGCACCGTGACGAGCGACGCCTTCGGCATGGTGCCCCAAGACCATCGCGTGCTGCGGGTGCGAGCCGGTGGGATTCCCGCCGGCACCGCCATCCGTGTGCGTGCGATCACCGAACCGGTCGACCGGCGCCTCCGCCGGCACGAGAGCGAGTGGAAGACGGTGCGCACGCTCGACGCGGCATCCGACACCGCTCGCTTCGCCGTCTGGAACGACACCCATCAGCGCGACGACACGTTGCGCGCGCTGCACGAGGCCACCCCCGAGGTCGACGTGCTCATCTGGAATGGCGACCTCTGCAACGACTGGAAGGATCCGTCGTGGTTCACCTCGACGGTGCTGAACCCGGCGGGCCTCGACGTGAGCGCCGGCCGCCCGCTCGCGATCGTCGTCGGCAACCACGACGTGCGAGGCGCCTGGGCCTACCAGCTCGAGGACTTCGTGGCGACGCCGGAGGGCCGGCCGTTCACCGCGTTCCGCATCGGCCCGGTCGCCTGCATCGTGCTGCACACCGGCGAGGACAAGCCCGACGCCCACCCGACCTTCGAGGGTCGGGTCGCGTTCGAGCCGCTCCGCGCCGAGCAGGCGGAATGGCTGCGCGACGTCACCGCACGGCCCGAGTTCGCGGATGCCCCGTACCGCGTCGTGTTCTGCCACATCCCCCTGCGGTGGATCGACGAGACCGTCGTCGACTACGACGCCGACGGCTACGACTGGTTCAGCCGCATGAGCCGCGACGCCTGGCACGACGCCCTCGTCGAGTGGGGCGCCCAGATCGTGGTGTCGGGGCACACTCACTACCGGGCGTCGCTCCCCGCGACCGAGGAGTTCCCGTACGCTCAGCTCATCAGCGGCGGGCCCGACGCCGAGACGACCTCCGATGAGGCGGCCGCGTGGATCGACGGCGTCGCCTCCGCGGAGGAGCTCGTGCTCACGATGCGGGATCTCGGCGGCGAGGTCGTGCACGAGGTGCGGCTCGCACCGCTCGCCTGACGCCCCGATCGCCTGACGACGGCACGAAGGCGCCTGACGACGGCACGAAGGAGGGGCCGGGGGGGGCCGGGGCCCCCGCCCGCCCCCCCCGCTCCGCACCCGGGGGTTCTCCGCACTGTGCGCAGCAAGCCGTACGTCCTCCTCCTGAGCGCGGTCGCCGCGCTCCTCGTGCTCCTCGGCGCCGCGCCACAGGCCACCGCCGCCGAGAACGGCGAGTGGGCCGTCTACCCGGCCGCCGCCAAGCCCGGCAGCCGCCCGTACTACTACCTCTCCGTCGACCCCGGCACCTCGCTCACCGAACGCGTCACCGTCACCAACAAGACGGCCGCCCCGCTCACCTTCCGGCTGTACGGTGCCGACGCCTACAACACCGACCGGGACGGCGGCTTCGCCATCCGGACGCAAGCGGAGAAGCAGACCGGGGCCGGTGCCTGGATCAAGCCCGAGCGGACCCGGGTCACCGTCCCGCCGCGCTCCGCCGTCACCGTCCCGTACACGCTGACCGTCCCCGCCGACGCCGATCCCGGCGACCACCCCGGCGCCCTCGTCGCCCTCGACGAGCGGGTCAGCCCGAGCGGACAGGGCTCCGTCGCCGTCGGCGTCCAGCGCGCGGTCGGCGCCCGCGTCTACCTCCGGGTCAACGGGCCGACCGTCCCCGCCCTCGCCGTGGAGGACGTCATCCTCGACCAGGACCGGCCGCTCGTCCCCGGCGTCGGCGGGAGCAGCGCCCTCGTCACGTACACCCTCCACAACCGGGGCAACGTCACCCTCAATCCCAAGGTCGTACTCAAGGCCGAGGGGCTCTTCGGCCGCACCCTCCTCGACCGCGACCTGGCGAAGGTGCCCGCCGAGCTGCTGCCCCGCCAGAAGATCCGGCTCACCGAGCGGTGGAGCGGCTCCCCGCAGTTCGACTGGGGCGACGTGACCCTCACGGCCAGCGCGAAGGACGTGAAGGAGACCGGCACGGTGTCCTTCATGGCCCTGCCCTGGCTCGCCGCCGGGACCCTCCTCGTCGCGGCCGTGACCGGATTCCTCGGCCTCCGGATGCACCGCCGCCGGGCCCTGAGCGAGGCCTGAGGCAGGCCCCGGGGCGTACTGAGTGCGTGAGGCGGGCGCTCATCGGGGACAATGGCCTCCATGAGCGCTCGCAACCAAGAAACCGAAGCCGTCCACCGGGCCGGCTTCGCCTGCTTCGTCGGCCGCCCCAACGCGGGCAAGTCCACCCTCACGAACGCTCTGGTCGGCCAGAAGGTGGCCATCACCTCGAACCGGCCGCAGACCACGCGGCACACCGTCCGGGGCATCGTGCACCGCCCGGACGCGCAGCTGATCCTGGTCGACACCCCCGGCCTCCACAAGCCGCGCACCCTCCTCGGCGAGCGGCTCAACGACGTCGTGCGCACCACCTGGGCCGAGGTCGACGTGATCGGCTTCTGCCTGCCGGCCGACCAGAAGCTCGGCCCCGGCGACAAGTTCATCGTCAAGGAACTCGCCGCGATCAAGAAGACCCCGAAGGTCGCGATCATCACCAAGACCGACCTGGTCGACTCCAAGACGCTCGCCGAGCAGCTCATCGCCATCGACCAGCTCGGCAAGGAGCTGGGCTTCGAGTGGCAGGAGATCGTCCCGGTCTCGGCCGTCGGCGACAAGCAGGTCCAGCTCGTCGCCGACCTGCTGGTCCCGATGCTGCCGGAGTCCCCGCCGCTCTACCCGGAGGGCGACCTCACGGACGAGCCGGAGCAGGTCATGGTCGCGGAGCTGATCCGCGAGGCCGCGCTCGAAGGCGTACGGGACGAGCTGCCGCACTCGATCGCGGTGGTCGTCGAGGAGATGATCCCGCGCGAGAACCGCCCGGCGGACCGGCCGCTGCTCGACATCCACGCGAACGTGTACATCGAGCGCCCCAGCCAGAAGGGCATCATCATCGGCCCGAAGGGCAGCCGCCTCAAGGAGGTCGGCATGAAGTCCCGCAAGCACATCGAGGCGCTCCTCGGCACCCCGGTCTTCCTCGACCTCCACGTGAAGGTCGCGAAGGACTGGCAGCGCGACCCGAAGCAGCTGCGGAAGCTGGGCTTCTAGGGCACCCCTCCACCGTCCGGCCGGAGGCCGGCGCAGCCGTGCGGGATCGGGACACGGCTCAGGCGCCTTCCTTGAGGACCCTCGTGATGAGGGTCCTCTGCGCGTCCGTGAGGCGGGGGTCGCGGCAGCGGATCGTACGGTCGTCGATCGTGATCTCGTACGCGAAGCCGTCCGGCACGCCCCGGCCCTCGTCGCTGCCCCCGTCGAGGACCCGCCCGGCGAGGGCCTGCCAGTCGTCGGCATCGGGCACGCCCGAGGTGTCCACCTCCGCCGACCGCTCGATGCCCGCGAAACCGCCCGTGCGCCGCACTCGAATCCGCATGGGACCTGTGTACCAGCGGGTCAGTCGGTGGGCACCCCCACCGCCGCCCAGGCCTTCAGGACGGCCTGGATCTCCTCCCCGTCGCCGTACCGCGCCTTGGCCGCCGCGACCGTGGCCGCCGCGAACTCGGAGAAACGGGTCTCGGGGGTGAGCGTCCCGCCGGTCATCACGTCGTACCAGATCTGCCCGGGCCGCTCCCAGGCGTTCCCGCCGAGCTCGGTCGCCGCCAGGTAGAAGGCGTGGTTGGGGATGCCCGAGTTGATGTGCACCCCGCCGTTGTCCCGGCTCGTGCGGACGTAGTCGTCCATGTGGCCGGGCTGCGGGTCCTTGCCGAGGACGTCGTCGTCGTACGCGGTGCCCGGGGCCTTCATCGAGCGCAGGGCCGTGCCCTCCACGTTCGGGTGGAAGAGCCCCTCGCCGATGAGCCAGTCGGCCTGCTCGGCGGTCTGCCCGTGCGCGTACTGCTTCACGAGGGAGCCGAAGACGTCCGATACGGACTCGTTGAGGGCGCCGGACTGGCTGAAGTACTCCAGGTTCGCCGTGTACTGGGTGAAGCCGTGGGCCAGCTCGTGGCCGATGACGTCCACGGGCAGCGTGAAGTCGAGGAAGATCTCGTCGTCGCCGTCGCCGAACACCATCTGCTCGCCGTTCCAGAAGGCGTTGCCGTAGTTCTCGTCGTAGTGGACGGAGGCCAGCAGCGGCAGCCCGGCGCCGTCGATCGAGTCCCGCCCGAAGGCGTTCAGGAAGAGGTCGAAGGTGGCGCCGAGGCCCGCGTACGCGCGGTTGACGGTGGCGTCGCCGGTCGCCTCCTCGCCCTCGGCACGGACCCGGACGCCCGGCAGCTCGGTGCCGCGCTCGCAGTCGTACACGGTGCGGTGCGGCCGGCCGACGTCGGCGGGGGCGAGCGTGGGCGCGCTGCCGGGCAGCGGCAGCACCCGGCTCGTACGGGCCGAGGCGTCGGCGATGAGGGTGCGGCGGGCGACGGCGGCGACGGCCGGGTTCGAGGAGCGCGCCAGGTGCTCCAGGAGGTGCGGCGGGACGATCGAGCAGAAGACCGGGGCGGAGTGGTGCGTGTGGGGAGTCATCCTCGCAATGTGGCACCGCGTGACCCCGCTGTCACGAGATGTGACGAGGATTGGCGAAATGGAGTGATGCGTCACTGATCAGCCTTGACGCGCGGGCCGTCCCGCATACTGGAACAGGACGTCCGTCTCCGACGTCCCTGAGCTAGGCTGCGGCACATCATGCGTTTCGGGCTGCTTCTCCTTAGCTGCCGCGGCGAGGGCCTGTAGTCGTAGGCCGACCCCCTCCCCGCGGGACCTGGTGTTGCGTCGAAAGTCGGCCTCCCCCGAGCTCGTAATGAGCAGGGGGGACCCCCACTTGCAGTTTCCGAGGAGCTCAACGCAATGAGCCAGTCCCCCTTCGTCAGCCGCCCCACGCCCGTCACCAACGCGACGCAGCTGCAGAAGCCGTCCGGGATGCCGATCCACAAGTACGGCCAGTACGAGGCCGTGCGGATCCCCGACCGCACCTGGCCCGAGCAGCGCATCACCAAGGCGCCCCGCTGGCTGTCGACCGACCTGCGCGACGGCAACCAGGCCCTGATCGACCCGATGTCCCCGGCCCGCAAGCGCGAGATGTTCGACCTGCTGGTGCGCATGGGCTACAAGGAGATCGAGGTCGGCTTCCCGTCCTCCGGCGAGACCGACTTCGCGTTCGTGCGCTCGATCATCGAAGAGGGCGCGATCCCGGACGACGTCACCATCTCCGTACTGACCCAGGCCCGCGAGGACCTGATCGAGCGGACCGTGGAGTCCCTGGTCGGCGCCAAGCGCGCCACCGTCCACCTGTACAACGCCACCGCGCCCACCTTCCGCCGGGTCGTCTTCCGCGGCTCGAAGGAGCAGATCAAGCAGATCGCCGTGGACGGCACGCGCCTGGTGATGGAGTACGCGGAGAAGCTGCTCGACGAGCGCACCACCTTCGGCTACCAGTACAGCCCCGAGATCTTCACCGACACCGAGCTGGACTTCGCCCTGGAGGTCTGCGAGGCGGTCTGTGACGTCTGGCAGCCGGGCCCGGGCCGCGAGATCATCCTGAACCTGCCCGCCACCGTGGAGCGTTCGACGCCGTCCACGCACGCGGACCGGTTCGAGTGGATGTCCCGGAACCTGACCCGCCGCGAGTACATCTGCGTGTCGGTCCACCCGCACAACGACCGCGGTACGGCCGTGGCCGCCGCCGAGCTGGCGATCATGGCCGGCGCCGACCGCATCGAGGGCTGCCTGTTCGGCCAGGGCGAGCGCACCGGCAACGTCGACCTGGTCACCCTGGGCATGAACCTGTTCAGCCAGGGCGTCGACCCGCAGATCGACTTCTCGCAGATCGACGAGATCCGCCGCACCAGCGAGTACTGCAACCAGATGGAGGTCCACCCGCGCCACCCCTACGCGGGCGACCTGGTCTACACCGCCTTCTCCGGCTCCCACCAGGACGCCATCAAGAAGGGCTTCGACGCGATGGAGGCCGACGCGGCCGCCAAGGGCGTCACCGTCGACGACATCGAGTGGGCGGTCCCGTACCTGCCGATCGACCCGAAGGACGTCGGCCGCTCCTACGAGGCCGTCATCCGGGTCAACTCGCAGTCCGGCAAGGGCGGCATCGCGTACGTCCTGAAGAACGACCACAAGCTGGACCTGCCCCGCCGGATGCAGATCGAGTTCTCGAAGATCATCCAGCAGAAGACCGACACCGAGGGCGGCGAGGTCACGCCGGCCGCGATCTGGGCCGTCTTCCAGGACGAGTACCTGCCCAACCCGGACAACGCCTGGGGCCGCATCCAGCTGCGCTCCGGTCAGACGACCTCCGACACCGACGGCACGGACACGCTGACCGTCGAGGCGGTCGTGGACGGCGCCGAGACCGTGCTGTCCGGCTCCGGCAACGGCCCGATCTCGGCCTTCTTCGCCGCGCTGCAGTCGATCGGCGTGGACGCCCGCCTGCTGGACTACCAGGAGCACACGATGAGCGAGGGTGCGTCCGCGCAGGCCGCCTCGTACATCGAGTGCGCCATCGACGGGCAGGTCCTGTGGGGCATCGGCATCGACGCCAACACGACCCGCGCCTCGCTGAAGGCGGTCATCTCGGCGGTCAACCGCTCCGCCCGCTGACCGGCTGACGCACTGCCCGCTGTCGCGTCGGTCCGCTGACGCGCTCAGGCCGCTGCCCCGCACCCTTCCTCCCGGAGAGTGCGGGGCAGCTTCGTCTGTGAGCCGCGTCACGGTTTCAGGTTCGCTTAAGGAAGATCATGCCGCCATGTCGGAATCAGCGTCATATCAGGTGAGTTGACGGCACATCGGGGAATGGCGGAAGGTCGGCTCGTCCCCTCGGACACTCCCCCCACGCGCCCCCTTCGCACCTCCCTGACCTGGAGTTTCGCATGCGCACGACCGCTGCTGTGGCCGCCGTCCTCGCGGTGACCGGCACCGCCCTCGCCTGGGCACCCGCCGTCTCCGCCACCCCCGCCACGTCGTGCGCGACGCATCCGCTCGGCACGGCCGGCCTCTACGCCGAGTTCGTCGAGAAGGACTCCGTCCGCCACTCCGACTCCGAGGGCGCGGTCGCGGTCGGCGGTGACGCCACCTTCGGCGACCCGAAGCAGCCCTCGGGCTTCTCGATCGGCCACAAGCTCACCGGCGCCGACCTCGCGAAGCTGCCCGGCGGCCACAGCCTCGTCGTCGGCGGCACGCTGTACGCGAACCAGGTCGTCCTGGACAACGGCACGGGCGTGGCCGGCAAGGTCGTCGACCGCTCCACCCCAGGTCAGGGCTTCGGTGTCGACGGCGACAAGGTCAAGGAGGGCGCCTCGCCGACCTCCCCGATCGACTTCGCCAAGGAGTTCGCGGACCTGCGCGCGCTCTCCACCGGCTGGGCGGGCACCGCGCCCAACGGCACGGTGGCCGGCGACAAGGACGCCCAGGGCCTGTTCCTCACCGGTACGAGCACCGAGCTCAACGTCTTCGCGGTGGACGCCGCCGACCTGGAGAAGGCCCGGGCGATCACGCTCAAGGTCCCGGCCGGCTCCTCCACCCTCGTGAACGTCCTCGGTGCCTCGTACGACATGAGCACGTCCGCCACCTACGGCGTCTACTACCAGGGTGCGGACGGCACGGCCCCGGTCATCGACGACTACGACCTGGCGAGCGACGAGTTCCGCCGGATCCGCTCCAAGCTGCTGTGGAACTTCCCGCAGGCCGAGAGCGTGAAGAAGAACTACACCTCCTGGCCGGGCACGATCCTCGCGCCGAACGCCAAGGTCGAGATGGGCGGCGAGAACATCGGCCCCGGCCACGTCAACGGCTCCGTCATCGCCGAGTCCCTGAAGACCGTCCCCGGCGCCGAGACCCACCAGATGAACTTCGCCGGCTGTCTCCCGAAGGAGACCACGCCGGGCCCGGTCGTCACCCCGGAGCCGCCGACGCCGACCGAGACGGCCGTCCCCACCCCGCCCGCGACCCCCGAGCCCACCCCGAGCGAGGGCGGCGGGACGCCCACGGCCCCCGCGACCCCGGAGACCCCGGGCGCCTCCGAGACGCCCGACGGCTCCGCGTCCCCGTCGGCCCCGGCCGGCACCCCCGACACCTCGGAGACCCCGGCCGCCCCGGGAACGCCCGACGAGGCCACCACCGCCCCGGCCTCGCCCTCGACGGCTCCGCCCGCCACCCCGGAGGGTGATCTCGCGACGACCGGTTCGGCCATCGGACCCGGCACGATCGGTGCCGCGGCGGCCGCCGTCCTCGTCGGCGGAGGCTTCCTGGCCTTCGCAAAGCGCCGCCGCCGCGCCTCCTGAGGCCTCGCGGACGGCGTCGTGTCTCGGCCATCTCCACGTCGATCTGCTGACGGGGTGCTGACGCCACATCAAGGATGTGGCTAACATCACGCCAACGCCGGCAGTGCAGCCGGGCCGTTGAGGAGGTGCGTGTGCGGTCTGCCCGGAATTCACGTGGCGGGAAAGTGGGCGTCTGCGGAATCCGCACCTCCTGGAACACGGTCGGAGACGGCGAGTTCTTCTGCGAGGAGTGCGGCGGCGACCGGAACTACCGGCGGCGCACCGGCCGCCGCAGGTTCGCCGTGCTGGGCGTCCCGGTCCTGCCCCGGGGCTGTACGGGCCCCGTCGTCGAGTGCGCCGCCTGTCACACGCACTTCGGTACGGAGGTCCTCGACCGTCCGACGACGAGCCGCTTCTCGGCGATGCTGCGGGACGGCGTGCACACCGTCGCCCTGGCCGTGCTCGCGGCCGGCGGCACCGACTCCCGCGCGGTCCTCGACCGGGCCGTGAGCGCGGTCCGGTCCGCCGGCTACGCCGAGTGCACGGCCGTCCAGCTCGTCGACCTCGTCGAGGCCCTGGAGGCCGACACCGGACGCTTCATGCCCGAGGTGAACCCCGAGGGCAGCCTTCTCGCGATCGAACTCCACGAGGCCCTGGAGCCGCTCACCCCGCACCTGGCGCCCGCCGGGCGGGAGTCGATCCTGCTCCAGGCCGCCCGGATCGCCCTCGCGGACGGCGTCTACAGGCCGACCGAGATGGAGGTCCTCGGGACCGTCGGGAACGCGCTCGCGCTGGCCCCCGACGACACCGTCCGCCTCCTCGCCTCGGCGCGGACGGTGCCGTAGGGCTTCCCTCACGGCTGGATGTTCTGGTTGAGCCGGAACACGTTGTCGGGGTCGTACCGGCGCTTGACCGTACGCAGCCGGTCGAAGTTCTGCCGGTAGTTGACCCGCACCCGGTCCTGGTCGTCGGTGTCCATGAAGTTCACGTACCCGCCCTCCTCGGTGTGGGGGCGCAGCGCCTTGTCGTAGGCGCGGGTCCAGGCGATGTTCGCCTCCGCGTCCGCCGCGCCGGTCGACCAGGTCGCGCCGATGGAGTGCGAGTAGTCGGAGTCCCGGTAGGCGAACGCGGTCTCCTCGGGACCCACCTCGTGGCAGGCCCCGTCGATCGGGAAGATCGCGGTGTCCGACTCCATCGACGGCATCGTCTCGCCGTACGTCATGTGGGCGTCGATCGCGCCGTCCGTGAGCCCGCGGCTGAAGTTGCCCTTCCAGTAGTGGAAGAGCCCGGGCGGCAGCTGCTCGTCGAAGACGGTGTTGATCACCGGGTACGGCATCCGCTCCATGAACCGGCCGACGACCGGGCCGAGCCCGTCCAGGCGGGCGAGGACCCTGTCGTCGTCCGCCGCCGGGCCGCTGAAGCAGGTGAAGGCGGCGCAGATCGGGCGGCCGTGCCAGCGCTCCGCCAGGAACGGCTCCTCGGGGCCGAGCGCGATCACGAGGATCGTGTTGAGCTCGACCGGCGCGTCCTCGTTCATCCGCTGCCAGGCGCGGGCCACGTCCGGGCCGAGCGGGTAGCAGGTCAGGCCGCCGAAGATGTCCGACACCGGGTGCAGCCGGAACGCGAGCGAGACGGCGATCCCGAAGTTCCCGCCGCCGCCGCGCAGCGCCCAGAACAGGTCCGGATGCCGCTCGGCGTCGCAGGAGACGAGCGTGCCCTCGGCGGTCACGACGTCCGCCGCGATCAGGTTGTCGCAGCTCAGCCCGCAGCGGCGGGCCAGGTGGCCCATGCCGCCGCCGAGCGTCAGGCCGCCGATGCCGGTCGTGGAGATCACCCCGCCGGTGGTGGCGAGCCCGAAGGCGTGGGTGGCGTGGTTGAAGTCGCCCCAGGTGGCGCCGCCCTCGGCCCGGGCCGTACGGGCCTCCGGGTCGACCCGCACGCCCCGCATCCGGGACAGGTCGACGACGAGGCCGTCGTCCACGGTGCCGAACCCGGCGACCGAGTGGGCGCCGCCCCGCACGGCGAGCGGGAGGGAGTGCTCCCGGGCGTACAGCACCGCCGCCATGACGTCGGCGGCGTCCACGGCGTGGACGACGACGGCCGGCCGGCGGTCGTGCAGGGCGTTGTAGACCCGGCGGGCGACGTCGTACGACGGGTCGCCGCGGGTCACGACGGTGCCGCGCACGGCACCGCGGAGCGTGTCCAGGGGGTTGGTCGTGGTGGTCATGGTTCCGGTGTAGCCCGGGGGAGCCGGGCGGGGCATCGCCCGTACCGCCCAACCGCGGCGGTGGCACCGACTGGGCCGTTCGACCCACGCCGTCCCGCCCGGCCGGGTGGGCCGGGTGGGTCCGGGGCGTGCGGGGTGGAATCGGCGGGGCCGGGGGCCGGGGCGGAGGCCGGGTAGGGCCGGTGAGGTCGACCGGTCGGGTGGGTCGGGTGGGTCCGGGGCGTGCCGGGCGGGGTCGGCGGGGCTGGGGGGCCGGGACGGGGCGGAGGCCGGACGGAGCCGCTGAGGTCGACGGGCCGGCTGGGCCGCGTGGGTCCGGGGCGTGCGGGGTGGAGTCGGCGGGGTCGGGGGCCGGGACGGGGCGGAGGCAGGGCGGGGCCGCTGAGGTCGACTGGTCGGCTGGGTCGGGTGGGTCCGGGGCGTGCCGGGCGGAGTCGGCGGGGCTGGGGGACACAGGGGCGGGGGCGGAGGCCGGGTGGGGCCGGTGGGGTCGACCCGTCGGCTGGTCCGGGGCGTGACGGGCGGAATCGGCGGGCCGGGGGTACGGCCGGGGCGGAGCGGACGCGTGGCGTGGGGGCCGGCCGGGGTCCGGCGGTCGGTCGCGTGGAGGTGCCGCGTCAGACCAGGTCGTGGGCGTACGCGTAGGCCGTCGCCGCCGAGCGGGAGCTCACGTCCAGTTTGGCGAAGATGTTGTTCAGGTGCCGGGAGACCGTGTGCTCGCTGATCACCAGGGCGTGGGCGATGTCCTTGTTCGTCCCGCCCCCGGCGACCAGCCGCAGGACCTCCGCCTCGCGGGCCGTGAGGCCGCCCGGCAGCCGGCGCCGCTTCCCGCCGGTGAACAGCGCCGCCGCGCGCCGGGCGTCCGGTACGGCCCCGAGCCGCTCGAACACCGCCCGCGCGGCCCCCAGCTCAAGACGGGCCGCCTCCTCGTCGCCCACCGCCCGGTCGGCCGCCGCGAGCAGCATCCGCACCTGCGCGGCCTCGTACGGGACGCGGAGCTCCAGCCAGCCGGCGAGCGCCGCCCGCAGCAGCCGCAGCGCGGGGCCCGAGCGGGCCTCGGCCAGGGCGACCGCGCCCCGCGCCGTGTCGGCCATCGCCCGCAGCAGCGGTACGTCCCCGGCCAGCGCGTCCAGGTCCGCCGCCGCCCGGGAAGCGCCCGGCACGTCCCGGACGGCGAGGGCCACCTCCGTACGGGCGGCGAGCAGCCGGGCCCGGCCCAGCAGGTCGTGGCGCGGGTCGCTCTGGCAGGCCAGGGCGAGGTCGACGCCCGCGACGGCCGCGTCCGCCCTGCCCTGCGCGAGGCGCAGCAGCGCGAGCCCGGGCTGCGGGATCCGGCCCAGCTCATGGGCGTGCGCGTACGACGCGGCGGCCTCGTCGAGGCGGCCCTGCCGCCGCTGGACGTCCCCGGCGGCGTAGAACGAGGCGGCGGCCGACTCCAGACAGTCCACCGGCACCTCACGGCAGGCCTGCCGCGCCTCCTCCTCGGCGAGCGCCCAGGCGCCGAGGAGGTCGAGGACCTCGACGCGGTGGGCCCGGCAGACGCCCCGGAAGGGGTTCTCGCCGGAGGCCGGGACAGGGGTGAGGGCCGGGGTCAGGGTCGGGGTCGGGGTCAGGGGCAGGGTCGGGGCCGGGGTCGTGGTCTCCGTAGCGGTCAGGGTCTCCGCACCGGCTTCCGGCTTCGGCTCCGCCGGACGGCGGCCCGTCCACGGGGGCGCGCACCACTCCATCGCCGCGTTCGTCCACTCCACGGCCCGGCCGAAGTCCGCCGCCTCCATGCACTGGGTGAGGGCCAGGCAGTACAGCCAGCCCGTGAACATGCTGCTCAGCTCGCCCGCGGTGACCGAGCACATCGCGTCGTCGAGGAGGGCGAGGGCCTCGGTCCTGCGGCCGTTCGCGAGGAGGACGGCGGACTCGGCCTGGCGGCTGAGGGCGACGAGGTCGGGGCTGGCGGAGCGGAGGGCGAGGCGGGTCATGCGGCGGGCCGCGGCGAGGGCGGCGGCCCGGTCGCCGTGCTGCCCGGCCTCCTCGGCGTCCGTCCAGGCGAGGAAGCACTGCTCGGGGCAGGTCGGCAGGTCCTCCAGGTGGTGCCGGGCCCGGTGGAGCCAGCCGGCCGCCGCGGCGGGCCGCCCGAGGCTCCCGTACTCGTAGTGCAGCCACCAGGCGGCGAGCCCGGCGCCCCGGTGGTCACCGGCCGCGAGGAAGGCGGCGTGGGCGCGGAGGCGGGCGGTGACGGACTCGTCGATGTGCCCCGACCACCAGGCGGCGTCGGCGAGCACGGACAGGTCGTCGGCGGTGAGACCGCGGGAGGGGTGCAGGTCGTGGGCGTGGAGCAGCGCGTACGCCTCGGCCCAGGACTCCCGCTCGGCCGCGTCCCGGGCGCGCTCGACGACGTCGGCCGTGGCGTCGGCCGTATGGGCGGTGTGCAGTGTGGGTGCGGACATGGTCTCGCCCCTTCCCGGTCCTTTCAGGGTAGGACCGGGAAGGGGCGAGGGCCCGTCCGTGACGGACGGATCGCGACTACTGGATGGCGCCGCTCGCGCGCAGCATGTCCTCGCGCTCGACGATCTTCACGCGCTCGCGGCCCTGCGGCTCGCCGAGCGCCTTCTCGGCGGCGTCCAGGGCGTACCAGCCCTCCCACGTCGTGTACGTGATGCCCTTGTCCTCCAGGAAGGACACGACCGCGTCCGTCTCCGGGGTCTCGGGCGTCAGCAGACGGCCGTTCGCGAAGTCGTCCAGGAGGTTCGCCACGGTCTCGTTGGCGTCGCCCTTGGTGTGGCCGATGAGGCCGACGGGGCCGCGCCGGATCCAGCCGGTGCAGTACGTGGAGGCCATGTGCGCGCCGGTCTCCTCGATGACCCGGCCGCCCTCGTCCGGCACGGTGCCCGTGGTGGTGTCCCAGGGGAGCTTGGGCAGCTCGTCCGAGAGGTAGCCGACGGCGCGGTAGACGGCCGAGACGTCCCAGTCGGTGGTGACGCCGGTGCCCTTGACGTTGCCGGTGCCGTCGAGCTCGGTGCGCTCGGTGCGGAGACCGACGACCTTGCCGTCCTCGCCGAGGATCTCGACGGGCGACTCGAAGAAGTGCAGGAAGAGCTTGTGCGGGCGGTCGCCGACGTCGCGGATCGCCCAGTTCTCCAGGGTCTTGGCGACCATGTCGGTCTGCTTGTTCTTGCGCCGATCGGCGATCGAGCCGTCGTCGTAGTCGATGTCCTCGGGGTTGACGATGACCTCGATGGTGGGGGAGTGGTCCAGCTCGCGCAGCTCCATGGGGCTGAACTTGGCCTGGGCCGGGCCGCGACGGCCGAAGACGTGGATCTCGACGGCCTTGTTCACCTTGAGGCCGTCGTAGACGTTCGCCGGGATCTCGGTCGGGAGCAGCTCGTCGCTGGTCTTGGCGAGGATGCGGGCGATGTCGAGGGCCACGTTGCCGACGCCGAGGACGGCGACCTTCTCGGCCTCCAGGGGCCAGGTGCGCGGGACGTCCGGGTGGCCGTCGTACCAGGAGGCGAAGTCGGCGGCGCCGTACGAACCGTCGAGCTCGACGCCGGGGATGCGGAGCTCGCGGTCGGCCATGGCGCCGGTCGAGAAGATCACGGCGTCGTAGAAGGAGCGCAGGTCGTCGAGGTGGACGTCGGTGCCGTAGTCGACGTTGCCGAAGAGGCGGACCTGCGGCTTGTCGAGGACCTGGTGAAGGGCGTTGACGATGCCCTTGATGCGCGGGTGGTCGGGGGCGACGCCGTAGCGGATGAGGCCGAAGGGGGCCGGCATCCGCTCGAAGAGATCGATGGACACGCCCGGTTCGGCGGCGGCCTCGGACTTCAGCAGCGCATCGGCGGCGTAGATTCCGGCGGGGCCGGCGCCGACGATCGCGACCCGGAGGGGGCGGGGCATGACGGGATTCCCTTCGCAAGCGAGGTGGCGGCGAAGCCGCCGACACTTAGGTCACCCTAAATAACAACACACGCGAAGTGGTACCCGGGCCCGGTCTATGGACTCATAAGGCGAACTTATGACTTCCATAAGTGTGGCTAGGCGGGTTCCGAGAGGTCGAGGCTACCCGTGAAGGTCTGGACGACCATCGCGATCATGGTGGCGTACATGCCGACCGCGCAGAGGGCGCAGAACAGGCCGAACCAGAGCTCTCCGCGCCGGAAGAACGTGGACCGGGGGAGGATCACATCCGCCGGGTTCGCGGGGTCGTAGCTGATCGTGGTGGACAGTCTGCCCGGCCAGGTGAGCACGTGACGGACCAGGCCCGCGGGGTCCGTGTACAGATACATCCCCGGCCGGTCCGGTGCCTCCACGGCGAGGGTGGTGATGCCGTGCCGTGTGAGACGGAATTCGCGATACCAGCTGTTCAGCGAGATGAGGCTCGTGACGGCGGAGGCCGCCGCGACGAAGCCCAGGGGTACGAAGAGGACGATGCCGGCCGGCTGTCCGGCGACGCCGATGAGGACGCAGAGGAGGACGACCGGGGCGATGGTGGCGGCCGACCACCACTTGACGAGCCGGATATTCCGCTCCCGTCCGCTGACGGGCCGGGTGTGCGTCTCGACGAGCGCGGTCCCGTCGGCCGCCGTGTCCCGCCCGACGGCCTCGGGCAGGGCGGCGTTCACGGCCGCGGCGAACATGGCGGCCGACGCCTCGCTCACCCCGTCGATCCGATGCGTGTACGACGTCGCTCCGGCCGGCGCCGTCAGCTCGACCGTGAGGGACCGCCCCTCGGTGCGGACCCGCGCGATGGCGGCGAGGGGGATGCGTGCCTCGTCGTGACGACGGGTCAGGAGCAGGGCGTCGCCCTCGTACTGGAGGGAGGACTTCCCGCTGCCCTGGATGACGGGTATGGACGGAGTGATCTACATGGGGGTGATCGTAGGGGCGGGCCGACGGCCGGTGAAGCCTCTGTCCGCCGGGGCGATCGGCCCTTCAGGGGTGAACCGGCGGCCCCTCCCTCGAAGCGGACGACGGTGGAGCCGCTGCCGCGCAGGACGAGGGAGGGGTGGTCGTCATCCGGCGATACCGGTGACGAAGGCGGACCAGGCGGCGGCGGGCACGATCAGGACGGGGCCGTCGGTGACCTTGCTGTCCCGGACGGGGACGACGCCGGGGACGTCGTCGAGGACCTCGACGCAGCTGCCGCCCTCGCCGTTGCTGTAGGAACTCTTACGCCAGGCGGCGTCCACGAAGTCGTACGAGACTTCGACGCATTCGCCGCCCTCGCCGTTGCTGTGGGAGCTCTTGAACCAGTGGGCGTTGCTCAGGTCGTACGCGCGCATCGTCTGAAGTCCTCCGCCGCCGACTCGATCAGGGCCAGGGACTCCGCCGGCGACAAGGCGGTGACCCTGAGCAGATCGTAGGCGCGCTGTGCGCGCTTCACCACTGCCGGATCGTCGAGCAGCGTCCCCGAAAACGAGGTCTCTGTATAGGCCGTTGGCGGCTGGTCCTCGAACTCCATGAGTTGCAGCATGCCGTTCATGGAGGCGTGTGCTCCGGCCGAGCGAGGGATCACCGTCACCAGGACCCATCGGTCCCGGATCAGTCTTGCGATGTGGTCGAGCTGCTCCGCCATGACCGCGGGGCCGCCCACAGGGGTGACCACCGTGTTCTCGTGGAGCACGACCCAGAACTCGGGCCTTGTAGCGTCCTTGAGGATCCGGGCCCGGGCCAGTCGCGAGGTGACCTTCTCCTCGATGTACTCCTCCGTGGCGAACGGGTTCGCCGCGACCGTCACCTCCCGTGCGTACTCCGGCGTCTGGAGCAGCCCCGGAACCACCAGCGGCGCGAACTCGCAGATCCTCGTCGCCACCGACTCCAGCTCCGCCACCTCGTGGAAATAAGAGGCGTACGGCGACTTGTTGATGAGTTTGCGTACCGTGCGTTCGAAAATACCGCCGGTTTGTAGTACCTCGTCGATTCTCTGCGCCACATCCAGCTGCGGCTTTCGAATTCCCTGCTCGAACAGCCCGATGTATCCGCCGGACACGAACACGCGTCCGCCCAGCTCGCCCTGCGAGAGCCCCGCCGCCTCGCGGCGCTCCTTGAGGAGCTCCCCGAAGAACTCCCACGTCTCGTCCTGCTTGCCCTTGGCCATGGATTAACTCCCCAACCCTACGCCGCAGTTGTACAGCCTGCGCGTCTGCCGATTCTACGGATCCCGCCCCACCCTGGAGAGGCGAAGCAGGAAATGGATTCAGAAAGGCATACGTTGGTGAAGGAAGACATCATGAAGACGACCGCGGGGGCCATCGAAGCCGCACAAGAGGCAGTGACGGAATTGCGCGAGGCGCTCGCGAGGGCGGGAATCACGCTCCCCTCGCTAGGGCTCGACGTCGTCACCCTCGCCGCCGACCCTCCGAGGCCGCTCGTCGAATTGGGATGCTGCACGGCGGAAACGGCACGGCTCATCGCGGCCGCCCTACTGCCGGGCGAGGAGAGCGGGACATGACACTGCCGATCGGGTCGTACGTCGTGGAGATCCGTACCGGACGGGTCGGGAGAGTGATGGGCCACGAGGGCCCGTACGTCCAGATCCGGCCGCTCGGTGGCGGGCGCGAGTGGGACGTGGAGCCCGAGGGCGTACGCGAGGCGACCTCGTCCGAACGACTGAGCGCCGCCACGGCTCACGTCAACGCCCGGAGCCGGGGCGAGGTGCCCTGAAACCTTCCGCGTCCCCCGGCCGTCACGCCGGCCGGGGGAGCGTGCGTCCGTACGCGAGCAGCAGGAGTTCCTGGGCGGGGCGGCTCTCCACCCGAGCGCCCGCGCCCGTCCCGTACGACCAGTCCAGGTCCGTGGCCCGCAGCGTGACGCCTTCGAGGTCCGCCTTGAAGAAGCGGATCGTCCGAGGGGTGACGGTCTCCAGCAGGATCCGCAGGCGCTTCTCCGGAACCCGGCGTCCGAGGCCGAGCGGGACGGTGATGTCCAGGCCGTGGATCACGTCGTGACCGAGGGCCGTCTCCAGGCCGCCGACCGGCGGCTTCCAGGGGTGATGGGCGTTGTCCCGCAGTGCCGCCGCGAGTTCGCGCGGGGTGAGGGCGGCGGCGTCGCGGCGCGCGAGGCGGTCGGTCATCCGGTGCAGGTTGCCGCGCGCGCGGGCGAGTTCCAGCGCCGTGCTGCCGAACGCGTACCGGAACCCCATGCTCATGTGGCCGGCGACCTCCCGCACGCGCCACCCGTCGCACAGCGACGGCGCGTCCCACTGTTCGTCGGTCAGTCCGTCCAGGACGTCCGCCAGTTCGCGCCGCTCGCCCGCGATCTCCGCCCGCATCTCCGCCGCCGTGGTCTCCATGATCACCAGCGTGCCGAGGGGTTCGTCAGAAGTCCAAGAGCGGGTTCTTCTCGCCGCTAGCATTCCTGCTTATGGAGCTTCGCCAGCTGCAGTACTTCCTCGCCGTCGTCGAGGAGGCCAACTTCACCCGGGCAGCCGCCCGGCTCCACCTCGCGCAGCCGGGGGTGAGCGCCCAGATCCGGCAGTTGGAGCGGGAGCTCGGGCAGCCGCTCCTCGACCGGTCCGGCCGGACCGTGACCACGACCGCCGTCGGTGAGGCGGTCCTCCCCTTCGCGCGGGCGGCGCTCGCGGCCGTCGAGGGGATGCGGCGGACCGTCGACGAGTTCACGGGGCTCGTCCGGGGGCAGGTCACGATCGGGCTCGTGTCCGGCGCCGCCGCCGACGGGTTCGACGTCGCCGCCGTCCTGGCCGACTTCCACGACGACCACACGCAGGTCGAGATATCCCTCACCGAGGACACCTCGGAGCGGATGCTCGCCGCCCTGCGCCGAGGCGAACTCGACCTCGCCGTGATCGGCCTCGCCGACGAGGAGCCCCCGCAGGGCGTCGGCCTCCAGGTCTTCGTGGACGTGCCCCTGGTCGCCGCCATGGCCCCGGACGACCCGCTGCTCACTCCCGACGGCCCCACGTCACTCCCGCTCGCCGCGCTCGCCGGCCGCCCCCTCATCAGCCTCCCGCGCGGAACCGGCCTGCGCGGCGTCCTGGAGCGCGCCTGTACGCGGGCGGGCTTCCGGCCCCAGGTCGCCTTCGAGGCCGCCGCGCCGCACGTCCTCGCGCGCCTCGCCGCGCGTGGCCTCGGTGTCGCCGTCCTGCCGGAGCTCCCGCACGAGGCGGCGGCCGAGCTGGGCCTCCGTACCCTTCCCCTCACCGCACCGGACCTCCGCGGCCGGGTCGCCCTCGCCTGGCCGGCG
Source organism: Streptomyces sp. NPDC058650 (assembly GCF_042717315.1). Classification (NCBI taxonomy): domain Bacteria; kingdom Bacillati; phylum Actinomycetota; class Actinomycetes; order Kitasatosporales; family Streptomycetaceae; genus Streptomyces; species Streptomyces sp. NPDC058650. The sequence continues at coordinate 23,154 of NZ_JBHXRL010000021.1, forward strand.
GACGGCCCCGCCGCCCCGGCGGCCGCGGCCCTCCTCGCCCGTATGCGGAAGGCGTTCCCGGAGGTCCGGCCCGAGGTCCGGCCCGAGGTCCGACCGGGGGCACGGCCTGAGGTCCGGCCTGAGGTCCGACCGGCGGCCCGGCCCGAGGTCCGGCCTGAGGTCCGACCGGCGGCCCGGCCCGAGGTCCGACCGGAGGCCTGAGCGGAGGTCCGACCGGAGGCACGGCCCGAGGTCCGGCCTGAGGCCCGACCGGAGGCCCGGTCCGAGGCCCGAGCGGAGGCGCGGCCCGAGGCGCGGCCCGAGGCACGGCCCCAGGCCCGGCCCGGGACCCGGCCCGACATCCGGCCAGACATCCGGCCCGTGGCCGGGCCGCCCCCGCCGTACGGGAGAATGGGCCCATGAGTCTGTTCCGCGACGACGGCATCGTGCTGCGCACCCAGAAGCTGGGTGAAGCGGACCGCATCATCACGATCCTCACGCGCGGTCACGGGCGCGTACGTGCCGTCGCGCGTGGGGTGCGGCGGACGAAGTCGAAGTTCGGGGCGCGGCTCGAACCGTTCTCGCACGTGGACGTGCAGTTCTTCGCCCGGGGGAGTGAGCTGGTCGGACGCGGGCTGCCGCTCTGCACGCAGAGCGAGACGATCGCCGCGTACGGCGGCGGGATCGTCACCGACTACGCCCGGTACACCGCCGGCACGGCCATGCTGGAGACGGCGGAACGGTTCACCGACCACGAGGGCGAACCCGCCGTGCAGCAGTACCTCCTGCTGGTGGGCGGGCTGCGGACCCTCGCGCGGGGCGAGCACGCGCCCCACCTCATCCTCGACGCCTTCCTCCTCCGCTCGCTCGCGGTGAACGGCTACGCGCCCAGCTTCGACGACTGCGCGAAATGCGGACTCCACGGCCCGAACAGGTTCTTTTCGGTCGGGGCGGGCGGGGTCATATGCGGCGACTGCCGGGTGCCCGGAAGCGTCGTACCCTCTGCGGAGGCCATCGGCCTGCTCAGCGCGCTGCTCACCGGCGACTGGGCGACGGCGGACGCGTGCGAGCCGCGTCACGTCAGGGAGGGCAGCGGACTCGTGTCCGCCTATCTGCACTGGCACCTGGAGCGCGGCCTGCGCTCGCTGCGGTACGTAGAGAAAAGCTAGGTAGGAGAGACCACGTCATGGCCATCGCACGACTGCTCGGTCGCCAGCGCCGGGAGTACAGCACCCCCGAGCCGCACCCCTCCGGCGCCCGCCCGCCGAAGCTCCAGTCGGAGCTCGTCCCGGAGCACGTCGCGATCGTCATGGACGGAAACGGCCGCTGGGCCAAGGAGCGCGGCCTGCCCCGCACCGAGGGGCACAAGGTCGGCGCCGAGCAGGTGCTCGACGTGCTCCAGGGCGCGATCGAGATGGGCGTCGGGTCGATCTCGCTCTACGCCTTCTCCACCGAGAACTGGAAGCGCTCGCCCGAGGAGGTGCGCTTCCTGATGAACTTCAACCGCGACTTCATCCGCAAGACCCGCGACCAGCTCGACGAGCTCGGCATCCGGGTGCGATGGGTCGGCAGGATGCCCAAGCTGTGGAAGTCGGTGGCCAAGGAGCTCCAGGTCGCGCAGGAGCAGACCAAGGACAACACCAAGCTCACGCTCTACTTCTGCATGAACTACGGCGGTCGCGCGGAGCTCACGGACGCGGCGCAGGCGCTCGCGGAGGACGTGAAGGCGGGCCGACTGGACCCCGCGAAGATCACCGAGAAGACCATCCAGAAGTACCTGTACTACCCGGACATGCCGGACGTGGACCTCTTCCTGCGGCCCAGTGGCGAGCAGCGCACCTCCAACTACCTGATCTGGCAGAGCGCGTACGCGGAGATGGTCTTCCAGGACGTCCTGTGGCCGGACTTCGACCGCCGTGACCTGTGGCGCGCCTGTGTCGAATACGCTTCGCGCGACCGCCGCTTCGGCGGCGTCGACCCGGCCGACATGGCCGTCCTCGACAAGGCCTGACCGAAACCAGGGGGGACGGTCATGGAGACGAACGAGCGGATCGAGATTCGCTACCCGGTGGTCTTCGAGGACGTGCGCGAGGCCGTACGGATCCGGATGCTGGCCATCCTCTGGTGGCGGGTGGTGCGGTGGGCGGCGTGGGGCGCCTTCGTCCTCACCCTCCTCGTCGCCGGTCTCGCCCTGCTGTCGCCCTCGCCGGAGCCGGGCGAGGCGGTCAGGATGACGGCGCTCGGCCTCGTGGCCGTGGCCGCCGCCGAGCTGGCGCCCTGGGCGGTCGCCCGGAGCTACTTCGCGGTGGTCAGGGCCCAGGGCGAGGCCACGGCCGTCGTCGAGGAGGACGGGGCGCGCTGGAGCTCCCGGGACACCGAGACGACGATCCGGTGGGCACTGCTGCCCCGGTACGTGGAGACTCCCCGGCTGTTCGTCCTGCTCACGGCCAAGCAGTCCGGCAGCGGCTTCGCCTATCTGCCGAAGCGCGGCCTCACGGAGCCCGGCGAGGTGGACCGGCTGCGGGCGGTCCTCGACCGGAACACCAGCAAGGTCTGAGACGACGAGCAGCGGGCCCGTACCGAAGGGATTCGGTACGGGCCCGCTCTCGTATCCGTACAGGGGCTACTTCATCGCGCACTCCGCGCACGTGCCGAAGATCTCGACCGTGTGCGCCACGTTCACGAAGCCGTGCTCCGAGGCGATCGTCTCGGCCCACTGCTCCACCATCGGGCCCTCCACCTCCACGGCCTTGCCGCAGACGCGGCAGACCAGATGGTGGTGGTGGTCGCCGGTCGAGCAGCGGCGGTAGACGGTCTCGCCGTCGCTCGTGCGCAGCGCGTCGACCTCGCCCGCGTCCGCGAGGGACTGGAGCGTGCGGTAGACGGTGGTGAGGCCGACCGAGTCGCCGCGGTGCTTGAGCATGTCGTGCAGCTCCTGGGCGCTGCGGAACTCGTCCACCTCGTTCAGCGCCGCCGACACGGCGGCCCGCTGCTTGGTCGAGCGGCCTCGTACGGGGGGTCCTGCCGTCACCACGAGGGCCTCCTTGAGTGCTTGTCTGCCCCCGCCATTCTGCCAGTCCCCCGTGCCCCCGGATTCAGCGCCGAGGATCAGACCTTCACGTCGTCCGTCGGGCGCCGGGTCGTCGGCAGCGGGGCGTCGCAGTTCTCCGCGCCCGCCTCGGCCGCCCGGGCCCGCCGCTTGGCGAGCGGGGCGGCGAGGAGGGTCAGGAGGACGAAGACGCCGATCGCGTACAGGACGATCGTCGCGCCGGGCGGGACGTCCTGGTAGTACGAGGTGGCCGTGCCCGCCAGGGTGACCGTGATCCCGGTCGCCACCGCGAGGACGAAGGTCGTACGGAACGACTTCGACAGCTGCTGGGCCGCCGCCACCGGCACCACCATGAGCGCGCTGACGAGCAGCAGGCCCACGACCCGCATGGCGACCGTGACCGTGACCGCGGCCGTGACCGCGATCAACAGGTTCAGGGCGCGCACCGGCAGGCCGGTGACCCGGGCGAACTCCTCGTCCTGGCTGACGGCGAAGAGCTGGCGGCGCAGACCGACCGTGACGAGGACCACGAAGGCGGCGAGGATCGCGATCGCGGTGATGTCCTCGGACGAGACCGTGGAGAGCGAGCCGAAGAGGTACGAGCTGAGGTTGGCGTTGGAGCCGGTCGGCGAGAGGTTGATCAGCAGGACGCCGCCGGCCATGCCGCCGTAGAAGAGCAGGGCGAGCGCGAGGTCGCCGCGGGTCTTCCCGTACGCCCTGATCAGCTCCATGGCGACCGAGCCCACGATGGCGACGATCGTCGCCATCCAGACCGGGCTGGAGTTCAGCAGGAAGCCGAGACCGACACCGGTCATGGCGACGTGGCCGATGCCGTCGCCCATCAGCGCCTGGCGGCGCTGGACGAGGTAGATGCCGACGGCGGGCGCGGTGATGCCGACGAGCACGGCCGCGAGGAGCGCGCGCTGCATGAAGGCGAGATCGAGCATTTCCATGATCAGGTCAGCTTCCTAGGGTCGGCTGTCTCAGGTCAGCAGACCCGTACGGAGCGGCTCACCGGCCGCGTGGGGATGGACGTGGTCGTGGCCGGGGAGCGCGTGCTGGCCGACGGCCTCGGGCGGCGGGCCGTCGTGGACGACGCAGCCGTCGCGGAGGACGACGGCCCGGTCGATCAGCGGCTCCAGCGGGCCCAGCTCGTGCAGGACGAGGAGGACGGACGTACCGCCCGCGACCTGCTCGCGCAGCGTCGCGGCCAGGATCTCCTGGCTCGCGAGGTCCACGCCGGCCATCGGCTCGTCCATGATCAGCAGCTCGGGCTCGGAGGCGAGCGCGCGGGCGATCAGCACGCGCTGGTGCTGGCCGCCGGAGAGCGCGGCGACGGAGTCCTTCGCGCGGTCGGCGAGACCGACGAGCTCGATGGCCGCCTCGACGGCGGCCTTGTCGGCCTTCGTCAGCAGGCCGAAGCGGCGACGGGAGAGCCGGCCGGAGGCGACGACCTCGCGGATGGTGGCGGGGACGCCGCTCGCCGCGGTGGTGCGCTGCGGTACGTAGCCGACGCGGGCCCAGTCGCGGAACCGCTTCTGCTCCGTGCCGAACAGCTCGATCCGGCCGCCGGTCAGCGGCACCTGGCCGATGACGGAGCGGACGGCGGTGGACTTGCCCGAGCCGTTGGCGCCGAGCAGGGCGACGACCTCACCGCGGTGGACGGTGAGGTCGACGCCCCGGAGGACGGGCCGGCCGCCGAGGGCGGCCGTGGCTCCGCGGACGGAAATGACGGGGTCCGGTTCCAGCGCTGCCATGGCTCCTGCCTCCTGCTGTGCTGCTGCGGTCACTTGGCGCCGAGGGCCTTCTTCAGCGCGGCGAGGTTGGACTGCATGACCTCGATGTAGTCATCGCCCTTGGACGTGTCCGTGATTCCCTCCAGCGGGTCGAGCACGTCGGTCTTCAGACCGGTGTCGCCCGCGAGGGTCTTGGCGGTCTTGTCGCTCGCGAGGGTCTCGAAGAAGACGGTGGAGACCTTGTCCTTCTTCGCGATGTCCTGGAGTTCCTTGATGCGGGCGGGGCTCGGCTCGGACTCGGGGTCGATGCCGGTGATGCCCTCCTGCTCCAGGCCGTACCGCTCGGCGAGGTAGCCGAAGGCGGAGTGGGTGGTGATGAAGGTCTTCGTGGTGGTGTTCTCGAGGCCCGTCTCGAACTCGGTGTTCAGGTCGCCGAGCTTCTTCACCAGGGCGTCGGTGTTCTTCTCGTAGTCCGCGGCGTTCGCCGGGTCGGCCTTCTCCAGGGCGGTGCCGACACCCTTGGCGACCTCGGCGTACTTCACGGGGTCCAACCAGATGTGCGGGTCGGTGCCGGCCTCGGTGGAGTGGTCGTGGCCCTTCTCCTCCGCCGCGTGGCCCTCTTCCTCCGCCGCGTGCTCCTCAGCGGAGTGCTCTTCGGTCCCGTGCTCGTGGCCGACCTCGGTGCCGTGCGCTTCGAGCTTCGTGAGGGTGGCGGCGTCGACGGTGTTCTTGACGCCGGCCTGGGCGATGGCGTCGTCGACGGCGGGCTGGATGCCCTTGAGGTAGAGGACGACGTCGGCCTCGCCGAGCTCGCCGATCTGCTTCGGCTTGAGCTCCAGGTCGTGGGGTTCGACGCCGGGCTTGGTGAGCGTGGTGACGGCGACATGACCGCCGCCTATCTGCTCGGCCAGGTACTGCATGGGGTAGAACGACGCGACGACGTCCAGCTTGCCGCCGGTCCCCTTGTCCGCGGCGTCCGAGGTCCCGGCGCAGGCGGACAGGGAGACGATGCCGAGGGCGACGGCTCCGGCGAGGGCGGTGGTGGGTATCAGGCGTCGTACGTTCATGACACTCATTTTCAACAAAATTGGAAACGATTGTCAATTGTCATATGTGTGGCCCCGCCCACGCGGGACCTCGCGCGCCCCCGGCACCGAACCGATTTGATGCGGGGGGTACGGGCGCCGGTAACCTGTGGCATTCGCACTTCGTCGTCGTAATGAAGAGAGCACCGTGGCCGCCGACAAGATCGACACCATCGTCAGCCTGAGCAAGCGCCGTGGCTTCGTCTACCCGTGCAGCGAGATCTACGGTGGCCAGCGCGCCGCCTGGGACTACGGACCGCTGGGTGTCGAACTCAAGGAGAACCTGAAGCGTCAGTGGTGGCGGTACATGGTCACCGCGCGCGAGGACGTCGTCGGCATCGACTCGTCGGTGATCCTGGCCACCGAGGTCTGGGAGGCGTCCGGTCACGTCGCCACCTTCACCGACCCGCTGACCGAGTGCACCTCCTGCCACAAGCGCTTCCGCGCCGACCACCTGGAGGAGGCGTTCGAGGCGAAGCACGGCCGTCTCCCCGAGGGCCTCACCGAGCTCAACTGCCCCAACTGTGGCAACAAGGGCACCTTCACGGAGCCCAAGCAGTTCTCCGGCCTGCTCTCCACCCACCTCGGCCCGACCCAGGACTCCGGCTCCGTCGCCTACCTGCGTCCCGAGACCGCGCAGGGCATCTTCACCAACTTCGGCCAGGTGCTGCAGACCTCGCGCAAGAAGCCGCCGTTCGGCATCGCGCAGATGGGCAAGTCCTTCCGGAACGAGATCACTCCGGGCAACTTCATCTTCCGCACGCGCGAGTTCGAGCAGATGGAGATGGAGTTCTTCGTCAAGCCGGGCGAGGACGAGCAGTGGCAGGAATACTGGATGGAGCAGCGCTGGAACTGGTACACCGGCCTGGGTCTCCGCGAGGAGAACATGCGCTGGTTCGAGCACCCGGCGGAGAAGCTCTCCCACTACTCGAAGCGCACCGCGGACATCGAGTACCGCTTCTCGTTCGGTGGCAGCGAGTGGGGTGAGCTGGAGGGCGTCGCCAACCGCACGGACTACGACCTGAACGCGCACTCCAAGGCCTCCGGCAACGACCTGCAGTTCTTCGACCAGGAGGCCGGCGAGCGCTGGACCCCCTACGTCATCGAGCCGGCGGCCGGCGTCGGCCGCGCGATGCTGGCCTTCCTGCTCGACGCGTACAACGAGGACGAGGCCCCCAACGCCAAGGGCGTCATGGAGAAGCGCACCGTCCTGCGCCTCGACCCGCGCCTGGCCCCGATCAAGGTCGCGGTCCTGCCGCTCTCGCGCAACCCGCAGCTCTCGCCGAAGGCCAAGGGCCTCGCGGCCGACCTGCGCCAGAACTGGAACATCGAGTTCGACGACGCCGGCGCCATCGGCCGCCGCTACCGTCGCCAGGACGAGATCGGCACCCCGTTCTGCGTGACCGTCGACTTCGACACCCTCGACGACAACGCGGTGACCGTGCGCGAGCGCGACACCATGAAGCAGGAGCGCGTCTCCCTCGACCAGATCCAGGGCTACCTGGGCAGCCGCCTGCTCGGCTGCTGACCCCGCTCGCGGTCCGCTCGTCTTCACGCGAAAGCCCCCGACTCCGGAAGGAGCCGGGGGCTTTCCCGTGCGTGGGGGGAGGGGGAGGCGTGTGCCGTCACGGGTGTAGGACATGTCAACCACGGGAAGGGATAAGGGATTTGATGGATCGACAGTCGATCATTCCGCTACCGTAAGAGGACCGAGATACCAGGCCGCGTCGTGCGCATGGGTTCGACGTCCTCCACGGAATGGTCCGGGGAGGGCTTCGGAGGCCTCGGGGCGCTTCTTCGCGGCGGCCCGGGCTGTCGCCGGTGAGGGTGGTTACCTTCCGCAAGGTCTGATCCCGCACCGCCGTGACATCTGCGCACCGGGTGGCGGACGTACACGCGGTGCGCGGCAGCAGTGCACTCCGCGCTCGCCGATCCCCGTTCACCGGGCGTGGGGAAGCGAGAGGGCCCCCGGCAAAGGTGCCGGGAACACCCCGAACGTGCCCACGGAGTTGATCTTCCATGCCTCCTGGGAGCAGAGCCGCCCGTCTCTACGCGATCGATGACGGAGGAGACGGCCGTTCCCTGATCTCCTTCGCCTCCTTACGTCTCGACCTTCCCCTCGTGCGCGCCGCGCGGCAGATCTGGCAGGGGTTCCGCACCGAGCTGGCGGCCGATCCCCGACTGCTCATCCCCACCCACGCACAGCTTCACGCCGTGGATCTGGCCCGCGCCCGCGGCCCCCACCTCCACGTCTCCCGCAGCACCGACAGGTCCGTGCACAAGAGGAACACCCGGGACGTGATCCTGCGCGGCCTCCAGACCATCGCGACCATGCCCAGCGGGCAGGTGCGTGTCGTCTACCGGCGCACCGAGCGGTACGGCCGGGACCGGCCCGATCTCTTCGCCGTCCTCCTCGCCAAGATCGACGAGGAGCTGGCCGAGGCCGGCACCCGCGGGATCGTCCTCGTCGACGGAGACGGGACGGAGCGCGCACTGGCCGACGCGATCACGCGTCTGCCGGACGGCGGGCGGCGGATCGCCGGCGGGGTCCGGTTCCGCCGGTCCCGGGACCACGACCTGCTCCAGGCGGCCGACATGATCGCGTACACGGGGCATCAGGCCGTCGCCAAACGGGACGCGGGGATCGACATGGCCCACTGGTTCGGCGCCACGTTCCCGCACGCGGAGGGGCCGAGCGCGCACTGAAGAGCGCAGACGAAGGGCCGGCCCCCGGCGAGGCCGGGGGCCGGCGGGCAGGACCTGGTCCGCCTCGGCGGACCAGAACCGCGATTTCAGTCTTCCATACACATCCGAGATCAGGAGGGGTCCGATGCCCGCTTCCCACCCGGGAGCGCCTGTCGAGATCGAGTGGGGCAGCCAGCGGATCGAGGTGGCCGACGTGCTCCGGGAGCTTCCGGACGCGTCGGCCGTCGACGACCGCCACGCCCTGGTGAAGGCGGGCCTCGACAGCCCGCTCGCCGTGCTGCCGGAGGATTCCTGGCACGCCCTGGCCCGGGCCGTGGTGACACCCGCGACCGCGGCACTGCAACTGTCGAGCTCGCACGACGCCCAGAGCAGTCTGCTCCTGGAGGAGTCCGTGGACGGGGCACTGCTTCGCTCCGTCCACTCCCGGATATGGCTGTACGAGCTCTTCCCCGGCATTCAGCCCCGCACGGCCCAGGAGCTGCTGGGCACCGAGGACCCCCTCGTGGAGGGCGTGGCGGAGGCCGGGCGTCCGCAGGCGGTGCTGCGCTACCGCTACAAGAGCCTCAAGCATCTGCGGGACCACATCTGGCAGACCATCTCGGTCACCCAGAGCCGCAATTCCTACGCGGAGTCCATCCTGGCCCGGCGCGTCACCCGGGCTCTGATCGCGCACCCGGTCATCTACGAGTTCGACGACGGTACGGAACCGGTCCACGCGCTGGTGGCGCGGGACGGCATCACCCGCCTGGCCAGTGCGTGGCGGGTGCTCGCGGGACCCGAGAGCGGGCCGGAGGAGGCGGCCGAGCTGGCGGCGGACGTCCTGACGGCGCGACTCGCGACCGGCGTGGGAGGGGTGGCGAAGCCGCTCACGCAGAGGATGGCGCTCGCCCGGGAGCTGCGGCGCAAGGAGCTCCGCGAGGAGTTCCACCAGAAGATCGGCCGGCCCCAGGACTCGGTGGAGTTCCTCAAGGCCGTCCAGATCGGACAGTCCTACACCCTGCCCGCCCACGTGGCCGTCGGGGTGCTCCCGAACGGTGGTACGTCGCTCGACGCGCGGGACGTGTTCGATGACGCCCTGCACTCCGTACTCGCCTCCATCCACGTGGAGTTCAAGGCCTGGGACGACGCCGCGCAGAACGTCGAGGTGGCCACGCGGGCCCTGAAGCACGTGGTGCTGAGCCGGCAGGACGAGGGCCTCACCGCGGTGTACGAGCTGGCCGTCGGCCGGCGGACCGCGTCCCAGACGCCTGAGGTGTACGGCGATCCGGCCGTGCCGCCGACGGGCCTGTGGCGCGCGGTCCGCCTCCTCCACACCCTGACTCGACCCGCCATCTCCGACGCCCTGCGCAACCGTGCGAAGGAGATCAAGGGCGACCGGCGCATGACCGACAAGGGATACGCGGCGCTCCTGGGGCCGGTGGTCGACAAGCCGTGGCGGGCGACGAAGAAGGCCGCGGCCGCGCAGGCCCGCAACGCCTGGAGCAACGGTGGCGTGCTCTTCAAGGAGGTACTGAAGGACGGCTGGTCACCCATGGTCACGGACGATTTCACCGCCCTTGTGGAGCCCGCGCTCGGTGGGGACCAGAACGCCCGCCTGACCCTCGCCGTCGCCGGTGGGACCGCCCTGATCGCGGACAAGTTGCTGACCAGGAACGTCGGTTCCGCCCTGGGAGCCGTACGAGCCCCCGGCAAGGTCCCCGTCCGCAGCGACGCGCACAAGGTCGTCGAGGGACTGGCCAAGGAGGGCAACGAGCTGGGGCTGTGGACGCTGGCCTTCGCCGCCCAGCGCTTCCAGGACGACGGCCTGCCGCGCAACGCGAGCCAGCAGGAGGGGCTGCCGGCCACCGACGGCTACGGCCACTACGCCGTCGACCTGGAGGCCGAGGACCGCATCCTGCGGGACGACGGGGAACCCGTACCGCTCCTGGAGTGGGACGTGGTCGCCGCGGCCCACCCGGACAAGGTGAAGGCGCCCGAGGCGCCCGAGCCGCCCGCGGCGGGCGGCGGCGACGGCGGCGACGACGCCGGCGAGGGCGATGCGGCGGGGGCCGAGGAGGGCGTGGACGCGTTCGCGGTGGAAGAGGAACCGGCGCAGGACGAGGAGCCCTTGCCGCCCGGCCAGCAGATCGCGGCCCTGCGCAAGGACCTCCGGCTCGCACTGGAGAACGCGAAGGCCTCCGTGAGCGGGCTGGAAGAGCTGGCGGGGCAGGTCTCCTACCCGCCGCTCTACGGTGGGCGCGAGACGTGGAGCGGCATGTGGGGCGCGGCTCTCGCCGTCTTCACCAGCCTGCAGCTCCACAAGCCGGACGACCAGGCCGAATCGGAGTGACGCACTGACAGCGGGAAGGGCGCCGGATCCGTACGGGATCCGGCGCCCTTCCGTAGGTGTCATCCGTAGGTGTCAGGGGCGCAGCGCGCGGAGAACCAGGGACACGACCGCCGTGAACGCCGTCTCGATCTCCGGGGCGGACCAGTCGGCGGCATGGGCGGGGTCGTGGAAGCGGTCCGTCGCGTCGAAGACCGCCCGGGCCGTCGTCGTCAGGTCCCGCTCGAAGGCCGCGAAGACACCGTCGCGGCGGCCTTCCTCGATGATGTGGGCGATCTGCCCGACCAGGTGCTCCACGTGGCGGTCGACGACCGCGCTGTTCTCGCCGATGAGGACCTGGAAGGTCGCCATCAGCTCCGGGTCGCCGCCCGCCTTGTGGCGCTTGAGGGCGAAGAGGGCCGTCAGCCACGCGGTCAGCCGCTCGTCGGCGGGGCCGGTGCCCTCCGCGTGCGGGAGGAGCTCCACGACCGTTCGCTCCAGCCAGCGCTCGGTGACCGCCTCGCGCAGGGCCGCCTTCGTGCGGAAGTGGCGGTAGACGCTGCCGTGGCTGACGCCGAGCACCCGGGCGACGTCCACGACGGTCGCCTTCGCGGGGCCGTAGCGCCGGAGCACCTCCTCCGTGGCTTCGAGGATGCGCTCGGCGGTCAGGGTCTCGGTGGCGGCCATGGAATGACACTACCTGTCAGTGCTCGCTGTCCAGGTGGGCCATCTGCGCCGCCGGGTACCGCTCGCCGGCCGCGGCCCCCGCCGGGACGGCCTCCTCGATCGCCGCCAGGTCGGCGGCGTCCAGCGTGACGTCCAGGGCGCCGAGCGCCTCCGCCAGCCGGTCCCGGCGTCGGGCGCCGACCAGCGGGACGATGTCCGCGCCCTGTCGCCCGCCCTGCGCGAGGACCCAGGCGATCGCGGTCTGCGCGACCGTCACGCCCTTCGCCTCGGCGACCGTCCTCAGCCGGTCCACCAGGTCGAGGTTCCGGTGGAGGTTGTCGCCCTGGAAGCGGGGGGACATGCCGCGGAAGTCGCCAGCGCCGAGCTCCCGGTCCCGGGTGAAGTGGCCGCTGATCAGGCCGCGCGACAGCACCCCGTACGCCGTGATCCCGATGCCCAGCTCGCGGGCGGCGGGGAGGATCTTCTCCTCGATGGAGCGGGAGATCAGCGAGTACTCGATCTGGAGGTCCGCGATCGGGGCCACCGCCGCCGCTCGGCGCAGGGTGTCCGCGCCGACCTCGGAGAGGCCGATGTGCCGGACGTGCCCCGCCTCGACCAGCTCGGCGATGGCGCCGACGGTCTCCTCGATCGGCACGTCCGGGTCGACACGGGCGATCCGGTAGATGTCGATGTGGCCGGTGCCGAGGCGCTGGAGCGAGTACGCCGCGAAGTTCTTCACCGCGGCCGGTCGGCCGTCGTATCCGGTGAACCCGCCCTCGACCGTGCGCAGCGCGCCGAACTTCACGCTGGTCAGCGCCTGCTCGCGGGCGGCCGTGGGGGCGCTCCGCAGCGCTTCGGCGATCAGCAGTTCGTTGTGCCCCATCCCGTAGAAGTCGCCCGTGTCGAGCAGGGTCACCCCGGCGTCCAGGGCGGCGTGGACGGTGGCGATCGACTCGGCGCGATCGCTCTCCCCGTACAGCGCGGACATGCCCATGCAGCCGAGACCGAGGGCGGAGACGGCGGGGCCGGTGGCGCCGAGCGGGCGGGTGGGGACGGGGTGCCGGGTGGTGGTCATGGCGATCTCCTGGGGGATGGCGGGAGGGTGCGACAGAACAACCATGACATGACCGATGACAGATTTCAATATCTGTCATTCGCTTGGGTGGGGTGGGGAAAAACGGGTGCTGCCGCCTCGGCGCCGGGGTAGCGTCGTCGGCATGTCTTTGTTCTTCCAGATCTACGAGTGAGCGCGCCGTACAGGCCGACCGACCACCGACCACCTCACTGAACTGATTCGGGAGAACCCCCATGGGCAAGAGCCGCAACGACCTCCTCGGAGTCGGCGGACAGCGCAAAAAGCTGTCCCGCGCCGACCAGCACGGCACCGGACGGAGCCGCGGCGCCGTCCACCGCACGGCCGACGAACAGAAGCAGGAGCTCCTGAAGAAGATGCGCGAGCGCGCGCAGGGAGCCGAGAGCGCCGAGACCGCCGAGACCGCCGAGACCGGCCGGGAGTAGCGGTCACCGTGTGAAACGGGCCCGAGGTCGTGAACACCTCGGGCCCGCGCGCGTCACCCTCCCCGCCTCACCCCACCTGCCTCGGCAGCCGCAGCGCGAGCACCGCCGTCAGGAGCGCCATCGCGAGCTGGAGGAGCAGCGTCACTGTCAGGGCCGTGCCCGTCGAGTCCGAGGCGGACAGGCTCAGGAACAGCGTGCCGAGGGTGGCGACGCCCAGGGTCAGCGCCGTCTGCTGGGTCGTCACCATGACCCCGCCGCCCACACCCGCCCGCTCCGGCGGCACCTCGGAGAGCACCACCCGGAAGAGCACCGGAAGCTGGAGGCCCTGCCCGAGCCCCGCGAGCGCCATGCCGGGAAGCAGGCTCCCCACCGACAGATCCGGCCAGGAACGCCAGGCCGTCAGGGCGAGCAGCCCGAGACCCAGGGCCTGGAGCAGGGCGCCCACCGGAACCACCCGGGTACCCCAGCGCCGTACGAGCCGGGGACCCGCGAGCGAGGCCCCGAAGAAGGCCACCGCCATCGGGACGAGCGCCAGGCCCGAGGCCACCGCCCCCAGGCCCAGGCCCTGCTGGAGCGCCACCGCGATCACGAACATGAAGCCGCCGAAGCCGCCCGACAGCGGCAGGATGAGGAGCAGCCCGCGCCGCAGCGAGACCAGGTCGAGGAGGCTCGGCGGGACGAGCGGGGTGTCGCCCCGGCGCTCCGCCCGTCGCTCCACCCGCCAGAAGGCGCCCGCCGCGAACGGGAACACCGCGAGCGAGACCCAGGTCCACAGCGGCCAGCCGGCCGTTCGGCCCTCCGTCAGCGGGGCGAGCAGCGTGAGCAGCGCGACCGCGAGGAGGAGCGTGCCGGGCACGTCCACCGGCGCCGGCCGGTCCGAGCGGGTCTCCGGCACGGTCCGCAGGGCGAGCAGCAGGCCCGCCACCGCCACCGGCACGTTCACCAGGAAGACCGCCCGCCAGCCCGAGCCCGCGAGGTCGGCGGCGACGAGGACGCCGCCCAGGATCTGACCGGTCACCATCGACAGGCCGGCGGTCGCCCCGTACAGGCTCAGCGCCTTCGCCCGGCGCGCTCCCGCCGTCGAGGCGTGGATGGTCGCGAGCACCTGCGGCAGCATCAGCGCCGCCGCGGCGCCCTGGGCCACCCGGGCCCCGACGAGGGTCCAGGCGTCCGGTGCCAGCCCGCAGGCCAGCGAGGTCAGGCCGAAGGCGGTCATCCCGACGAGGAAGAGGCGACGGCGCCCGAAGAGGTCGCCGAGGCGCCCGCCGAGGACGAGGAGGACGGCGTACGACAGGCCGTACCCGGCCACGATCAGTTCGAGGAGGGACTCACCGGCCGCCAGCTCCCGGCCGATCGACGGCAGGGCGACGTTGACGATGAAGAAGTCGATCAGCGGCAGCGAGGCGCCGAGGAGAACGGTGAACAGGCCCAGGGAGCCGAGCGCCGCGGGGCCGGGGCCGGGGCCGACGGCCGGTGCGCCGGCCCGGGGGGAAGGGGAGGGAGAGGGAGAGGTGGAGGTCGAAGTCACGTGTTCGACGATCCGGCCACACTCAGCCTGGTACCAGAGTCTTCTTATCCTGGTAGAAGCACTACCTGGCAACCGGCCTGTCGCCCCGGCACCCTGGAGCAGTGACGACCATGACGACGACGGCAGCGGCGTCGCCCGGGACCCGGCGGCACGAGCTCGCCGCCTTCCTGCGCAGCCGGCGCGAGCGCATCACCCCCGAACAGGTCGGCCTCCCGCGAGGCAGGCGCCGCCGCACGCCCGGTCTGCGCCGCGAGGAGGTCGCGCACCTCTCCGCCGTCGGCGTCACCTGGTACACCTGGCTGGAACAGGCCCGCGACATCCAGGTCTCCCCGCAGGTCCTCGACGCCCTCGCCGGCGCGCTGCTCCTCGACCCGACCGAGCGCAGCCACCTCTTCGCCCTCGCCGGGCAGTCCGACCCGCGCCCCGGGACGACATCATCGGCCGTCACGCCCGCGCTGCGCCGGATGCTCGACCAGCTGGAACCGCTGCCCGCCGCCGTCCAGAACAGCAGGTTCGACTTCCTCGCCCACAACCGGACCTTCGGGAAGCTCTTCTGCGACCTGGACGCCCTGCCCCGCGAGGACCGCAACTCCCTCTGGCTCGCCTTCACCAACGACGACTTCCGGGCCGCCGCCACCGACCTGCCGGACCTCCTCCCCCTCCTCGCCGGAAAGCTCCGCGCCGCCATGGCCGAGCACCTGGCGGAGCCCGCCTGGAAGGCGCTCGTCCAGCGGCTCGAAGGGGCCTCGCGCGAGTTCCGGGAGATCTGGGCCCGGCACGACGTGGTCGCCCCGGGCGGCCGCACCAAGGTCATCCACAATGCCCGCGTCGGCGTGCTCCGGTTCGAGCACACCAACCTGTGGCTCGGCCCGACCTCCGGACCGTGCCTCGTGACGTACGTCCCCGTGGACGAGAAGTCCCGGGCGGGCGTCGAGCGCCTCCTCGCCCTCGTGATCGAGGAGGAGACGCGCGCCGCGGCCGAAGGCGCTCGGGACGATTCGGATTGGGACGATTCGAATCGGGATGGTCCGGCTTGGGGCGATCCGGCTCAGGACGATCCCGCTCGGGACGACTCGGCATGGGGCGATCCGGCTCGGGACGTGCCCGCTCGGGGCGAGCCCTCACAGCGCAAGCACTCTCCGAGATCGCCAGGACGACGCGTTCCCGGCCCCGGGGTGGCCGCGAGCGTGTGAGCTCGGGCATGTGCGGATAGTACGGCTGACTGATGACCGCCGCGGTGCGCGACAATGGCTCAATGACCGCGTTCTCTCCCCTCGCCATCGGGCCGCACATCGTGCAGCCGCCGGTGGTGCTCGCCCCGATGGCCGGCATCACCAACGCCCCCTTCCGTACCCTCTGCCGCGAGTTCAGCGGTGGCAAGGGGCTGTTCGTGAGCGAGATGATCACGACGCGCGCCCTGGTCGAGCGCAACGAGAAGACGATGCAGCTCATCCGGTTCGACGAGACCGAGAAGCCGCGTTCGATCCAGCTGTACGGGGTGGACCCCGTGACGGTCGGCAAGGCCGTCCGGATGATCGTCGACGAGGACCTCGCCGACCACATCGACCTGAACTTCGGCTGCCCGGTCCCCAAGGTGACCCGGAAGGGTGGCGGCTCGGCCCTGCCCTACAAGCGGCCGCTGCTGCGCGCGATCCTGAACGAGGCCGTGAGCAACGCGGGCGCCCTGCCGGTCACGATGAAGATGCGCAAGGGCATCGACGACGACCACATCACCTTCCTCGACGCGGGCCGGATCGCGGTCGAGGAGGGCGTCACGGCGATCGCCCTGCACGGGCGGACGGCGGCCCAGCACTACGGCGGTACGGCGGACTGGGACGCGATCGCGCGCCTCAAGGAGCACGTGCCGGAGATCCCGGTGCTCGGGAACGGCGACATCTGGTCCGCCGACGACGCCCTGCGGATGATGCGGGAGACGGGCTGCGACGGCGTGGTCGTCGGGCGCGGCTGCCTGGGCCGGCCGTGGCTCTTCGGCGACCTGGTGGCGGGCTTCGAGGGGACGGGTACGTACGCCCAGCCGGGTCTGCGGGTGGTCGCGGACGCGATGGTGCGGCACGCGCGGCTGCTCGGCGAGTGGCTCGGCGACGAGGCACGCGGTGTCATCGACTTCCGCAAGCATGTGGCCTGGTACCTGAAGGGCTTCTCGGTGGGCTCCGAGATGCGCAAGAAGCTGGCGATCACCTCTTCCCTCGACGAACTGAGCGCTCAGTTGAGCGAGCTGGACCTGGACCAGTCGTGGCCGGTGGGTGCGGACGGCCCTCGGGGCCGTACGTCCGGAAACAACCGAGTTGTCCTGCCGGACGGCTGGTTGAAGGACCCGTACGACTGCTCAGGGGTGAGTGAGGACGCCGAGCTGGACACGTCCGGCGGGTGAGATCCGCGCGGGAATCGGCCTTCCCTGGGGAGTGATCCTCGCCACCTCTGAGGGGGGTGGCGCTCACATGAGCAGATTACGGACGACTGCATCGCCTGAAGGGTGGCACCGGGTGCCATCCTTTTTGCGTTCAAGAAGTGAACGCAGATGCTCGGATGGGCGCTCATTCGAGCGTAGAACCTCTGCTTTTGGTCATCTGAGCTTCGGGGCCTGAAAGCGGAAGCTACCTCTCAGTTACTTTCGATGTGCTGGCGGACGGGTGGTTAAGACCATGTGACCGGCAGGCGTACCTCCACAGACGCCTTCGATCTGGGTATGTTCCTCGCCGTCAGGGCAGCCAACCGAGTCATCGAGGAGTCGGGACCCGTGTCGGAAAACAATGATCAGAAGTTCGTCTACGACTTCACCGAGGGCAACAGGGACCTGAAGGACCTGCTCGGTGGCAAGGGCGCGAACCTCGCCGAGATGACCAACCTCGGCCTGCCGGTTCCCCCCGGCTTCACGATCACCACCGAGGCGTGCAAGGTCTACCTCGAGAGCGGTTCGGAGCCCGTCGAGCTCCGCGACGAGGTCAGCGCGCACCTCGACGCTCTCGAGCAGCAGATGGGCAAGAAGCTCGGCCAGGCCGACGACCCGCTGCTCGTCTCCGTCCGCTCCGGAGCCAAGTTCTCCATGCCGGGCATGATGGACACGGTCCTCAACATCGGCCTCTCCGACGAGTCCGTCGTCGGACTGGCCCGCCAGGCCGACAACGAGCGCTTCGCGTGGGACTCGTACCGCCGGCTCATCCAGATGTTCGGCAAGACCGTCCTCGGCGTCGAGGGCGAGCTCTTCGAGGACGCCCTCGACGAGGCCAAGGCCGCGAAGAAGGTCGCCAGCGACACCGACCTGGACGCCGCCGACCTCAAGAAGGTCGTCAAGCACTTCAAGAAGATCGTGAAGGCCGAGACCGGCCGCGACTTCCCCCAGGACCCGCGTGAGCAGATGGACCTCGCCATCGAGGCCGTCTTCAACTCCTGGAACACCGACCGCGCGAAGCTGTACCGCCGCCAGGAGCGCATCCCGGGCGACCTCGGCACCGCCGTCAACGTCTGCTCGATGGTCTTCGGCAACCTCGGCCCGGACTCCGGCACCGGCGTCGCCTTCACCCGCGACCCCGCCTCCGGCCACGCCGGCGTCTACGGCGACTACCTGCAGAACGCGCAGGGCGAGGACGTCGTCGCCGGTATCCGCAACACCGTGCCGCTGGCCGACCTCGAGTCGATCGACAAGACGTCGTACGACCAGCTCATGCACATCATGAACACGCTGGAGACCCACTACAAGGATCTCTGCGACATCGAGTTCACCATCGAGCGCGGCCAGCTCTGGATGCTCCAGACCCGGGTCGGCAAGCGCACCGCCGGTGCCGCCTTCCGCATCGCCACGCAGCTCGTGGACCAGGGCCTGATCGACGAGGCCGAGGCGCTCCAGCGCGTCACCGGCGCCCAGCTCGCCCAGCTCATGTTCCCGAAGTTCGACGAGGACGCGAAGGTCGAGCAGATCGGGCGCGGCATCGCCGCCTCCCCGGGTGCCGCCGTCGGCAAGGCCGTCTTCGACTCGTACACCGCGGTCAAGTGGTCCCGCTCCGGCGAGAAGGTCATCCTGATCCGCCGCGAGACCAACCCGGACGACCTGGACGGCATGATCGCCGCCGAGGGCATCCTCACCTCGCGCGGCGGCAAGACCTCGCACGCCGCCGTCGTCGCCCGCGGCATGGGCAAGACCTGTGTCTGCGGCGCCGAGGAGCTCGAGGTCGACACCAAGCGCCGCCGGATGACCACCTCCGACGGCCAGGTCGTCGAGGAGGGCGACGTCGTCTCCATCGACGGCTCCACCGGCAAGGTGTACCTCGGTGAGGTACCCGTCGTACCGTCCCCGGTCGTCGAGTACTTCGAGGGCCGCATGCACGCCGGCGCCGACGACGCCGACGAGCTCGTCGCCGCCGTCCACCGGATCATGGCCTACGCGGACCGCGTCCGCCGGCTGCGCGTCCGCGCCAACGCCGACAACGCCGAGGACGCGCTGCGCGCCCGTCGCTTCGGCGCCCAGGGCATCGGCCTCTGCCGCACCGAGCACATGTTCCTCGGCGAGCGCCGCCAGTTCGTCGAGCGGCTGATCCTGGCCGACACGGACGTCGAGCGCGAGCAGGCCCTGGAGGCCCTGCTGCCGCTGCAGAAGCAGGACTTCATCGAGCTGTTCGAGGCCATGGACGGGCTGCCCGTCACGGTCCGGCTGCTCGACCCGCCGCTGCACGAGTTCCTGCCGGACATCACCGAGCTGTCGGTGCGCGTCGCCCTCGCCGAGTCCCGCAAGGAGCCGCACGAGAACGACCTGCGCCTGCTCCAGGCCGTGCACCGGCTGCACGAGCAGAACCCGATGCTGGGTCTGCGCGGCGTCCGCCTCGGCCTGGTCATCCCCGGCCTGTTCACCATGCAGGTCCGGGCGATCGCCGAGGCCGCGGCCCAGCGCATCGACGCCAAGGGTGACCCGCGCGCCGAGATCATGATCCCGCTCGTCGGCACCGTCCAGGAGCTGGAGATCGTCCGCGAGGAGGCCGAGCAGGTCATCGCCGAGGTCCGGGCGCAGACCGGCGTGGACCTGAAGCTCGCGCTCGGCACCATGATCGAGCTGCCGCGCGCCGCCGTGACCGCCGGCCAGATCGCCGAGGCCGCGGAGTTCTTCTCCTTCGGTACGAACGACCTGACGCAGACGGTCTGGGGCTTCTCCCGCGACGACGTGGAGGCCTCGTTCTTCACCGCGTACCTGGAGAAGGGCATCTTCGGCGTCAGCCCCTTCGAGACCATCGACAAGGACGGTGTCGGCGCGCTCGTGCGCAGCGCCGTCCAGGCCGGCCGCGCCACCCGCCCCGACATCAAGCTCGGTGTCTGCGGCGAGCACGGCGGCGACCCGGAGTCGGTGCACTTCTTCCACGAGGTCGGTCTCGACTACGTCTCCTGCTCGCCCTTCCGGATCCCGGTGGCGCGTCTGGAGGCCGGCCGCGCGGCGGCCGAGTCGAAGGGCAGCGACAGCCGCTGAGTCCTGCTGAACCGGGGGTCAGGAGCGGCGGTCGGGCCCTCCTGAACCCCGGTTCAGCAGCAGTACCGATCCGCTGCTGAACCCCCGTTCAGCAGCGGAAATCCCCAGAACCACCAGAACCACCGGGGCCGCCGTCGGTCACTTTCGACCCTCACCGACGGGCGGCGGCTCCGGGTACCAAAGAGAGACGGGGCGGACACCTTTGTGCGGAGGTGTCCGCCCCGTCGTATTTCATCCCGAACGCGGCCGCTCATTTTGCTTGGTCGTCGACCGGATGTGAGTTCCTGTTCAATTTCGGCCGATTGAATTATTGGCCATTGAACTTTTCTGTTTCCTCGCCGCAAAGAACGGGGTGGGCGCGACCCCCGGATCCCCACCCGGAGGCCGCGCCCTTTACCGATGTCGGGCAGGTGAGCCGCAACCTCGCCGACCGCCGCCGGACGTGCAAAGCCCCCCACGGTCTTCGCCACGTCACCTCGGTCCTGAAGGTTTCCTGCCCGACCCGCACAGCTTTTCGTTTCTCCCCTGATCGCCGCGATGCTTTTCAACTGTGCCTGAAACACCCTGGTAACGTGCTGTGATGCTGTGCATACTCGTCGTCGGGGGTGGTTGCGAGTGCACAGGTGGGGACGTCATGCTGCGGATTCATTTCACCGGAAACGACTTGGCGGGGGTGCGGACGGCCGCCCGGCCGGATGTTCTGTGGGAAACCGTTCTCAGCTTTCACCGCTTAAGGGACCGGCGCGGATCCGTCGTCTACCGGGAATGGCGCTCGGACGCCCGGATGCGGCTCGGCGGTGAGACCCGTCTCCTCGCCGCCCTCGTTCCCAGTCGCGGCTATTTTCCCGACTTCCTGACGCCCGCCGAAGGCGTCAACGGCCTCGACGAGGGCCTCCGGGCGATCCGCGCGACCGACTCCGGCCGGCTCCGCGGCGAGCTCTCCCTGCTCGCCGCCGACCGCTCCGGCGGTCGGACCGTGCCCCATTCGCTGCGCGCCCTCGCCGACGGCGGCGCGGAGCCCTTCGACCGGCTCGTGGGGGCCCTGCGCAGCTATCACCGGGCCGCGATCGAGCCGTACTGGCCGCACATCCGGGCCCGCGTCGAGGCCGACAGGGCCCGCCGCGGCCGGGCGCTGCTCGACGGCGGCGCCGACGAACTGCTCGCGTCGCTGCCGCCGATGCTGCGCTGGCGCGCGCCCGTCCTGGAAGCCGACTACCCGGTCGACCGGGACGTCCACCTCGACGGGCGGGGGCTGCTGCTCCAGCCCTCGTACTTCTGCCGGGGGACGCCGGTGGTGCTGCGCGACCCCGCGCTGCCGCCGGTCCTCGTCTACCCCGTCACCCACGGGGAGGCGCCGACCGTCAGCGCGCCGGGCGGCTCCTCGCTCGCCAAGCTGGTCGGCCAGACCCGCTCGGCGGTCCTGCACGCCATCGGGGACGGCGGTACGACGAGCGAGCTCGCGCGCAGGGCCGGGGTCTCGCTGGCCTCCGCGAGCCAGCACGCGGGCGTGCTCCGGGAGGCCGGGCTCATCGCGACCCTGCGCCACGGCAACGCCGTCCTGCACACGCTGACGCCGTTGGGCGCCGCCCTGCTCGGCGGCGCCCAACGGACGGTGGACCTACGGAAGGCCGACCTGTGCCGTTACGCGCGGAACGGGCCGGTCACCTCGTAGGTGATGCCGCCCGACGAGCTGCCCGTCGTACCGCGCTGGCTGGAGAAGTACAGCCGCTTGCCGTCGGGGGAGAAGGCCGGTCCGGTGATCTCGGAGCCGGACTGGCCGTTGACGCGGAGGAACGGGGCGACGATGTCGTCCGGGGTGATGACGCAGATCTCCATGTTGCCGCCGTCCTCGGAGACGAACAGGTCGCCGGAGGTCGTGCCGGTGACGTTGTCGACGCCGGTCAGCGGGGCGGTGCCGGAGACGAGCGAGTCGTCGTAGGCCAGCTCGTAGGTGCCGGCGGCGAGGTTGACCTGCCAGACGCGGTTGTCGCCCTTGGTGGTGAACCAGACGGTGTCGTCCGCGTAGTAGCAGCCCTCGCCGCCGTTGAAGCGCTTGGCGCCGGAGACCTGGTTACGGGTGGTGGTCGGCGCGCCGTCCGGGTCCGGCACGTTCTGCCAGGTGAAGGTGCCGGAGGTGGCCGTGCCGGCCTTGAAGACCTGGAGGGTGCCGGAGGAGAGGTTGCCCCAGGTGGTGGGGACGAAGCGGTAGAAGCAGCCGTCCGACTCGTCCTCGGTCAGGTAGATCGCCTTGCGGACCGGGTCGGCGGCGGCGGCCTCGTGCTTGAACTTGCCCATCGCGTCCCGGCGGTAGGCGGTGCCGCCCCAGGGGTTCGACTCGTAGACGTAGCCGAGGGACACCTCCTCGCAGGAGAGCCAGGTGTTCCACGGGGTGGCGCCGCCCGCGCAGTTCTGGCGGGTGCCGGAGAGGATCCGGTACGCGCCGGTGATCGTGCCCGCGGAGTCGAACCGCACGGCGCTCGCGCCGCCGCTCGGGTTGATCTCCGAGTTCGACACGTAGATCCAGCCCGTGCCGTCGACGAAGCAGGCGCCGCCGTCGGGGGCGTTGTGCCAGGTGTACGAGGTGCCCGTCACGGTCTGGCCGGACCGGGCGATGATCCGGCTGGTGAAACCGGCCGGCAGCTGGATGCCGTGCGAGTTCGCCGCGCCGAGCGCCCCGTAGGGGCCCGCGCCGGGCTGGGCGGGCGCGGCGAAGGCCGCCCCGTGCCAGAGGCTGCCGCCGAAGGCGGCGGCGGACGTGCCGATGACCGCTCCACGCAGGAAACTGCGTCGCTCCACGTCTCACTCCTGAAGAGGGTGATGAACCGCCCCGCCAAGCCGGTCGGCGGCGGGGTCGCGCGCTTCCGGAACCTAGGAGTACGGAGTTGACGGTGCATCAACAAGCGATGAAGCGGAAGAGGCGGGCACGGGGCGAAGGGTGACGCCGCAGGTGGGGGAGGGCGGCGTCGGAGGTGAGGGAGGGGTGACACCGCAGGTGGGGGGGGGGAGGGGCATCGCAGGTGAGGGAGGGGCGGCGCCGCAGGTCAGGAGGGGGTGACACCGCAGGTGAGGGAGAGGTGGCACCGCAGGTGGGGGAGGCGCAGGGCCCGTCCCCGGACGCCTCGGCGACCCGGGCCGCCGAGGCGTTCACCGACCGCACCCGGGACGTTCGGCACTGGGGGAGCGGGGCCCGGGCGGGGACACTGGGGGCATGCGCGCCACCCGGGACATCAGCGACCGCGACGACCTCGACGTCGTCCTGCGCCGGTTCTACACCGCCGCTTTCGCGGACCCGCTCATCGGACCCTTCTTCACGGAGATCGCCGGTACGGACCTGGAGGTCCATCTGCCGCGGATCACCGACTTCTGGGAGCGCGCCCTCTTCCGCACCGCCGACTACGGGCGCGACGCCTTCGCGCCGCACGCCGCCCTCCACTCCGCGCGGCCGCTCACCGCCGCCCACTTCGGCCGCTGGGTCCAGCTCTGGCACGCCGCCGTCGACGGCTCGCACCAAGGGCCGAGGGCCGAGCGGGCCAAGGCACAGGGCGAGCGGATCGCCGTCGCGATGCTGCGCAGGCTCGCCGGACCCGACGCCGGGACCGGCGGCGGAGGCGGCGGATTCGTACCGTTGGCGGCGCTGGAGCTGCGCTCCGCGGCCTGAGCGAAAAGGATCCTCGGGAGAGCGATGAGTTACGGGCGGCACGCCCGTCCTACCTCTCGAAAGCGCCGGAACGCACCGAGCGCCCCGGCCGCCCGACGGAAGAGAGAGCGCCATGGCCCCGCAGATGATCTTCGTGAACCTGCCCGTGAAGGACCTCGACGCCAGCAAGGCCTTCTTCGAGAAGATCGGCTTCTCGATCAACCCGGCCTTCACCGACGAGACCGCCTCCTGCGTCGTCATCAGCGACACGATCTTCGCGATGCTGCTCACCGAGGAGAAGTTCAGGAGCTTCACCGCCCCGGGCAAGGAGATCTCCGACGCCACGAAGGCCACCGAGGTGCTCATCACGCTGAGCGCCGAGAGCCGCGCGAAGGCCGACGAGCTGGCCGACGCGGCCCTCGCCGCCGGTGGCGGCCCGGCGAAGGAGCCGCTGGACATGGGCTTCATGTACGGCCGCTCCTTCACCGACCTGGACGGCCACCACTGGGAGGTCTTCTGGATGGACCCGGCGGCGGCCCAGGGCTGAGCCCCCCGGACCCTCGGCGTACGTCAGGCGGAGACCCCGCCGTCGATCACCAGGTCGGTGCCGACGGCGGAGCCCGCCGCGTCCGAGGCGAGGTACAGGACCGCCGCCGCCACCTCCGCGGCGGACGAGATCCGGCCCAGGGGAGACTGCTCCTTCATCCGGACCGCCCGCTCGGCCTCCGTCTCGCCCGGCTGGAGTGACATCGAGGACTCCGCGGCGCCCGGGCTGACCGCGTTGATCCGGACCCCGTCGGCGATGTGGTCCAGGGCAGCGGCCCTGGTGAGGGCCGACACGGCCGCCTTGGAGACCTGGTAGCCGAAGACCCCGGGGATCCGGACGTGCGGACCCAGGTTGGACGAGATGTTCACGATCGCCCCGCCGCCGTGCGCCCGCATGTGCGCCACCTCGGCCTGGAGGGCGTGCAGCACCCCCGTCACGTTGATGTCGAGCAGCGTCTGCCAGTCCTCCAGGGGGAAGTCGGCCGCGCTGTGGCCGCCGCGGAAGACCCCGGCGTTGTTCACGGCGACGTCGAGACCCCCGAAGAGCTCGACCGTGCGCCGGACCAGCTCCCGCGTGGATTCGGCGCCGGACACGTCGGCCGTGACCGCGGCCGCGGTGCCCCCGGCGGCCTCGATCAGGGCGACCGTCGCGTCGAGGGGCTCGGCGGTACGGCCGGCGACGACGACCTTCGCCCCCTCGGCGGCGAAGGCGAGCGCGATGGCCCGGCCGAGGCCGGAGCCGGCGCCGGTGACGAGGACGGTGCGGTCGGTGAAGCGTGCGGATGACGCGGACATGTGAGTCGACTCCCCAGTGATGGCTTCTGCTTGCGGTGCTTCTTCTTGCGGTGCTTCTACTTGGTGCGGATCGTGGTGGCCGCGAGGGCGGTGAACAGGGCGGCCGCGGCCGCCAGCGACACCGCGTCGCCGCCGAGGGTGAGCAGGGCGGCGAAGACCACGGTCGGCCCGAGCTCCATCGCCGTGTTCAGGACGCCGCCCGCGAGCCCCGCGCGGTGTGCCGGGACGTGCTCGGTGGCGAGGACGGCGGCGCCCGCGAAGGACAGGGCGCTACCGACCGCGAGCAGCAGGAGGCCGGGCAGTAGCCCGTACGCGTACGGGACGGAGCCGTCGAAGCCGGTCGCGGCCAGCAGCCCGAGCCCGGCGGCGGCCGTGCCGAGCCCGGCTCCGGTCACCCGGCCGGGGCCGTACCGCCCGATCAGCGGGCCCGCGAGCCGGCCCGCGCCGAGCAGGGCGACCGCGAAGGGCACGAAGGAGCCGGAGGTGAGCAGCGCGGACCAGCCGCGCCCTTCCTGGAGGGCGAGGGACAGCAGGACGAAGACCGTGGCCGTCCCGGCCGCCGTGAGCCCCACCGCCGCGAGGCCCAGGACGCGGCGGCCGTCGCGCAGGAAGTCCGGCGGCAGGAGCGGATCGGCCGTCCGCCGTTCCACGGCGGCGAAGGCGGCGAGGAAGACCAGGCCGGTGAGCAGCGGGACGAGGACCGGTGCGGAGCCCCAGGGGTGGGCGTCGGTGAGGACGAGCCCGAAGCTGGCGAGGGTGAGCCCGGCCGTGGCGAGCAGTGCGCCGGGCAGGTCCAGGGCCCGGCCCGTACCGGGCGGGGTCGCGGGCAGCAGCCGGGGTGCGAGGAGCAGCGCCGCGAGGGTCACGGCGACCGGTACGGCGAAGGTGCCGCGCCAGGAGACGGCGGCCGCGATCACCCCGGAGAGCAGGTTCCCGGCGGTCGCGCCGAGCACGGAGAGCCCGCCCCAGGTGGCCATCGCCCTGCCGTACGCGGCCGGTGCCGGGAACAGTGCCCGGAGGACGGCCATCGCGCCCGGGGCGACGAGCGCCGCGCCGACGCCCTGTCCGAAGCGGGCGGCGAGCAGCGCCTCGTACCCGGGGGCGAACGGTGCGAGGGCGGAGGCGACGCCGAAGACCAGGAGCCCGGCCGTGAGGGTCCGGCGGCCGCCGGACCGGTCGGCGAGCCTGCCGCCGAGCAGGAGCAGCCCGGCGAAGGTCAGGCCGTAGGCGGCGCTCAGCAGGATCAGGTCGGCGCGGTCGAGCCCGAACTCGGCGCCGATGCGGGGGAGGGGGACGGCGAGGCCGGCGAGCGTGAAGATGAGCGTCATCTGCACGCCGCCGAGCAGGACGAACCCGCCGCGGGTGCGGGGCCGGTCGTGGCCGGTCGCTCTGTCGTGCTCCCGTGTCCGCGTCGCTTGCATGACCCATCCCCCCGAGTGGTGCTGTACTTGACCGTACATTCCAATATGAGTCCCGAAGAAAGGGCACCCCTGCGGGCGCCCGCTTCTCGGCTCCTCAGTCCAGCAGTCGCAGTGCCTGCTCCGCCGCGTCCAGGACCCTGCCCGGGTCCGTCGACGCCTTGCCGACCACCCTGATCCCCTGGAGCAGGACGAGCAGCATCCGGGCCAGGGCGCGCGGGTCCCGGTCCGCCGGGAGCTCGCCCCCGGCCCGGGCCCGGGTGAGCGCCCCGTACAGGAGCGTCTCGACCTGCTCCCAGCTGAGCTCGACCCGGCGCGCGACGGCCACGTCGTGCGGTGCCAGCTCCGCCGCCGAGTTGGTGACGAAGCAGCCGCTCAGGCGCTCGCCCTCGGTCGCCGCCTGGGCGGCGAAGCGGCGGACGAGCCCGCGCACGGCCGGCAGGGCCGGGCCCGGCGTGGACAGCTCCTCGACGAGCTCCGGGTCGCGGGTCTCCAGGTAGCGGTCCATCGCCTTCATGTACAGGTCGTGCTTGTTCCCGAAGGTCGCGTAGATGCTGGCCCGGCCCACCCCGAGGTGCTCCACGAGGTCCGACATCGTCGTCGCCTCGTAGCCGCGCGCCCAGAACAGGTCGAGAGCGGCCTGGAGCGCGGCGTCGGGATCGAATTCCTTGGTCCTGGCCACAGAGAGACCGTATGTCTTTCTGGAACGATCGGTCAAGCTAAAGGGGGTGAGGGCTAGAGGGAGGTGGAGCGGATCGGGTAGACCTCGACCGTGATCTCGTCGTCGTCCAGGCAGCGGCCCGTCTCCAGGTCGAACCGCTGCTTCAGGAGCGGCGAGGCCACGAACGGCCGCCCGTCCGCCGAGCCGATCAGCCCCCGGGACAGCACCTGCGCCCCGGTGAACGGGTCGCGGTTGTCGATCGCGTACGTCCGCCCCGACCGGTCCCGGAAGACCGCCGCCTGCCGGCCGTCCGGCAGCAGCGCCGCCACGCCCCGGCCCGGGGTCAGCCGGGACTCCTCGCAGACCGTCATCCAGGTGTCGGGGGAGGGGGAGAGTTCGAGCGTCGTCGAGGTGAGCGTCGTCGAGGTGAGTGTCGTCGAGCCGGGCGTCGTCATCGGGAAGCCCCTTCCAGGGTGCTGTTCGTCGGGCCGAGCGTCAGGATCGTCAGATCCGGCTTGATCTGGTCGCGCTCCGGAACGAACCGGACCGACGGGTCCGGCGCCTCCGGCGCGTTCACGAAGGAGACGAAGCGCCGCAGCCGGTCCGGGTCGTCCAGCGTCTGCGCCCACTCGTCCTGGTAGTCCGCGACGTGCGCCGACATCAGCGCCTCCAACTCGTCGCACAGCCCGAGCGAGTCGTGCACCACCACGTCCTTGAGGTGGTCGAGCCCGCCCTCCAGGCGCTCCAGCCAGGTCGACGTCCGCTCCAGGCGGTCTCCCGTCCGGATATAGAACATCAGGAACCGGTCGATCAGACGCACGAGTTCGGCGTCCGAGAGGTCCTGCGCGAGCAGGTCCGCGTGGCGCGGGGTCGCGCCGCCGTTCCCGCCGACGTACAGGTTCCAGCCGTTCGCCGTCGCGATGATCCCGAAGTCCTTCGACTGGGCCTCCGCGCACTCGCGGGCGCAGCCCGAGACCGCCGACTTGAGCTTGTGCGGGGCGCGCAGGCCCCGGTAGCGCAGTTCGAGCTGGATCGCCATCTTCACCGAGTCCTGGACGCCGTACCGGCACCAGGTCTGTCCGACGCAGGACTTCACCGTGCGCAGCGACTTGCCGTAGGCGTGCCCCGACTCGAAGCCCGCGTCGACCAGGCGGGTCCAGATCGAGGGGAGTTGGTCCACCCGGGCGCCGAAGAGGTCGATCCGCTGGCCACCCGTGATCTTCGTGTAGAGACCGAAGTCCCGTGCCACCTCGCCGATCACGATCAGCTTGTCCGGGGTGATCTCGCCGCCGGGGATGCGCGGCACGACCGAGTACGAGCCGTTGCGCTGCATGTTGGCGAGGAAGTGGTCGTTGGTGTCCTGGAGGGAGGCCTGCTCGCCGTCGAGGATGTATCCGCCCATGCCGAGTGCCGGGGCGAGCGAGGCCAGGATCGAGCCGACCGTCGGCTTGCAGACCTCGCAGCCCTCCCCGCCCTTCGCCCCGTCCCGCCCGTGCGAGTCGAGCAGCGCGGCGAAGGAGGTGATCCGGAGCGTGCGGGCGATCTCGTACAGCTCGCTGCGGTTGTACGAGAAGCAGCCGCAGAGCCCCTTGTCGGTGGCGGCCGGCAGCAGCTTCTCGATCACCTTCACGCAACTGCCGCAGCCCGTACCGGCCTTGGTGCACTTCTTCACCTCGGCCAGCGACTCGCACTGGCCGATCGCGTGCTTCGTGACGTTGTGGCAGGAGCAGATCACCGCGTCGTCCGGCAGCGCCGACGGGCCGAGCGCCACCGGCGCGCCCGCGCCCGCCGGGAGCACCAACTGTTCGGCGGAGACGGGCGGTACGGAACCGGTGAGCGGCCGCAGCAGCCCGTACTGCTCGGCGTCGCCGACCAGGACACCGCCGAGCAGCACCCCGTCACCGGAGATCACCAGCTTCTTGTAGACGCCCGAGCGGGAGTCGGAGTACACGACGTCGAGGCAGCCCTCGGCCGTGCCGTGCGCGTCACCGAAGGAGGCCACGTCCACGCCGAGGAGCTTGAGCTTGGTCGACATGTCGGCGCCCGTGAAGCCGTCCCCGTCCCCCGCCTCGTCAGCCAGGGCCGCGGCCACCGTCTGCGCCATCTCGTAGCCCGGCGCGACCAGGCCGTACACCCGGCCGTCCACGGCGAGCGCGCACTCGCCGATCGCGAACACCGCCGGGTCCGACGTACGGCACTGCTCGTCGACCGCGATGCCGCCGCGTTCGCCGACGTCCAGGCCGCAGTCGCGGGCCAGCTGGTCCCGGGGGCGTACGCCCGCCGAGAACACGACCATGTCCGTGGCCAGTTCGGAGCCGTCCGAGAGCTTCATCCCGGTCACGGCGCCGTCCGCCGTCACGACCTCCTGGGTGCCCGTCCCCGTGTGGACGCTCAGGCCCATCCGCTCGATCGTGCGCAGGAGCGCCGCGCCGCCGCCCTCGTCGACCTGCACCGGCATCAGGCGCGGCGCGAACTCCACGACGTGCGTGTCGAGTCCGAGCCCCTTGAGCGCGCCCGCCGCCTCCAGACCGAGCAGCCCGCCGCCGACGACCGCGCCCGTCGTCGCCGTCTTCGCGTACTCCTCGATGGCGAGCAGGTCCTCGATCGTGCGGTAGACGAAGCAGCCGCGGGCGTCCTTGCCGGGGACCGGCGGGACGAAGGGGTACGAGCCGGTGGCGAGGACGAGCGTGTCGTACGCGAAGACCTGCCCGGAGCGGGCGGTGACCGTACGGGCCTCCCGGTCCACCGACTCCGCCGGGTCGCCGAGGTACAGCTCGATGCCGTGCTTCTCCAGGAAACCGGCCTCGACCATCGACAGGTCCTCGGCGCTCTTGCCCGAGAAGTACGAGGTCAGCTGCACGCGGTCGTAGGCCGGGCGCGGCTCCTCGCAGAGGACCACGATCCGGGCCCGCTCGGTGACGCCACGGTCGGCGAGCGCCTCCAGGAACCGCTGGCCGACCATTCCGTGGCCGACCAGGACGATCGTGGGGGTGGGCGCGGGCGTCGTCATGTCAGCGCTCATGTCAGGAGCCTCCGTCGTGGGTGAGCAGGTGCAGCAGAGGGGCCTCCGGGAGGGCTTCGTCGCCCTCCCAGGCCCGGGCGAGCGCGCCGACAGCGGCCAGGTCGCCGAGGAGGACGCCCCCGACGAGCCGGTCACCGCGGACGACGACCTTGCGGTAGGCGCCTTGGGTGGCGTCGGTGAGCTGGACGACGTCGTCGCCCGGCTGGGCGGTCGCGTCGCCGAAGGCGGCGAGGTCGAGGGGGTGGGTGCCACCGAGAGTGAGGCGGGTGAGGGCGCGGGTGCCGGTGTACCGGGGCGGGGCGTCCGTCGTGGGTGCCTCGGTCAGGAGGACGTCCGCCAGGACGTCCGCCTGTTCCAGGGCCGGGCCCGCCAGGCCGTAGACGCGGCCCGCGTGTTCCGCGCAGTCGCCGATCGCGTGGATGTACGGGTCGGAGGTGCGCAGTTCGTCGTCGACCAGGACGCCCCTGCCGACGTCGAGGCCCGCCTCCCGCGCCAGGGCCGTCCGGGGCCTGACCCCGCAGGCCAGGACCACGACCTGGGCGTCCAGCACGAAGCCGTCGGCGAGTTCGACCGCCGTCACCGCCCCGTCCCGCTGCCGCAGGCCGCTCACCCGGCACTCCGTGTGCACCTCGACGCCGAGGGACTCCACGTGGTCGCGCAGCAAGGCCGATGCCTGGACGTCGAGTTGGCGTTCCATCAGGCGCTCGCCCTGCTGGGTCAGGACGACCTCCGCGCCCAGTGCCGCGAGTGCCCGCGCCGCCGAGACCCCGAGGAGCCCGCCGCCGATGACCACCGCCCGCACCCCGGGCCGGACGAGCGCGCGCAGCGTCAGGCAGTCGTCGAGCGTACGGAAGGGGTGGACGCCCTCCGGCAGCGCCGCCCCGCGCAGGCCGCGCAGCGGCGGCAGCACCGGGTTGGAGCCCGTGGCCAGGACCAGCCGGTCGTAGCCGACGAGGGAGCCGTCCGCGCACTCCACCGTCCGCGCCGCCCGGTCGATCCGTACCGCCCGCACCCCGAGCCGTACCGGCTCCCGGGTCCCGGGCAGGGCGATCACCTCGGGGGCGTACCGCCCGGCGAGGACGTCCGCGAGCAGCACCCTGTTGTACGGGGCGTGCGGCTCCTCGCCGAGGAGGGTGACGGGCAGGCGCTGGGCGAGCCGGGCGCCCGCCGTTCCGCCCCCGACCACCACGATCCGTGTACTCATACCGGGAAGCGTGCGCGGCCGGTGTTACCCGGCGGCATCCCGACTGTTTCCCGTACGGAACGCTGATCTCCGTCTCCGGTCCTGGGCGCTGTGAGGCCCAGCGGTCACGGGGGGACGGGGCCGACGGCGGCCGAGGTCTCGGCCGGTGCGCGGCCTCGGTCAGGACGCGGTCTCGGCCGGTGCGCGGTCTCGGCCAGGACGCGGTCTCGGCCGGTGCGCGGCCTCCGGTGGCCACGGTGGGGCCGGCGGCGAGGTCCGCCTCGGCGACGGGCGGCCACAGCACGTTCGCCTCCGTCTCTCCGGTGCGCAGGGAGGCGAACGGGTCGCTGCCCACGACTTCGGTGACTGCACGTCGCTGCCGGGGCAGCGGCCGCGGAACGCGTCGAAGCGGGGGCGCAGTTCGTATCCGAGCGTGCCGATGACGCGAGCTGTATACGGCTCGCGTCCAGGCCGACCGCCCCGGCGCGGGCTACTCCCCGCGGAGTAGTCGTACCGCCTCCCGCCGCGGGACGACCACGGCCCCCACGCGGCGGCATTCTGGCTATCACGCACCGGAGTCCACGCCCGCACCGCCCACCGGGGCGCCACGCCACACACCGCCCGCCGGGGTCCCGCCCGCACCGCCACCGGGGCCCCGCGACGATTCCCTTCACCGATGATCCAGGAGCTGTCATGCCCACATCAGTACGCGAGTCCCAGGCGGCCACGCCCTCGCGCGGCGCCGTCGCGCTGCTCACCGGCTCGCTCTCCTACGCCGCACTCACCGCCGCGTACGTCGTCACCAACCGCGCCACCCCGCAGCCCGACACCCCCGGCGGCGACATCCTGCGCGAGTACGTACGCGACAACGGCACGGCGATCAGCCTGGGCGCCTTCCTGCTGCTCGTCGCCGCCGTGCTCCTGGTGCCCGTCGCCGCCACCCTGGCCCGGCTGGTGCGACGGGGGCAGGGACAGGACCACGGCGCCGCGGCGGCGACAGTCCTCGCCGGCGGAGTACTGGCCGGCGGCGCGCTCGCCTCCAGTGCCGCGCTCACCTGGACCCTCGGCCGGCTTCCGGAAGAGGCGCCAGCGGCCCTCGCCCGCGCCCTGGCCGACCTGTCCTTCCTCGCCGGCGGTCTCGGATACGCCGTCTCCTTCGCCCTCCTGGCGGCAGGCGTCTGCCTGGCGGCCCGGAGGAGCGGGCTCCTGCCGCGCGCCTGCGCCACCACCGGGCTGGTCATCGCCGCCGCCGGACTGGCCGCCACCCTCACGCTCCTCGCCCTCGACTTCGGCTACCTGCTGCCCGTCGTCCGCTTCGGCGGCACGGCCTGGCTGGTCTGGGCCGCGGTCACGCTGGTCCGCTCGCGCCCGGCCGCACCGGTCGTGCACGCATGACCGCCGCCTCGCCCGTACGAGGGCGCCCGGCGGCCTGGCTGATCCCCGTCGGCGCGGGCCTCCTGATGCTCGCCTCCGCCGCCTTCCACACCGTCGTCCTCGTGCTGGCCGACGGCCCGTGGGACGGCCCCGTCTCCTGGCGGAAGCCGATCACCTTCGGGCTGTCCTTCGGTGTCAGCGTGCTGACCGTCACCTGGATCTGCGGGCTCCTCCCGCTCGCCGCGCGCACCCGCACGCTCCTCCTGGGCGCGTTCACCGCGGCGTCCCTGCTGGAGACCGGTCTGATCACCCTCCAGGCATGGCGCGGTGTCCCCTCGCACTTCAACACCGAGACCACCTTCGACACCGTCGTCACCCGCGCCCTCGCGGCCGGCGGCGTCACCCTCGTCGCGGTCGTCGTCGCACTCACCGTCGCCGCCCTGCGCCCCAGCCCGACCCGCGCCCCCAATCCGACCGGCGCCCCCACCCCGACCGTTGCCCCCACCCCGACCATCGCCCCCAGCATGCGGCTCGCGCTCCGTGCCGGACTGGTGGCGCTCACCGGCTCCATGGCGGCCGGAGCGGTGATGATCGCCTACGGGCTGACACTGGAGGGCGCGGGCCGCGCGGCCGAGGCCTACCGGTCGGCGGGCTTCCTGCGCCCCGCCCATGCCGTCACCATGCACGCCGTCCTGCTGCTGCCCTCCCTGGCCTGGCTGCTGAGCCGTACCCGACGACCGGAGGCGGAACGGCTCCGCCTGATCCGCGTCACCGTCGCCGCGTACGGCGCCGTCGTCGCGCTGGTCACCGCCGCGGCGGCGGTCGGCCTCGCCTTCGCCTCCCCGGCCACCACGGCCGCGGTGAGCGCCGGCGTCACGATGATCCCCGCAGCAGCGTTCCTGGTGTTCGGCGTATCGCCGGGCGTACGGGACGACCGCCGTTCCGGCAGGCCCGGCGAGCGGGCACCCGCCCATGGCTCGCACCGCGCCGTCCTCGCCGGCGGCCCCGACGACGACCGGAGGCAGGACACATGAGCCGTCCCCTAACAACGCCCGCCGCCGGAAGGGTTCCGCGCCTGTCCCCGCGCCGGCGCAAGGCGATCCTCACCCTCCATGTGACGGTGGCGGTCGGCTGGGTGGGAGTCGAGATCGCCCAGCTCCTCCTCGGGCTGATCGGCCTCTCCACCGACGACCCGGACGTCGTACGCGCGACGCGTGTCGTCATGGAGATCCTCGGGATCGAACTGATCGTCGGCGTCGCCTGGATGACCCTGCTGTCCGGCCTGCTCCTCGCGCTGGCGACCCAGTGGGGCCTGCTGAAGCACTACTGGATCGCGGCCAAACTCGTCATCACCGTCGCCCTGATGCTGGACGGCCACTTCCTCCTCCAGCACTGGCTGCGCGAACAGGCGGACGTGGGCACGGCCTCCGAATCCGTCGGCCTGCAGCTGGTGATCAGCATGAGCGTCGCGCTGGTGCTGCTGGTCTCGGCGACGGCACTGTCCGTCTACAAGCCATGGGGCAGGACCCGCCGTGGCCGCCGCCGCCCCGCGAGAAACGGCCCGGCCAGGTCAGTTGACGGTCCGTCACAGAAGGTCGAGGTTAACCAGCCGTGAGGCTCGGCTCAAGCCCGCCTTAAGGATCCGGCGGAGGGGCCCGAGCCGCGGATTCCCGTATCGGGGCGGACCTAGGGTGCCGGATGTGACCACCGAGGCCAGCCACCACCCTCTCTACGTACCGCTCCCCGGCCAGCCGGCCCCCGCGCCCGTTCCAGCAGCGACCGCCCCCGCCCCCATCCCGCGGCCCGCCGCCGCCCCCCGGCCCGTCTCCGCTCCCCGGCCCGTCTCCGCTCCCCGGCCCGCTCCCGCCCTCCGGCCCGTCTCCGCTCCCCGGCCCGTCTCCGCTCCCCGGCCCGTCTCCGCTCCCCGGCCCGCTCCCGCCCTCCGGCCCGTCTCCGCTCCCCGGCCCGCTCCCGCCCTCCGGCTTGCCCCCGAGCGGCTGCGGACCGCGATCGTCGCCGGTGCCGGAGCGGTCGCCCTCCTCTGGGGCCTCCAGGCCCGCCCCTCCGCCCGCCTCGACGCCTTCTTCGCGACCGGCGCCCACCTCACCGGGCTCCTCGCCGGGTACGGCGTCCTCGTCCTCCTCCTGCTCATGGCCCGCGTCCCGGCCGTCGAGCACGGCGTCGGCGCCGACCGGCTCGCCCGGTGGCACGCCCTCGGCGGCCGGTACGTCCTCGGCCTCATCGGCGCCCACGCCCTCCTCGCCCTCTGCGGGTACGCCGTGCACACCCGTACCGACCTCGTCACCGCCACCGGAGACCTCCTCTCCTACGGGGCGATCGCCGCCGCCACCGCCGGCACCGCCCTCCTCGTCGCCGTCGGCGTCACCTCCGCCCGGGCCGTCCGCCGCCGCGTCCGGCACGAGACCTGGCGGGCCGTCCACCTGAGCGGACTCCTCGCCGCCGCGCTCGGCTTCGTCCACCAGCTCGCCGGCCCCGACGTCGCCGCGAACCTCCTCACCGTCTGGCTCTGGTCGATGGCCCACGCCACCGTCGGCGTCCTCCTCGTCTGGTACCGGATCGTCGTCCCCGTCCGCGCCGCCCTCCGGCACGACCTGCGGGTCGCCGAGGTCCGCGACGAGGGGCCCGGCGTCGTCTCCGTCCTGGTCCAGGGCAGGGGAGTGGCCCGGCTGCGCGCCGAACCCGGCCAGTTCTTCCGCTGGCGCTTCCTCCGGCGGGGGCTCTGGGCGACCGCCCTGCCCTTCTCGCTCTCCGCACCCGTCCGCGACGACACCCTGCGGATCACCGTCAAGGCGCTCGGCGACCACACCCGCCGGATCCGGCGCCTCCGCCCCGGGACACGGGTCCTGGCCTCCGGCCCGTTCGGCGCGCTCACCGCCCACCGCCGCACCCGCCGCAAGGTCCTGCTGCTCGCGGGCGGCGTCGGCATCACCCCGCTGCGCGCCCTCTTCGAGACCCTGCCCGGCGGCCCCGGCGACGTCACCCTCCTCTACCGGGCCTCCGACGCGGGCGGCCTCGTCCTACGCGCGGAGCTGGAGGCCATCGCCCGCGAACGCAGGGCGGCCCTGCACTTCCTGCTCGGCCCGTCGGACGGCCCCTTCGACCCCCTGGCCCCCCGCGCGCTGCGCGATCTCGTGCCCGACCTCGCCGCCCACGACGTGTACCTGTGCGGCCCGCCCGCGATGGCCCGCGCCGCGACCGACTCCCTGATCCGGGCCGGGGTGCCCGCCTCCCGTATCCACAGCGAGGACTTCGACCATGGCTAGACACCGAGCCCGTCCGGCGACCACCGGCGAACAGCGGGCCCGGCGGCGTCTCGCCGCCGCGCTCCTCGGCGCCGGGGCGCTCGCCGCGACCCTGCTCACGGCCGCCGTCGCCCCGGCCGCCCCGCCCGCGCCCGACCGCGAACCGGGCGCCGCAACCTCAGACGTAGCTCAACGATCACGAGATTGATGGACGGGGCAACGATCGTCTCCCTAGGCTCTCGGCCATGCCCGAGATCACGCTGACCACCCTCGTCCTGCTCTGCCTCGCCGCGCTCGTGGCCGGCTGGATCGACGCCGTGGTGGGCGGCGGAGGGCTCCTCCTGCTTCCCGCTCTCCTGCTCGGGCTGCCCCACGTCCCGGCCGCGCACATCCTCGGCACCAACAAGGCCGTGGCGATCGTGGGCACCGCCGGGGCCGCCGTCACCTACGTCCGCAAGGCGCCCGTCCAGGTCTGGACGGCCGTACGGATCGGGCTCGCGGCCCTCGCGGGCTCCATGGCCGGCGCGTTCTTCGCCGCCGGGATCAGCAGCGACGTCCTGCGCCCGGTGATCATGGTGGTGCTGGTCGCCGTGGGAGCCTTCGTGATGCTGCGGCCGTCCTTCGGCGCGAAGCCCGAGGGGGTGGACCGGGCGTCGCTGACCCGGGCCCGGATCGTGACCGCGATCGTGGTCGTCGGCGGCGGGATCGGCCTCTACGACGGTCTGTTCGGGCCGGGCACCGGCACGTTCCTGGTCCTCGCCCTGACCGCCGTGCTCCACCTGGACCTGGTGACCGCCTCCGCCACCGCCAAGATCGTCAACGTCTGCACGAACGCGGGCGCGCTCGCCATGTTCGCCTACCAGGGCAGCGTGTTCTGGCAGCTGGCGGCCGTCATGGCCGTCTTCAACCTGGCGGGCGGCATGGTCGGGGCGCGGATGGCGCTCAGCAAGGGTGCCGAGTTCGTCCGCGGGGTGCTGCTCGTCGTGGTCTTCTCGCTGGTCGCGAAGCTCGCCTTCGACCAGTGGGCGTGAGGGCGGCCTACCGCACGCCGATGAGGTGGCCGAAGGCGACCACGTTCCCCTGGTAGCCGTTCTTCTTCGAGAAGCCGCCGCCGCAGGTGATGACCCGGATCTCGGCGCGGTCCGTCTCCCCGTACACCTTCTCGTCCGGGAAGTCCTTGTTCGCGTACACCTCGACCGCGTCGACCGTGAAGACGGCGGTACGGCCGTCCTGCCGGTCCACCTCGATGCGGTGGCCCTTCTTCAGCGCGCCCAGCGTGTAGAAGACGGCCGGACCGGCGGCGTTGTCGACGTGGCCCGCGACGATCGCCGTGCCCTTGGCCCCGGGCGGGGTCCCGTCCCCGTACCAGCCGGCCAGGTTCCGGTCCTTGGCCGGCGGTACGTCGAGCGAGCCGTTCGCCGCCAGGCCGAGCCGCGTCATCGGGGTGTCCACGTCGGTCTCGGGGATGCGGAGCCGTACGGGGGCCGAGGGCGGCAGCGGGTCGGCGGCGGCGTCGGTGTGCACGCTCGGCCCGGCCGCGAAGGCCTGGGCCGCGGACGGTACGGG
Source organism: Streptomyces sp. NPDC058650 (assembly GCF_042717315.1). Taxonomy (NCBI): domain Bacteria; kingdom Bacillati; phylum Actinomycetota; class Actinomycetes; order Kitasatosporales; family Streptomycetaceae; genus Streptomyces; species Streptomyces sp. NPDC058650. The sequence goes on from NZ_JBHXRL010000021.1 coordinate 60,661, forward strand.
CGGGGTGACGTCCTGCGAGCCGTTCTGGACGAGCCAGAGCCCGACGCAGGCGGCCACGGCTATGCCCCAGCCCTTGCTCCTGTTGCTCACCTGGATTCCCCTGGATTCGCTCACGTGCTTCCGGTGGTGATGTGGCCCTGCCCCCGCCGGGCCGTATGCGGGCGCGCGGCGGGGGCAGGACGGGCGGTGGTCCTCAGTGCCCCTGCGCGCCGCTCGCCCGGCGGCGCAGGAGCCAGACACCGCCGACGGCAGCCGCGGCCAGCACCGCCGCGCCCGCCGTGACCTGGGCGGAGTCGGGGCCGACACTGCCTCCGACGCCGGTCTGGACGTGGCCGCTCGGATTCCGGTGCTTGACGGTCAGGTCTCCCCGGGCCGTCTTCCCGTTGTCGCAGGCGACACTGATGCCGTACGTACCGGGCTTGACGTGCTCCGGCACCCGGAACTGGCCGACCACGACCTCCTTGTGGGTGCTCGGCTCCAGCTTGAAATCGCCGGCGCCCAGCGAGTTCGCGTCGCCGACACCGCGGCCGTGCTTGCCGCAGGCCAGGGTGTTGACGGTGACGGTCGTGCCCGGGGAGGCGGAGGACGGGTAGACCTCCAGCGACCCCCAGTCGTTGTTGTTCTCGTTGCCGGCGTACGCCGCGGGGGCGGCGAACGCCCCGATCGCGGCGACCGCCAGCGCGGTACCGGTGAACAGGCGGGCAGTGGTGCGCATGGGGTCCTCCGGGGCGCGCGAGCGGTCATGCCGGTCATGCCGGGGGTCCTCCCGGGAGGGACTTCCCGGAACGGACCTTCTGTGACCGAGATAAGAGCCGCCCCGCGCCCCCCGCCTGCTGATGGGGCATCAGGATTGCGCCGTCCGGTGCGGTGTGTCGGCTGGATTTCCGACGTTTACGCAGGTCAGAGCCGGTTACGTCGCGTCAGCTGACGGCCCGTGCCGAACGGGTGACACGGCGTGTCGCCCTCCGTCCCCCTCGCGGCTCACCGTCCCTCGGCGCACCGGCGCCCCCCGCCGGGTCACAGCGCGCGCCCCCTGCCGGGTCACAGCGCGCGCCCCCGCCGGGTCACAGCGCGCCGGTCAGGCCGGTGATCGCCGCCAGGGCCCACTCCTGTGCCCCCACCGTCGTCCCGGCCACGACACCCGTCGCCACCGGGGCCAGCGCCCCCCTGAGCCCGGCGAGCGCGCGGCGCAGCCGGCCCTCCTCCGGGGCGGCGTCCGTCCGGGTGATCTCCGTGAGGACCTCCTGCGCCGCCGCCTCCGCGTCCTCGCGGTCCCGGTCGGCGAGGCCCGCCTGCGGCAGCTGCCCGAGCAGGCCGGTGATCAGCTCGGCGAGTGCCTCGTAGCCGGGCGCGACGGTGCTGCCGCCGTTGCTCTGCTGGTTCTGGGTGACCGTCTCGTTGTTCCACGCGAACTGGGCGTGGGAGACGCCCGCGTTGAAGACGGGCCCGTGGTGGTTGTTGACGTTCTGCGGGTCGCTCATGGGTGCGTACCGTCCCCTTCGGTCTGCTGCTGGACGACGTGGTCGTTGTTCCAGGCCAATTGGACATCGTGCACGGGGCCGTTGAAGACCGGACCGTTGAAGACGGGGTCGCTGAGGATCTGGACGACCTGCGGCGGCGGTCCGGCCGGCTTCTCCTTGTGCCGGACCACCGGGAGCGACGTGCGGAGCGCGGTCAGGTCGACGAGGCCGTTGTGCCTGACGGCCAGCGCGCCCGTACCGTCCACCGCGCAGTCCGCCAGCCGGCCCGCGGCCTTCTCGTCGAAGCTCGCCCCCGCCAACGCACAGTCGGTGAAGGTGCTGTCCGTGACGTCCACGTAGGCGGTGCCCGTCCCGTACACGCCCAGGCCCTCCGAGCCGGTCACGGTGACGTTCCGCGCGACGAGCCGCCCGCTGCCGAGGGCGCCGATCCCGCCGCTGCTCACCCCCGTGATGTCGCTGTCGGTGATCTGGAGCATGGCCTCGCCCGCGACGGTGAAGCCCACCATGCCGCCGCGCTCCGCCGTCACGTTCCTGAGCGTGACGCGCGACTGGCCGTCGATGGCCACCGCCCCCATGTCGATGTCGCGGAACACCGAATCGGTGACCTCGGCCGTCGTGCCGCCGTTCCCGCGGGCCTCCAGGCCGGCCGGGCAGCGCTCCACGCGTACGTGCGAGAACGCGGCCCCGCCCTCGTCGTAGACCCGCAGCGCGGTGCCCGTCAGGTCCTCGACCACGACCCGGGTGAAGCGGCCCCTGCCGCCGTCCGTGACGGCGATCCCGACGTTCCCGCCCGAGACGTGGCAGTCCCGCAGCTCGGGCGCGCCGCCCTTGGTCGAGAACACCGCGACGTTGCGCGCGCCGAGGACCCGGCAGTGCTCGAACGTTCCGAGGCCCGCGTCCTGGACGTTGATGCCGGTGTCGCGGCAGTCGGCGAACACGGAGCCCCGCACCACCGGTCCTGCGCCGCTCTTCGTGACGACCCCGTGCAGGGCGTCGGTGACGCGGGTGCGGTCCACGGAGCCCCGGGACTGCTCGATGAACATGATCCCCTCCGCGTGCGTGGCGCTGATCGCGCACTCCACCACGGCGAGCTCCCCGCGGGTGTCCGCCACGACCGCCGCCTGCCCGGTGCCGGTCACCTCGCAGCCGGTGATCTCGGCGTACGCGTCGCAGACGCGCAGGCCGTGGATCCGGCTGCCCTCGATCCGGCTGCCCCGGACCGTGACGCGGGCGCCTTCGAGCGCGGCGATGGCGTTGTCGGCGGCGTCGGTGAACCGGCACCGCTCGGCCAGTCCGGCCGAGCCGGTGAAGACGGTGCGGCCGTACAGGACCACGCTGTCCCGCAGGGTGACCGAGGTGTGCGGCCGGGCGTGCACGGCGACGCCGTCGTGCGCCCGGACCTCCGTGCGGTCGAGCGTCAGGCTCCCCGTGTGGCAGCCGACGATGTCCATACCGGCGCCCCGGCCGGCCAGCGTCAGGCCGTGGACGGAGACCGTGCCGAAGGCGTCGAGGACGGCGCCGCGCGGCCGGCTCACCAGGACGGTGCCGGGGCCCTCGGCCGCGACCAGCCGGACCTCGCCCCGGACGGTGAGCGCCTCCTCGTAGTGGCCGGGCGCGATCTCGATCAGCGCCGCCCGGCCCCGTACCTCCGCGGCGCGGAGCGCGGAGGTGATGTCGCGGTAGGCGCGGCGGCCGCCCCGCGGCGAGACGAGGTATTTCGCGGTCATCGTTCTCCTCGCCTCCTACGGTCCTGTCACGCCTGCAGCGCGTCCCACTCCACCGACTCGTACGCCGAGTAGACCCTCTTCATCAGGTCCTCGTCCACCGCGAAGCCGACCGTGTCGATGCCCGAAACCGGTGCGATTCCCCGGGAGTTCGTCACGAAGGCCGCGCGGTAACCGCCCAGGTCCCCGAGCGACACCGGCCGCCGCACCGAGCCGAGCAGCGGTTCGAGGAGGCTCATCGTGATGCCCGTCAGGTGGGGCGCCGACGGCCAGACCACCGAAGTGCCGTCCCAGAAGGCGATGTTGGTGACCGCTCCCTCGGCGATGTCGCCGTTCGGGGAGGTCAGCAGGGCCTCGTCGTAGCCCGCGCGCCGGGCCGCCGTGCGGTGGTAGTCCTGGCCGAAGCCGCCCAGGTGCTTGATGTGCGCCGCCGGGCGCAGGTAGTCGACGCTCATCAGGCGCTGCGGCGCGCCGGGCGCGTCCGGGGCCGCCTCGCGGACGACCACGGTGACGCGGACGCCGTCGTGCACGTACACCCGGGCCGAGCAGTCCACCCGTCCCGAGGTCGCCACGGCCCCGGCGAGCAGGGCGCGGACCCGGTCGCCGGGCAGTTCCTCGTCGAAGAGCTCGCGGGTGGAGCGGTCGAGCCGTTCGAGGTGGAGGCCGAGTCCCTTCACGCGCCCGTCCCGCACCTGCATCGCCGTGAAGTGGCCGAAGCCGCTCATGAGGGTCGCGAGGAGCTCGGGATCGGCGGCCGGGACCCCGTCGATCTCGATGTGGGTGGGCGGGGCGGGGGGTACGTGCGGCGTCGTCATGCCCTCACCGTACGTGCGAGGAAGGGCCCTTGGGGAAGTCGTCGCGATCACCGCTTGACCTCAACCAAACTTGAGGTACCAGGATCGTCGACATGGACATCACGAACTCCACCTCGCCCGCCGATTCGGCCGCCCCGCTCGCCCTCGCCCTCATCGTCGCGAGCGACCGCGAAGGCCGCTTCGCCCCCGTCATCACCGACTGGCTCCGCTCCCTGCTCGACGAGCGCGAGGACTTCGCCGTGACCGTCGTCGACCTCGCCGAGGTCGACCTCCCCACCTCGCTCTCCTACCACCCGTCCCCGGCCGTCCGCGCCGAACTCGCCAAGGTCTCCCCGGCCCTTGCCGCCGCCGACGCCTTCGTCGTCCTCACCCCCGAGTACAACCACTCCTTCCCCGCCGCCCTCAAGAACCTCATCGACCGGCACTTCACCGAGTGGCAGGCCAAGCCCGTCGGCTTCGTCTCCTACGGCGGCATCTCCGGCGGCCTGCGAGCCGTCGAGCAGCTCCGCCAGGTCTTCGCCGAGGTGCACGCCGTCACCGTCCGCGACTCCGTCTCCTTCCACTCCGCCTGGTCACTCTTCGACGAGGACGGACGCCACAGGGACCCCGCCGGCGCCGAGGGCGCGGCCAAGGTCCTCCTCGACCAGCTCGCCTGGTGGGCGCTCGCGCTCAAGGAGGCCAAGTCCATCCGTCCGTACGCCGCGTGAGGGACCGACACCGTGCTGCTGAGACTCCTCGCTCCCCGCCTCAGGCCCTACCGGGCCCTCCTCGCCCTCCTCGTCCTCCTTCAGCTCGTCCAGTCCCTCGCCTCGCTCGCCCTGCCCGCCCTCAACGCCGGAGTCATCGACGAGGGCGTCCTCCGCGGGGACACCGACCGTGTCCTCCGCGGCGGCGCCGAGATGCTCGGCGTCACCCTCCTCCAGGCCGCGGCGGCGGCCGCCGCCACCTACACCGGCGCCAGGATCGCGATGGGCGTCGCCCGAGACCTGCGCTCCGAGGTCTTCCGCCGCGTCCAGGACTTCTCCGCCCAGGAGCGGGGCCGGTTCGGCGCCGCCTCCCTCATCACCCGGACCACCAACGACGTCCAGCAGGTCCAGACGTTCACCGTCCTCGTCCTGACGATGCTGGTCGCCGCGCCCCTGCTCTGCTTCGGCGGTCTCGCCATGGCCCTGCGCCAGGACGTGCCGATGGCCCTGGTCCTTTTCCTCTTCCTGCCCGTGATGACCGGCGCCGTCGGCGCCGTCGTCCTGCGGATGCGGCCCCTCTTCCGCGGCATGCAGGAGCGCGTCGACCGGGTCAACCGGGTGCTGCGCGAGCAGATCACCGGCGTTCGCGTGGTCCGCGCCTTCGTCCGCGACCGGCACGAGCGGGAACGGTTCGCCGCCGCCAACGACGAACTCCTCACCGTCGGCCTCCGGGCCGGCCGGCTCCAGGCCCTCATGTTCCCCACGGTCCTCATCGTCTGGGAGCTGACGACCGTCGCCCTCATCTACGTCGGCGCCCACCGCATCGACGTCGGCGCCCTCCAGCCCGGCGGGCTCGTCGCCTTCCTCGGCTACCTGCTCCAGACCTCCATGTCCGTGATGATGGTCCTCTTCCTCCTGATGCACATGCCGCGCGCCGAGGTCGGCGCCGAGCGCATCCGCGAGGTCCTCGACACCCCGCTCTCCGTCACCCCGCCGGCCCACCCCGTCCGCGTCCTCCAGGGCGCCGGACACCTCGACCTCACGGGCGTCGGATTCCGGTACCCGGGCGCCGAGGAGTCCGTCCTCCAGGACGTCGACCTCGTCGCCCGCCCCGGCGAGACCACCGCGATCATCGGCTCCACCGGCAGCGGCAAGTCGACGCTCCTCGGGCTCGTGCCCCGGCTCTTCGACGCCACCGGCGGCGAGGTCCTCGTCGACGGCGTGGACGTCCGCGAACTCGACCCCACCCTGATGGCCAGGACCGTCGGCCTCGTCTCCCAGAAGCCCTACCTCTTCTCCGGGACGGTCGCGACGAACCTGCGGTACGGGAATCCCGAAGCGACCGACGAGGAGCTCTGGCACGCCCTGGAGACCGCCCAGGCCGCCGACTTCGTCCGGGCCCTCGACGACGGCCTCGACGCCCCGGTCGCCCAGGGCGGCACCAACCTCTCCGGCGGTCAGCGCCAGCGGCTCGCCATCGCCCGGGTCCTCGTCGCCCGCCCCCGCCTCTACCTCTTCGACGACTCCTTCTCCGCCCTCGACGCCCGCACCGACGCCCGGCTCCGCGAAGCGCTCCGGCGGGAGACCGCCGACGCGACCGTGGTGATCGTCGCCCAGCGGGTCTCCACCATCCGGCACGCCGACCGGATCGTCGTCCTCGACCGGGGCAGGACCGTCGGCACCGGCACCCACGAGTCCCTCATGCGGGACAGCGCCACCTACCGGGAGATCGTCCTCTCCCAGCTCACCGAGGAGGAAGCCGCATGAGTACGGCGACGACCACCCGCACCGCGAACGCACCCCGCACCGCCCCCGCCCGCAGCGGCCCCCCGTCCAAGGAGCGCGGCCCCGGCCTCCCCACCCCCGCCCTCGAACGCTCCCTGGCGTTCCGCGCCTCGGGCCTCCGCCTCCTGCGCACCCTCGCCCCCGACAAGGCCTTACTGCTCGCCGTCCTCGCCATGGGCGCCACGGCCGTCGCCCTCGGCGTCCTCAGCCCCCTCCTCCTCGGCCGCGCCACCGACCTCGTCGTCACCGGCGCCACCGGCCCGGCCGGGGTCGACTTCGCGGGCGTCGGCCTGCTCCTCGCCGTCTCCGTCGCGGTCGTCGCCGGCTCGTCCCTCTTCACCTGGATCCAGCTGCGGATCGCCACCACCGTCGTCCAGCGGGCCGGGCGGCGCCTCCGCGAGCAGGCCCAGCACAAGCTGGCGCGGCTCCCGCTCACGTACTTCGACCGCCAGCCGCGCGGCGAGGTCCTCTCCCGCACCACGAACGACATCGACAACATCACCCAGACCCTCCAGCAGACCTTCAGCCAGATGACCCGCGCCCTGCTGACCCTCATCGGCGTCCTCGCGATGATGTTCTGGATCTCCCCGCTCCTCGCCCTCGTCGCCCTCGCCACCGTGCCCGTCTCGGTCGCCGTCGCCGCCTTCGTCGGGCGGCGCGCCCAGCCGCAGTTCGTGAAGCAGTGGGCGGTCACCGGCCGGCTCGGCAGCCACGCGGAGGAGATGATCACCGGCCACACCGAGGTCGTCGCCTTCGGCCGCCGCGCCGAGGCCGTGCGGCGCTTCGACGAGATCGGCGAGGAGCTGTACCGGGCGAGCTTCCGCGCCCAGTTCGTCTCCGGCTTCATCCAGCCCGCGCTGACGTTCGTCGGCAACCTCAACTACGTCGTCCTCGCGGTCGTCGGCGGCCTGCGGGTGGCGAGCGGCACCCTGACCGTCGGCGACGTCCAGGCCTTCATCCAGTACTCGTACGAGTTCAACGGGCCGATCAACCAGGTCGCCGCCATGGCCAACCTCCTCCAGTCCGGGGTGGCATCCGCCGAGCGGGTCTTCGACCTCCTCGACGCCGACGAGGAGTCCCCGGACGCGGCGGAGCCGCAGCGCCCCGCCCAGGTCAGGGGCCGGGTCTCCTTCGAGAAGGTCGCCTTCCGCTACGAGCCCGACACGCCGCTCGTCGAGGACCTGTCGCTCACCGTGGAGCCGGGCCGCACGGTCGCGATCGTCGGCCCGACGGGCGCCGGCAAGACGACCCTCGTCAACCTCCTCATGCGGTTCTACGAGGTGACGGGCGGCCGCATCACCCTGGACGGGACGGACATCGCGACGATGACCCGCGAGGAGCTGCGGGCCGGGATCGGCATGGTCCTCCAGGACACCTGGCTCTTCGGCGGGACCATCGCCGACAACATCGCGTACGGGCTGCCCGGCGAGGTCTCCCGGGAGCGGATCGTCGAGGCCGCGCGGGCCGCGCACGCCGACCGCTTCATCCGGACCCTCCCCGACGGGTACGACACCGTCCTCGACGAGGACGGGGGAGGCCTCAGCGCGGGCGAGAAGCAGCTGGTCACGCTCGCCCGGGCGTTCCTCTCCGAGCCGGTGATCCTCGTCCTCGACGAGGCCACCAGCTCCGTCGACACCCGCACCGAGCTCCTCGTCCAGCAGGCCATGTCGTCCCTCCGCGCGGGCCGCACCAGCTTCGTCGTCGCCCACCGGCTCTCCACGATCCGGGACGCCGACACGATCCTGGTGATGGAGAGCGGATCCATCGCCGAGCAGGGCACCCACGAGGAACTGCTCGCGGCCGGCGGTGCGTACGCCCGGCTGTACGAAGCCCAGTTCGCGGCGGCGTGAACGCTCAGTACGGTGAGGGCGTGACCACTCTCGCCCTCACCGTCCTCACGACCACCGACAGCGCCGAGAAGGCCGAGGCGCTCGCGCGCGGCGCCGTCGAGGCCCGCCTCGCCGCCTGCGCCCAGGTCTCCGGGCCCGTCACCTCCGTCTACCACTGGCAGCGGGCGATCGAGACCGCCGAGGAGTGGCAGGTCGTCCTCAAGACCACCGAGGCCCGTTACGAGGCCCTGGAGGCCCACCTCCTCGCCGCCCACGACTACGACACCCCGGAGATCATCGCCACCCCCGTCGTCCGGGCCTCCTCCGCCTACCTGGCCTGGCTCGGCAGGGAGGTGGCGCACCCGTGACCGCGCCGACGGCCCTCCCGTTCTTCGTCTACGGGACGCTGCGCCCCGGCGCGTACCACCACGACCGGCTCCTCCTCGGCCGGACGGCCGCCGAGGAGGACGCCCGGCTCCCGGGCGCCCTCCTGCACGACGGCCCCGGCTACCCGTACGCGGTGCCGGGCGACGGCACGGTCGCGGGCACGCTCGTGACGGCGGCGCCCGACGCGTACGGCGAACTGCTCGGCGTACTGGACCGGATGGAGGGCGACGCCGGGTACGAGCGGACCGCCGTCGAGGTGGTCCGGCTCCGGGACGGCGGAACGGTCCGCGTCTGGACCTACGTCGCGAGCCCGGACACGGAGCTCGGCCCCCTCATCCCCACCGGCGACTGGTTCAGACGTCCCGCTCCAGACGGACCGCGCACACCTTGAACTCGGGCATCCGGGAGACCGGGTCGAGCGCCGGATTGACGAGCGTGTTCGCCCGGCCCTCGCCCGCCCAGTGGAACGGCATGAAGACCGTGTCCGGCCGGATGGCCGTCGTGATCCGGGCCGGTGCGACGGCCCGCCCGCGCCGCGAGACCACCGCGAGGCGCTCGCCCTCGGCCACCCCGAGCCGCTCGGCGAGCCGGGGGTGGAGCTCCACGAACGGCCCGGGCGCCGCCGCGTTCAGCTCGGCGACCCGCCGGGTCTGCGCGCCCGACTGGTACTGGGACACGACCCGGCCCGTGGTCAGGACGACCGGGTACTCGGCGTCCGTCTCCTCCGCCGCGGGCCGGTGCACCACCGGCACGAACCGGGCCCGCCCGTCGGGGGTCGCGAACCGCTCCAGGAAGAGCCGGGGCGTGCCGGCGTGGTCCTCGTCGGGGCAGGGCCAGAAGACGCCCTGCTCGTCCTCGATCCGCCGGTAACTGATGCCCGCGTAGTCCGCGGGGCCGCCGGCCGAGGCGCGCCGCAGCTCCTCGAAGACCTCCTCCGGATCGGCGGAGAAACCCTTCTCCCAGCCGAGGAGTCCGGCGAGCGCGTGCAGCACCTCCAGGTCGCTGCGTACCCCGGCGGGCGGGGTGAGGGCGCGGCGCCGCAGCAGCACCCGCCCCTCCAGGTTCGTCATCGTCCCGGTCTCCTCGGCCCACTGGGTGACGGGCAGGACGACGTCGGCGAGCGCGGCGGTCTCGGAGAGGACGACGTCGGCGACGGCGAGGAAGTCGAGCGAGCGCAGCCGCCCCTCGACGTGCGCGGCGTGCGGCGCGGAGACGACCGGGTTGGAGCCCATGAGGAGCAGGGCCCGCACGTCGCCGCCGAGCGCGTCGAGGAGCTCGTACGCGCTCCGCCCGGGCCCCGGCAGCGACTCCGGGTCCACGCCCCACACCCCGGCGACGTGCGCGCGGGCCGCCGGGTCGTCGAGCTTGCGGTAGCCGGGCAGCTGGTCGGCCTTCTGGCCGTGCTCGCGGCCGCCCTGGCCGTTGCCCTGGCCGGTGAGGCAGCCGTAGCCGCTCAGCGGCCGGCCGGCCTTTCCGGTGGCGAGGCACAGATTGATCCAGGCACCGACCGTGTCCGTCCCCTTGGACTGCTGCTCGGGGCCGCGCGCGGTCAGCACCATGCCGGTGCCGGCGTCGCAGAACATCGCGACCGCCTCGCGGAGCTCCGGCACGGAGACGCCGGTGATCCGCTCGACCTGCTCGGGCCAGTGGGACATGGCGCCGGCGCGGGCCGCCGCCCAGCCGTCGGTGCGAGTCGCCACGAACTCGTCGTCCACGCGTCCTTCGGCCACCACGAGATGGAGCATGCCGAGGGCGAGCGCGAGGTCGGTGCCGGGGCGGGGCGCGAGGTGGAGGTCGGCCTGCTCGGCGGTGCGGGTGCGGCGCGGGTCGACGACGATCAGCTTCCCGCCGTTCTCCTTCAGCTCGGTGAGGTAGCGCAGGGCGGGCGGCATGGTCTCGGCGAGGTTGGAGCCGACGAGGATCACGCAGCCCGTCTTGGGGATGTCCTCCAGCGGGAAGGGGAGTCCCCGGTCGAGGCCGAAGGCCCTGCCGTGCGCGGCGGCGGCGGACGACATGCAGAACCGGCCGTTGTAGTCGATCTGCGAGGTGCCGAGCACGAGCCGGGCGAACTTCCCCAGCGTGTACGCCTTCTCGTTGGTGAGCCCGCCGCCGCCGAAGACCCCCACGGCATCGGCACCGTGGTCGGCGCGGGTCCTGCTCAGTCCGTCGGCGACGGCGGCGAGTGCCTCCTCCCAGGTCGCGGGCCGCAGATCCCCCGTGTCAGGGCATCGGACCAGGGGTTCGGAGAGCCGGACCCGGGAGGAGAGTACGGAGGGGGCGGTGCGGCCCTTGCCGCACAGGGCGCCCCGGTTGACGGGGAAATCGGTCCGGTCGACCACCTCGGCGGGCAGCTCCGGGGTGCCGGTGGGGCGGAGCGACATGCCGCACTGCAAGGCGCAGTAGGGGCAGTGGGTGGGAACGGCGGTGACCTCGGACATACGGCCAGCGTGCGTCAGACGTGTTACGCGGGGCGGCGCCGCGTATTACGGACGCGGGGCTCTCCGCTCAGCTCACCGCCGGTCGCGAGGTGAGGCGAGGGCCTCCGTGACGCCCGGTTCCTTCGGTCCGAGGAAGTGGGGGTCGGGGCGCAGGCCCGCGTCGAGGGCGGCCTTGGCCGCCGCGAACAGCTCCCGGGTGGTGCCGTAGTACCAGGTGCGGTCGTGGGGTTCGGCGACCCCGACCCCGTACGCGTCGACGCCCGCCGCCCCGCACAGCGCGACGGCCCGCTTGATGTGGAAGTCCTGGGTCACGAGGACGGCCCGGTCGACGCCGAAGACCTTCTTGGCCCGGACGCAGGAGTCCCAGGTGTCGAAGCCCGCGTAGTCGCTGACGATCCGGTCCTCGGGCACCCCGCGCTCGGTGAGGTAGGTGCGCATGGCGCTGGGCTCGTCGTACGCGGTCCTGCTGTTGTCGCCGGTGACGAGCAGGACCCGGACCTTGCCCGCGCGGTACAGCTCGGCGGCCGTGTCGAGCCGGTGCGCGAGGTACGGGGTGGGGCGCCCCTGCCACAGCCCGGCGCCGAAGACGACGCCGACGTCCCGGGCGGGCACGTCGGCGGTGGTACGGAGCCGGGGCTCGGCGACCGTGTGCATCCAGGTGGCCGGGGCGAGCGCGAGGACCACGCCGAGCATGACGGCCTGGACGGTGCGGCGACGGCCCCGGGTCGTGCGGGGCCAGCGGATCGGCCGAGCCGGCATGCGGGAACCTCCATCGCTGGGTGTGGTGCTGTCACCCCGTCCGACGCGGATCGGCCGGCTTCGGTTCGCCTGAGGCCGGGAGTGTTCCGTACAGCACACCGGCGAGCCCGAGGCCGATGACCATGCCGAGGAGCTGCGCGGCGGCGTAGGAGGGCACGGAGCCGGGGGCGATCCCGGTGAAGGAGTCGGAGAACGCGCGGCCGAGAGTGGCCGCCGGATTGGCGAAGGAGCCGGAGGAGGTGAACCAGATCGCCGCGCCGATGTACCCCGCGACCGCGACCGGGGCGAGCCCGGGGCGGCCGATGTGGCGCAGGCCCTGCACGACGAGGACGAGCCCGGCGGTGGCGACGGCCTCGCCGAGGAGGAGGTGGAGCGCCGCGCGGGGCTCGGTGGCCCAGGAGCCGGGCGCCCGCCCGAACATGGCCTCGGCGAGCAGGGCGCCGGTGACGGCTCCGGCGGCCTGGGCGGCGATGTAGGCGAGGGCCTCGCGCCCGCCGCGCTCGTGCCGCCGCGACCACCACTCGGAGAGGGTCACGACGGGGTTGAAGTGGGCCCCGGAGAGCGGGCCGATGAGGGCGATGAGCAGGCCGAGGCCGAGGGCGGAGGCGGCGGCGTTGGCGAGCAGCCGGACACCGATGTCCTGGCTGAGGGAGTCGGCGCGGATGCCGGACCCGACGATGACGGCGACGAGGGCGGCGGTACCGATGAATTCGGCGGCGGTGCGCCGGGGGAGAGAGGGCGGGGACATTCTCATAGCGGAAAAGATATTCCGTGATTCGGAAGGAAAAAAGAGGAGAGGGAGAGGTGCGCGGGCCCGTACCATCCGAGCCGTGAAGATCGAAAACTTTGACATACGCCGTGCGGCCGATTCCGATGCCGCCGCGGTGGCCGACGTATGGCTCCGCTCGTACACGGCGGCGCTCCCGAGCGTGCGCCGCGCGCACACGGACGACGAGGTCCGGTACTGGCTCCGGGAGATCGTCGTACCGAACCAGGAGACCTGGGTGGCCACGGTCGACGGCTCGGTCGTCGCCATGATGGTCCTGGACGACGAAGACCTGGATCAGCTCTACATCGATACGCCGTGGCGTGGCCAGGGCATCGGCGACCGACTCGTGGAGCAGGCCAAGCAGAGCCGGCCGACCGGGCTGACGCTGTGGACGTTCCAGGTCAACGCCCCGGCGTGCCGCTTCTACGAACGGCACGGCTTCGTCGCCGCCGAGCGCACCGACGGCAGTCGCAACGAGGAGCGGGAGCCGGACATCCGGTACGTGTGGCACCCGGACCGGCCCGAGCTCTGAGGAGCCCCCGGCGGCCGGGCGGCGGCGGAGGTGAGGACCTCGCGCCCGCCGCCGCCCTAGGGCGTTTCCGGAAAGTCCCGCCTGAGCCGGGCAGACGGCGCTGCTTTCCGGACACGGCCTCGGGCCCTACGATCCGCCCATGATCGTCGATGCCGTCCTCGGGGACGCGGTCCGCAACAACGCCGAGTGGTGCCAGGCCATGTGCCGCGCCCACGGACACCCCGGCGCCTTCGGGCCCCGCGCCTGGACCAACGCCCGCCGTACCCCGCTCTACTACCCGGACGCGGTCACGCTGACGGAGGACGCGGACGTGAAGGACGTCCTGTCCGGCATCGACCACACCACCCCCGGCGCCTCGGTCAAGGACAGCTTCGCCCGCCTCGACCTGGCCTCCGAGGGCTTCCGCCTCCTCTTCGAGGCCGGCTGGATCCACCGCCCGGCAGGCCTCCCCGCGCAGCCCGTCACCGGCGAGTGGCGCCCGGTCCGCACCCCGGAGGAGCTCGCCGCCTGGGCTCTCGCCTGGAGCGGCGACGACGCCGACGACGCGGCGCTCTTCCGCCCCGAGCTCCTCGCCGACCCGGCGACGACGATCGTCGCGGGATACGCAGCCGACGGCCGGATCCTCGGCGGCGCGGTCCTCAGCGCGAGCGACGGCGTCACCGGCGTCTCCAACCTCTTCGCCACGGGAGACACCGACTCCTCCCACACCTGGGCGGGCGTCCTCGCCGCCGCCCCCGACGACCGGCCCGTCGTCGGCTACGAATCCGGCGACGACCTGCCCCCGGCACTCGCCGCCGGCTTCGAGGAGATCGGCGCGCTGCGGGTCTGGCTCGGCGCCTGACACCCGCCGAAGGGCGCGCGTGAGGTCACGGCAAACAGTCGTGACCCCCGCGCAACGGGCAGGCAATCTGAAGCCCTCAGGATCGGTGCATGACGGAGCCGGACAGCACGTTCGACAGCGCACCCGAGTGGCTCGGCGGCATCGCCGAGCAGCTCGGGGCGCGGCTCAGCCACCTCCCCCTCCCGAGGACGCGCCCGCCCATGAACGCACCCACCCCCGTCCCGCAGGCGCCCGGCGCACCCACCCTCGTCGCCGTCGGACACGGCAGCCGCGACCCCCGCGCCCGGGCCACCCTGAGCCGCCTCCTGGACCGGGTCCGCGAACTGCGCCCCGGGCTCGACGTGCGCCTCGCCCACATCGAGCTGAACGCACCCCTCCTCGACGACACCCTCACCGGACTCGCCGCCGAGGGCCGGGACGCCGTCCTCGTACCCCTCCTCTTCGCCCCCGGCCACCACGTCACCCACGACCTTCCCGCCGCCCTCGCCGCCGCACCCGGCCTCCGCGCCCGGGTCGCCGAGCCGCTCGGCGCGCACCCCCTCCTCGTCGAGGCCCTCGCCGACCGGCTCGCCGAGGCCGGCTGGAGCCCCGGGGACGGGACCTCCCGCGCCACCGGCGTCGTCCTCGCCTCCGCCGGCTCCCGCGACCCCCGGTCCGGCACCGAGATCCGCCGCATCGCCGCCCTCCTCGGCGAGCGCCTCGGCGGCGTGCCCGTCCTCCCCGCGTACGCCTCCGCCGCCGCGCCCACCGTCCCCGAGGCCGTCCGCGCCCTCGCGGCCCGGGGCCGCCACCGGGTCGCCGTCGCCTCCTGCTTCACCGCCCCCGGTCTCTTCGCCACCCGCAGCGCCGCCCACGCCCCCTGGATCGCCGCCGCCCCGCTCGGCGCCCACCCGGCCCTGGCCCGCCTCGTCCTCCACCGCTACGACCGGGCCCTCGCGGGCGTCACCACCACCCCCACGCGGGAACTCGCCGCCGTCTGAGCTCATCTGTCGGTCCCTCCGGTTACCTTCGGGGCATGGACGGCAACGAAGGCACGGCAGGCATCGAAGGCAACGGCGGCATCAGCGACATCACGGGCGGCACCGACGTCACGGGCGGCACCGACGACGCCGTCGGCACCGGCACCGACGTCACGGGCGGCACCGGCTTCACCGTCGGCACCGGCGACGCCGTCGGCACCGGCGGCCCCGGCGCCGACACCCCCGGCTACGACTCCGCCGCGACCGAGCGCTGGGCCGCCGAACCCGACAAGCGCCCCGGCCGCACCGCCTTCCAGCGCGACCGCGCCCGCGTACTGCACTCCGCCGCGCTGCGCAGGCTCGCCGGCAAGACCCAGGTCGTCACCCCCGGCACCCGCAGCCACGCCTGGGACGCCAGCCCCCGCACCCGGCTCACCCACTCCCTGGAGTGCGCCCAGGTCGGCCGCGAGCTCGGCGCCGCCCTCGGCTGCGACCCCGACCTCGTCGAGGCCGCCTGCCTCTCCCACGACATGGGCCACCCGCCCTTCGGGCACAACGGCGAGCAGGCGCTCAACGACGTCGCCAAGGACTGCGGCGGCTTCGAGGGCAACGCCCAGTCGCTCCGCCTCCTCACCCGCATCGAGCCCAAGCGCTTCGTCAAGGACACGGACGGCGAGCTCGTCAGCGTCGGCCTCAACCTCACCCGCGCCGCCCTCGACGCCGCCACCAAGTACCCCTGGCCGCGCGGCGGCCACCCCGACGACCCCGGCTCGCCCAAGTTCGGCGTGTACGAGGACGACCTCCCCGTCTTCGCCTGGATCCGGGAGGGCGCCCCCGCCCACCGCAAGTGCTTCGAGGCCCAGGTCATGGACTGGGCCGACGACGTCGCCTACTCCGTCCACGACTTCGAGGACGGCCTGCACGCCGGCCACATCGACCCCAACATGCTGCTCTCCGAGCCCGAGCGCGCCGACATCTGGTCCGTCGCCATCGGCCGCTACGTCCCCGAGGACACCGACCCGCAGGAGCTCGCCGAGGCCCTCGACCGACTCGTCGACCAGGAGTGGTGGCCGCACGGCTACGACGGCTCGGCCGTCGCCCAGGCCCGCCTCAAGGACGCCACCAGCCAGCTCATCGGCCGCCTCTGCCTCGCCGCCGAGGGCGCCACCCGCCGGACATGGGGCTCGGGTCGCCTCACCCGGTACGGCGCCGAACTCGTCATCCCCCGCGAGGCGCGCAACGAATGCGCCGTCCTCAAGGCCGTCGCCGACCGGTACGTGATGCAGCGCGCCGAACAGGAAGTGCTCCGCGCCGACCAGCGCGTCGTCGTCGCCGAACTCGCCGAGGCCCTCGTCGTCCGCGCCCCCGACGGCCTCGAACCGCAGTTCCGGGCCGCGTTCGACACGGCCCGCGACGACCGGGCCCGCAAGCGCGTCATCGTCGACCAGATCGCCTCCCTCACCGACGCCTCCGCCCGCGCCCTCCACGCCCGCCTCCGCCCCCACCACGCGTAGGGGGTGTCGCAGGGCCTCTTCCGTCCCCCGGCTCCGTGCGGGACGCTCGCATGCACGCCCCGAGGCGGTACGGCCGGACGAACGCCGGGGGGCGTAGGTTGGAACCGGTCGCAACGAGGAGGAATCGACGTGGTCGACGCAGATCAGACCTTTGTCATCGTGGGCGGAGGACTGGCAGGGGCCAAAGCGGCGGAGACGCTGCGCTCCGAGGGGTTCAACGGCCGGGTGATCCTCATCGGCGACGAACGCGACCACCCCTACGAGCGCCCACCCCTCTCCAAGGGCTACCTCACCGGCGCCAAGGAGCGGGACACGGTCTTCGTCCACGAGGCCGCCTGGTACGCGCGGAACGACATCGAGCTCCACCTCGGCCAGGCCGTCACCGCCGTCGACCGCGAGGCCCGCACCGTGCGCCTCGGCGACGGCACCGTCATCCGCTACGACAAGCTGCTCCTCGCCACCGGCGCCGAGCCCCGCCGCCTCGACGTCCCCGGCACCGAGCTCGCCGGCGTCCACCACCTGCGCCGGCTCGCCCACGCCGACCGGCTCCGCCAGGTCCTCGCGACCCTCGGCCGGGACAACGGCCACCTGGTGATCGCCGGCGGCGGCTGGATCGGCCTGGAGGTCGCCGCCGCCGCCCGCGGCTACGGCGCCGAGGTCACCGTCGTCGAGTACGAGCCCACCCCGCTCCACCGCGTCCTCGGCCCCGAGCTCGGCCAGCTCTTCGCCGACCTCCACACCGACCACGGCGTCCGCTTCCACTTCGGCGTGAAGCTCACCGAGATCGTCGGCCAGGACGGCATGGTCCTCGCCGTCCGCACCGACGACGGCGAGGAGCACCCCGCGCACGCCGTGCTCGCCGCGATCGGCGCCGCGCCCCGTACCGCCCTCGCCGAGAACTCCGGGCTCGCCCTCGTCGACCGGGCCGACGGCGGCGGCATCGCCGTCGACGAGTCGCTGCGCACCTCCGACCCCGACATCTACGCCGCCGGGGACGTGGCCGCCGCCCACCACCCGCTGCTCCACACCCGGCTCCGCGTCGAGCACTGGGCCAACGCCCTCAACGGCGGCCCCGTCGCCGCCCGCGCCATGCTCGGCCGGACCGTCTCCTACGACCGGGTGCCCTACTTCTTCTCCGACCAGTACGACCTGGGCATGGAGTACTCCGGCTGGGCGCCCCCGGGCACGTACGACCAGGTCGTCGTCCGCGGTGACACCGGCAAGCGCGAGTTCATCGCCTTCTGGCTGAAGGAGGGCCGCGTCCTCGCGGGCATGAACGTGAATGTGTGGGACGTCACAGAGCCGATCCAGAAGCTCATCCGTTCCCGTGCGGCCGTGGACCCGGAGGCCCTCGCCGACCCCTCCGTACCCCTGGAGAGCCTGGTCTCGTAGCCCGTCCGTCCCCGGCCCCGACATTTCCCGGGGGGCGACCCCCGGACCCCCGTACACTTCATGCGTGGCAGGCAGGATCAACGATGACGACGTGAAGGCGGTCCGGGACGCGGTCCCGATCGACGCCGTCGTGTCCGAGTACCTCCAGCTGCGCAACGCGGGCGGCGGAAACCTCAAGGGCCTCTGCCCCTTCCACGACGAGAAGTCGCCCTCCTTCCAGGTCAGCCCCAGCAAGGGACTCTTCCACTGCTTCGGCTGCCAGGAGGGCGGCGACACCTTCGCCTTCGTGATGAAGATCGACCACCTCTCCTTCTCGGAGACGGTCGAGCGCCTCGCCGCGAAGGCGGGCATCACCCTGCGGTACGAGGAAGGCGGCTACAACCCCGGCCACCAGCGCGGGGAGCGCATCCGCCTGGTCGAGGCGCACAAGGTCGCCACCCAGTTCTACATCGACCAACTCGACTCGCCCGAGGCCGAGATCGGCCGCAAGTTCCTCGCCGAGCGCGGCTTCGACCAGGCAGCCGCCGCCCACTTCGGCGTCGGCTACTCCCCGGCCGGCTGGGACCACCTCACCCGCTTCCTGCGCGGCAAGGGCTTCTCCGACAAGGAACTGATCCTTTCCGGCCTCTCCCAGGACGGCCGCCGCGGCCCCATCGACCGCTTCCGCGGCCGCCTCATGTGGCCCATCAGGGACGTCGGCGGCGACGTCGTCGGCTTCGGCGCGCGCAAGCTCCGCGACGACGACAACGGCCCCAAGTACCTCAACACGCCCGAGACGCCGATCTACAAGAAGTCCCAGGTGCTCTACGGCGTCGACCTGGCCAAGAAGGACATCGCCAAGGTCAGCCGGGCCGTCGTCGTCGAGGGCTACACCGACGTCATGGCCTGCCACCTCGCCGGCGTCACCACCGCCATCGCCACCTGCGGCACCGCCTTCGGCGGCGACCACATCAAGATCCTCCGCCGTCTCCTCATGGACAACGGCTCGGCCCGCGTCATCTTCACCTTCGACGGCGACGCCGCCGGCCAGAAGGCCGCCCTGCGCGCCTTCGAGGACGACCAGAAGTTCGCCGCTGAGACGTACATCGCCATCGCCCCCGACGGCATGGACCCCTGCGAACTCCGGCTCGCCAAGGGCGACGCGGCCGTCGCCGAACTCGTCCAGCCGCGCACCCCGCTCTTCGAGTTCGCGCTCCGCCAGATCGTGAAGCGCTACGACCTGGAGACCCCGGCCGGCCGCGCCGCCGCCCTCGACGAGGCCGCCCCCGTCGTCGCCCGCATCAAGAACATCGGCGCGCAGCACGAGGTCGCCGTCCAGCTCGCCGGCATGCTCGGCATCCTCGACACCCAGTTCGTCGTCAAGCGCGTCGCCCAGCTCGCCCGCTGGGCCCGCGACCGCGGCGGCAAGGGCCCCGCTCAGCCGGCCCCGCAGCGCGGCTACGACACCCCGGCCCCGTCCGCCGCCACCTCCGGCCCCGCGCTCAACCTGCGCAGCCCCGCCCACCGCACCGAGCGCGAACTCCTCAAGCTCGCCCTCCAGCGCCCCGAACTGGTCTCCCCGGCCTTCGACGCGTACGGCATCGACGAGTTCACCGCCCCGCCCTACGCGGCCGTCCGCCAGTGCGTCCAGGACGCGGGCGGCGCCACCGGCGCCCCCTCCGACTACCTCGCCACCGTCCGCGAGGCCGCCCCCAACGACAGCGTCCGCGCCCTAGTCACCGAACTCGCCGTCGAGACGATCTTCGCCAAGTCCGTCGACGAGGCCTACGCGGGCGACCAGCTCGTCACCGTCCGGCTGCGCGCCGTCGACCGCCGCATCCGCGACGTCCAGGGCACCCTGGCCCGGCTCGGCTCGAACGCCGACCCGGAACAGCTCTCGGCCGTGCAGAACGAACTGTGGGTGCTCACGCAGTACGGCCAGTCCCTGCGGAACAACGGCGCCGGGGCTCTCTGACCGTCGGTACCGCTGACCGTCGGTACCGCTCACCGTCGCCCCTGACCCGGCGGTGCCTCTGACCGTCGGTGATGGGGCGGATTCAAAAAGTCACCGCACGCCCCTCGTGGCGGCGATGTGTCGTACCCCACACTGGTCGACGGTGCCGTCCTGCTGCCGCATGCCCCCTCCGAACCGGCAGCGATCACCCGCCCTGGAGGTCGCCCCCCGTGCAGACCCAGACCGAGACCCCGACCGAGTCCGTGTCCGCGTCCCAGGAACAGCCACCGCGCCCGGCGGAACCAGAGCCCGACCTCGACGAGGAGCCCGAGATCCCGGTCCAGCGGCGCCGCACCGACCTCGGTGGCAACGCGCCCTCCTCCGACCTCTTCCGCCAGTACCTCCGCGAGATCGGCCGCATCCCGCTCCTCAGCGCCGCGGAGGAGGTCGACCTGGCCCGGCGCGTCGAGGCCGGACTCTTCGCCGAGGAGAAACTCGCCAACACCCCCGACCTGGACAGCCGGTTGGCGGGGGACCTGGACCGGCTCGTCGTCCTCGGCCGGATCGCCAAACGCAAACTCATCGAGGCCAACCTCCGCCTCGTCGTCTCCGTCGCCAAGCGATACGTCGGGCGCGGCCTCACCATGCTGGACCTCGTCCAGGAGGGCAACCTCGGCCTCATCAGAGCCGTCGAGAAATTCGACTACGCGCGCGGCTACAAGTTCTCCACGTACGCGACCTGGTGGATCCGCCAGGCCATGTCCCGGGCCCTCGCCGACCAGGCCCGGACCATCCGCGTCCCCGTCCACGTCGTCGAACTCATCAACCGGGTCATCCGCGTCCAGCGCCGCATGCTCCAGGAGCGGGGCTACGAACCCACCGCCGAGGAGGTCGCAGCCCAGCTCGACCTGGCCCCCGAGCGGGTCGGCGAGGTCCTCCGCCTCGCCCAGGAACCGGTCTCCCTGCACGCCCCCGTCGGCGAGGAGGACGACGTCGCCCTCGGCGACCTCATCGAGGACGGCGACGCCGCCTCACCCGTCGAGTCCGCGGCCTTCCTGCTGCTCCGCCGCCACCTGGAGGACGTGCTCTCCACCCTCGGCGAACGCGAACGGAAGGTCGTCCAGCTCCGCTACGGCCTCGACGACGGCAGGCCCCGCACCCTGGAGGAGATAGGCCGCATCTTCGGCGTGACGCGCGAACGCATCCGCCAGATCGAGTCCAAGACCCTCAGCAAACTCCGGGACCACGCCTACGCCGACCAACTGCGGGGCTATCTCGACTAGTCGAGCTCCTTGACCGTGAACGTCCACGCGCCCTCGGCGCGGAGGTGCAGCAGCTGCGGTCCCCGCGGGACCGGGACGGTCTGCCGGAGCGGCCCGATCTCGTTGAGCAGCAGGTCCATATCGGGCAGGCGTCCGCCGGTGCGTCCCTCGACCCCGTAACTCTGGATGCCGGCATAGCCGCGGCCGTCCTCCGGACTGGGCTGGAAGTCCACCCGGAGGTCCGCCCCGTTGCCGAGGTAGAGCAACAGCTCGGGGCCGTAGCCGTGCAGCGTTCCCTCCAGACGGCGGGCGGCGGCCAGGGGCTTCACCCGCAGGATCCAGCGGTTCTCGGCGCTGAGCCGCATGCGCAGCGGCCGGCCCTTGGGGACCTGGGCGAACGTGCCGCCCCGGAAGTCGGGCAGGAGGTCGTTGAAGAGGTAGGCGGTCTCGTCCTTGTTGCGTCGGTCGAGCGTGAAGAGGCCCAGGTACCCGCGGTCCTCCTGGGCGAGCTCGACGAGGACGGGGCCGTCTCCGACCCGGTCGTCCAGGGCGATCACGTCGTTGCCGAGCCCCTCGGCGACGAAGGGTTCGAAGACGGGGCCGAACTCCCATCCCTCGACGAGCTCGTACGGCCGGTCGGCCGGCGGGAACGGCCCCGCAGGAGCGGGCGTCGCGACCGCCCCCGCGGCGGCGGGCGTCGCGGCCGACTCCCCGGCGGCGGGCGTCGCGGCCGACTCCCCGGCGACGGGCGTCCCGACCGACTCCCCGGCGGCGGGCACACCCTCCACGGGCGGCGCCTCGCCCGGCATCTTCACCACACCGGTCAGCGGTACGGGCCCGGCGACGACCGGCTCCTCCTCCGCGACCTCGACCCCATACGTGGTGACGAGCCCGGCGAGCCCGGAGACGTACCCCTTCCCGACCCCGGCGAACTTCCAGCCGCCCGACTCCCGGAAGAACTCCGCGAAGGCGACGGCGGTCGCGTCCGGCGCCTCCGTCACCGTGTACGAGGCGACGGCCGCCCCGTCAGGGGCGACCGTCGTCAGGGCGCCACCGCTCGCGGTACCTGCGATCACGATCCGCTCGACGGACGCCTCCACCTCGTGCAACACGAGGACCAACTCCGCCGGTTCGTGCCGCACCGCCTGCGACGGATGGACGGGCTGCCCCTCGAAGACCATGTCCGCGTCCCCCCGGACCCGGCCGTCCGCCCCGAGCAGCAGCGCCGCCAACTCCACGCCCTGGGCGCTCACCCGCAGCGGGACCGACGGCACCCAGGAATTCTTGGTTATGTGACCCATGCCGCACATCATGCGGCATGGGTCACGTGCCGGGTCAGTCGACTTCGACGACCGCCTGCGCGAACTGCGCCGTGTACAGCCGGGCATAGGCCCCGCCGGACGCCAACAGCTCCTTGTGCGTGCCCTGTTCGACGATCGAGCCGTTCTCCATGACCAGGATGACGTCCGCGTCCCGGATCGTGGAGAGCCGGTGCGCGATGACGAACGACGTACGCCCGTGGGCCAGTCGGGCCATCGCCTTCTGGATCAGCACCTCGGTGCGGGTGTCGACCGAGCTGGTGGCCTCGTCGAGGACGAGGATCACCGGATCGGACAGGAACGCCCGGGCGATGGTGATCAGCTGCTTCTCGCCCGCGCTGACCCCCGCCCCGTCGTCGTCGAGGACGGTGTCGTACCCCTGAGGGAGGGTGCGGACGAACCGGTCGGCGTGCGCGGCCCGCGCCGCCTCCTCGATCTCCGCCCGGGTCACGTCGCGCGTCGTGCCGTACGCGATGTTGTCCGCGATGGTCCCGCCGAAGAGCCACGTGTCCTGGAGGACCATGCCGATGCCCTTCCGCAGGTCCTCGCGGGACATCTTCGCGATGTCCGTCCCGTCCAGGGTGATGCGGCCGCCCGTCACCTCGTAGAACCGCATGAGGAGGTTGACCAGGGTCGTCTTGCCGGCGCCCGTCGGGCCGACGATCGCGACCGTCTGCCCCGGCTCCACGGTGAGCGACAGGTCCTCGATGAGCGGCTTGTCCTCCTCGTACCGGAAGGACACCCCCTCCAGGGCGACCTTGCCCATGAGGTCCGCCGGGTGCTCGCTCCGCGGGGCATCCGGCTCCTGCTCCTCGGCGTCGAGGAGCTCGAAGATCCGCTCCGCCGAGGCCACGCCCGACTGCACCAGGTTCGCCATCGACGCGACCTGTGTCAGCGGCATCGAGAACTGGCGGGAGTACTGGATGAAGGCCTGCACGTCACCGATGGAGAGCGTGCCGCTCGCCACCCGCAGACCGCCGACCACGGCCACCAGGACGTAGTTGATGTTCGAGACGAAGAACATCACCGGCTGCATCACACCGCTGTTGAACTGCGCCTTGAACCCGGCCTCGTACAGCGCCTCGTTCTGCTCGCGGAAGTCCTTCGCGGACTCGTCCTGCCGGCCGAAGACCTTCACCAGGTTGTGCCCGGTGTACATCTCCTCCACGTGCGCGTTGAGCGTGCCCGTGGACTTCCACTGCTGCACGAAGTGCGGCTGCGAGCGCTTGCCGATCCTCGCCGCGACGAAGACCGAGACCGGCACCGTCACCAGCGCCACCAGCGCGAGCAGCGGCGAGATCCAGAACATCATCGCGAGCACGCCGACGATCGTGAGCAGCGAGTTGATCAGCTGGCCCATCGACTGCTGGAGCGTCTGCGAGATGTTGTCGATGTCGTTGGTCGCCCGGGACAGCACCTCGCCGCGCTTCGCCTTGTCGAAGTACGACAGCGGCAGCCGCGCCAGCTTCGTCTGGACGTCCTCGCGCATGCGGAAGACCGTCCGGTTGATCACCTTGATCGACAGACGGGTCGAGACCAGCATGAGCAGCCCCGCCGCCACGTAGATCACGAGGACCCAGAGCAGGACCTCGCCGACCGCGCCGAAGTCGATGCCCTGCCCGGGGATGAAGTCGACCCCGGACAGCATGTCCGCCATGCCGGAGTCGCCCGACGCGCGGAGCCCCGCGATCGCCTCCGCCTTCGTGGAGGCCACATCGGCCGTCTGCCGCCCGACGACACCCGCGAAGACGAGGTCCGTCGCCTTGCCGAGGATCTTCGGCCCGACCACGGAGGCCGCCACCGACAGCACACCCGCGAGCAGCATCACCCAGAGCGTGGCGCGCTCGGGCGCCAGCTGCTTGAGCAGCCGCTTGCCCGAGCCCTTGAAGTCCATCGACCGCTGGTCGGGGCCGCCACCGGCCATCATGCGTCCGCCAGGACCGGCCATCAGGCTGCCTCCGCCTCGGTCAGCTGGGAGAGCACGATCTCCCGGTACGTCTCGTTCTCCGCCATCAGCTCCTGGTGCCGGCCCGTGCCGACGACCCGGCCCTCGTCGAGGACGACGATCCGGTCGGCGTCCCGGATGGTCGCCACCCGCTGGGCGACGATCACCACCGTCGAGTCCGCCGTCTCCCGCCGGAGCGCCTCGCGCAGCAGGGCGTCGGTCTCGTAGTCCAGGGCGGAGAAGGAGTCGTCGAAGAGGTAGATCTCCGGCTTCCGCACCAGCGTCCGCGCGATCGCGAGCCGCTGCCGCTGACCGCCGGAGACGTTCGTGCCGCCCTGCGCGATCGGGGCGTCAAGCCCGTTCTCGAGCTTGCGGACGAAGTCGGCGGCCTGGGCGACCTCCAGGGCGTGCCAGAGCTCCTCGTCGGACGCGTCCGGCTTCCCGTACCGCAGGTTCGTCGCCACCGTCCCGGAGAACAGGTACGGCTTCTGCGGCACCAGGCTCACGGTCCTCGCCATCAGGGCCGGGTCGAGCTTCCGCACGTCGACGCCGTCGACGAGGACCTCGCCGCCGGTCGCGTCGAAGAGCCGCGGGACGAGCCCGAGGAGCGTCGACTTGCCGCTGCCCGTGGACCCGATGATCGCGGTGGTCTCCCCGGGCCGGGCGACGAGCCCGACGTCCTTCAGGACCGACTCCTCGGCGCCCGGGTACCGGAAGTCCGCGCTCCTGACCTCCAGGTGCCCGCGCCGGTCGAGGGTCGTCACCGGCTCGGCCGGCGGTACGACGCTGGACTCGGTCGCGAGGACCTCCTCGATGCGCTCGGCGCACACCTCGGCACGCGGCACCATCATGAACATGAAGGTGGCCATCATGACGGCCATCACGATCTGCATCAGATAGGCGAGGAAGGCCGTCAGCGCACCGATCTGCATCCCGCCGCTGTCGATGCGGTGCGCGCCGAACCAGACGACGGCCACGCTGGAGACGTTCACGACGGTCATCACGACCGGGAACATCAGCGCCATCAGCCGGCCGGTCGACATCGACACGTCGGTCAGATCGGCGTTGGCCCGGCGGAACCGCTCCTCCTCGTACCCGTCCTTCACGAAGGCCCGGATGACGCGGTTGCCGGTGATCTGCTCGCGCAGCACCCGGTTCACGGTGTCGAGGCGCTCCTGCATGGTCCGGAAGAGCGGCCGCATCCTCCGCACGATGAGGGTCACGGAGACACCGAGGACCGGCACCACCGCGAGCAGCACGGCCGACAGCGGCACGTCCTGACCGAGCGCCATCACGATGCCGCCGACACACATGATCGGCGCGGAGACCATCAGGGTGAACGCCATCAGGACCAGCATCTGGACCTGCTGCACGTCATTGGTCGTACGGGTGATCAGCGAGGGCGCGCCGAAGTGCCCCAGCTCCCGTGCGGAGAAGGACTGCACGCGGTCGAAGATCGCACCGCGCACGTCCCGGCCGAGTGCGGACGCCGTCCGAGCGCCGTAGTACACGGCCCCGATGTTGCAGACGACCTGCACGACGGAGACGCCGACCATCAGCGCGCCGAAACGCAGGATGTAGCCGGTGTCCCCGTTGACGACACCGTTGTCGATGATGTCCGCGTTCAGGGTCGGCAGGTAGAGGCTCGCGCAGGTCTGCAGGAACTGGAGCAGGACGAGCAGCGCGATGGGTTTTCGGTAGGGCCGCAGGTGGGTTCGGAGAAGTCTTATGAGCACGGGACCTACTATCGCCCGCACCCCTCCGCGAGACGACTCGGTTTCGGGGTGCGGTGCGAGCCCTGGCGAAGACTTTACGAACCGGGGGTGTGGGTCCTAGGCGTCGAACGCGCCGGGGTGGATCTGCTCCCGAGTCGCCACGTACTGCTGCCGCACGGCCTGCCCCGCGGCCGGCTCGTCACCGCCCGCCTCCAGGACCTGCGCGGCGGCCCCCTGCCAGGCGGGGGGAGCGGACGGCGACAGCGTGCCCCGCGCGACCCCGAGGGCCCAGGCGGCCTGCCGGGCGGCGCCGAGCGCCGCGTAGTCGGCCGGCTGGGGGACGACGACCTGCGCGCCGAAGAGGGCCGGTGCGAGGGCCTGTACGGCAGGGAGGCCGGCCGCGGCGCCGAGGAGGAAGATCCGCCGCACCTCGACCCCGCGGCCGCGCAGGACGTCCAGGGCGTCGGCGAGCGCGCAGAGCATGCCCTCGAACGCGGCCCGCGCCAGGTGCTCGGGCTTCATCGACTCGCGCCGCAGCCCGCTGAGCGTGCCCGCGGCGTGCGGCAGGGCCGGGGTCCGCTCGCCCTCCAGATAGGGCAGCAGGACGAGCCCGGAGGCGCCCGGCGTCGACTTCAGGGCGAGCGCGGAAAGCTCCTCGAGAGATTCCGCTCCCAGCATCTCGGCGGTGCCGCGCAGCGTCCGTACGGCGTTGGAGGTGGCGACGACGGGCAGGTGCATGCCGGTGGCGTCGGCGAACGAGGTGATCATGCCGCTCGGATCGGCGAGGGCCTCGTGGTGCACGGCCATCACGGAGCCGGAGGCGCCGAGCGAGACGACCGCGTCGCCGTGGCCGAGCCCGAGCCCGAGGGCGGCGGCCATCGTCTCGCCCGTACCGGCGGAGATGAGCAGCCCCTCGGGGGTGGTGCCGGCGGCCTCGGCCGGGCCGAGGACCTCGGGCAGTACGGCCTGGTGGCCGAGCGCGAGTTCCACGAGATCGGGGCGGTACGCGCCGGTGCCGGCCGACCAGTAGCCGGTGCCGGAGGCGGCGCCGCGGTCGGTGATGCGCCGCGCGGGCCGCCCGAGGAGCTGCCAGACGAGCCAGTCGTGAGGCTGGAGGACCATCGCGATCCGCTGCGCGTTCTCGGGTTCCGTACGGGCCAGCCAGCGCAGCTTGGCGACCGGCTGCCCGGCGCCCGGCACACAGCCGACGGCCTCGGCCCACGCCTGGCGCCCGCCGAGCGACTCGACGAGATCGGCGGCGGCGACCTGCGCCCGCTTGTCGTTGCCGACGAGCGCGGGCCGCACGAGACCGCCCTGCGCGTCGAGCGGTACGAGCCCGTGCTGCTGGGCGGAGACGCCGATGGCCTGCACGCCCTCCAGGAGCCCGCCGGTGGCGGCCTCCCCGAGGGAGAGCAGCCAGGTCTGCGGATCGACCTCGGCCGCCTTCGGGTCGCCCTGGTGGGGGGCGTATCCCTGGCGCAGCACGGCGCCCGTGTCCGCGTCACAGACGACGATGCGTGTGAACCCAGCAGAGCTGTCCAGTCCGGCGACTATCCCCATGACAGGTGATTCTGCCGCACGCGGGGGCGGAACGGGGATCAGGTGTTGCTGGTGCCCCAGTCGTCTTCCTCGACGCGCCCGTTACTCCGGCCGCGGTCGCGCAGCGCGTGGACCCGGTCCGTCACGGACGACGGCAGCCTGTCGCCCATCGTGTCGCTCACGGCGTGCATGGCCTTGCCCGCGACCTCGCGCCCGGTCTGGGCCGCCGACTCGGCGGCGTTGCGGACGGCGGGGTTCTGCGCGAGGTCCCTCGCGGACTTCTTCATCTGCTCGTAGCGCTCGCGTCCGGCCCGCGTGCCGACCACGTAACCGAGGGCGAGTCCCACGACGAACGTCAGCTTGTACCGCACGGCTGCGATCCTTCCCTGGAGGCCCTGGGGATACCGATTGGCGGAGCACCCCCCTGCTTGCGCTAATGTATGTCTCGCAGCGAGCAAGCGCCCTCCCGGTTCGGCCGGACTGGGTACGTTCGGTGCAACGCAGCAATCCCCTGTAGCTCAATTGGCAGAGCAGCCGGCTGTTAACCGGCAGGTTACTGGTTCGAGTCCAGTCGGGGGAGCGCGATCCCCTGTAGCTCAATTGGCAGAGCAGCCGGCTGTTAACCGGCAGGTTACTGGTTCGAGTCCAGTCGGGGGAGCAGAACGAAGAGGACCCTTCGGGGTCCTTTTTCGCGTGTCGGGGAACCATGCGCGGCGGGGCGTGGTCTACATGGTCAGCAGAGCCGATCTTCCGGAGCAGGAGATCGTATGAGCGGCTATGCTGCGGCAGACGGCGCGCACACATGTACGCGCCTCACCGTTCGGGGCGGTAGCTCAGCCGGTTAGAGCAGCGGACTCATAATCCGTCGGCCGTGGGTTCGAGTCCCACCCGCCCCACCACAGAAAAACGTTCTGACCTGCGAAAACGCCCCTGAAGGGGTGTTTCCGCGTGCAGCGATCGCCTCTCATCGGTGCGGCGAAGCGAGCGCACCCGGCCTGCCTTGCAGGGGTCGTACCTTCTTGACCTGCGGTTTCGGGTGCAGTGTGGATGTGGAGTCGGGTCGATGATCCCACGGCGATCCCACGGCTCCCGGGTGTGACACGCCGCACACCACGCCGAATATCTTCACCCTTGTCGACGCTCTGGCGGTCAGACGGGCGGACGCTTGTCGGCAGGGGTGCGGGGGCCGTTGAGATGACGGGGCTTCGCCGCCCTCCCCTGCATGCGCTCCAGCGCGGTCCCGAGAGTCCTGTGTCATCGTCTCGACGCCCTAGCTGTAATGCCCTGTGAGGTTGGGGGCGCATCTGAGCCGCGAAGGACCTCGACGTGGGACGCACGGCAAGGCCGCGTGTGCGGGCATCGCGCGCTGCCGCTCGGACGCCATCGCGCGCCGCCTCGCCGGCGTGGACTGGCTGACGATCGCCCGCAAGCTCGCCGCCGACCCCGCTGTCGACAGCGACGGCATCGACCACCCGCAGGGAGGGGTACGGCATGGACGGGTACCGGAAGAAGCGGGCCCCGCCGAGCGACGAGGCCCTGATCCACGATCCACCGCTTGCGCGTTGAGCAAGTGGTGAGCGGAGCCTTGATGGTCGTGGAGGGGGCCGGAGCTTCACAGCCTTTGGTCAGGAGTAGAAGCCCCGGCCGCTTGTGGTGGTGCCGTTGGTGTCAGAACAGGTGGTTGAACTCGCCCCAGCCGCCGCCGATCCTGGTCCGGGAGGCGAACGGGGCGGTCGCCTTGCCGGTGCCCTTGTAGAGCCAGAGGACGCCCGCCCTGTCGCGGGCGACCGCGTCGGCGCGGCCGTCGTCGGTGAGGTCGCCGGTGACGACGAGCTGGTCGTAACCGCCCCAGCCCGCGCCGACACGGGTCCGGGAGGCGTACGGGGCCGTACCGCTACCCGTGCCCTTGTATAGCCACATGACACCGGCCTTGTCCCGGGCCAGGAGGTCGGGGCGCCCGTCGCCGGTCAGATCGTCGCCGCCGGCGAGCCGGTCGTAACCGCCCCAGCCCGCGCCGACTCGGCCCCGCGCTTTGAACCGATTGCCGTCGACCAGTCGGCCGGTCCCCTTGTACAGCCACAGCACGCCGGCCTTGTCGCGGGCGAGGAGGTCGACGTACCCGTCCCGGTCGAGGTCACCGGCGCCGTTGATGCGATCGTAGGTGTTCCAGCCGGTGCCGACGCGGACGCGGGGTGCGAAGGGCTTGTCGGCGACGAGCTGGCGGTCGTAGTACCAGAGGGTGCCGGAGGAGTCGCGGGCGACGACGTCGCCCAGGCCCCGGGTGACGGCGGACGGCTTCACGCTGCCGGGGACGTAGGGGGCCTGCGTGGAGGGGGACAACGAGGTGAGGGCCGTGTACGCCTGCCAGCCGGATCCGATCAGGTCCCGGAAGGCGAGCGGCGCTTCGGCGTTGCGCGTGCCGGAGTACTTCCACAGCTTGCCGGTGCTGTCGCGGGCCATGAGCCCGTGGAAGGGGCGGACCGGGCTGCCCTGGACGGTGAACGGGGCGCTGGTCTGGCGGACGTCGGCCTCGGGGGGAGTGGCAGCGGTGTAGAGGTTGTAGTTGGTGTAGGCCACGTACTTCTGGGCGTACTGGCCCGGCGCGCTGGTGAGCTCGTAGCTGATGACGTGATCGCCGGGTTCGAGCTCGCAGTACAGATTGGCCCCAGCTGTCCCCGAGTCGAGTTCGGGAATGGGCACGCTGCATTCGGCGCCCGCGTCGGGGGTCGGCTTGCCGAGGCGGATGACCGGCGTAGCCCTGAGGAGCTGGCCCGGGGCTTTGGTGAAGCGCAGGGCGAGCGTTCCGGCGTCCGCGGCGTGGATGCGGAGCTGCTGTCGGACCGTGCCGCCGTCCGGGACGGGCGGGGTGTCGAAGGCGACGGTGTTGAGTGCGGCGGATGCAGCGGACTTGACCGTGACCTTGGCAGTGCCGCGCCCCCCGTCCGCCGGGAGGCTGCCCGCGCTGCGGGCCTCCTTCACCGCCGTGGCGAGATTGCCACCGTCCGGCATGTAGGCGAAGCCCCAGTACAGGGTGGTGTCGGTGGCGTCGGCGGGGACGGTGGCGTCGGGGTCGCCGGTCATCGGCGTTTCACAGACGAAGACGCCCGTGTATCCGGCGGGCTGGGTGCAACTGTTGGCGTGGACGAGGTATCCCTTGGGGAGTCCTGCCCCGGCGCCCGCGGGATCGGTCATCGGCTTCGTGCCGACGGTGATGACGACCTTCCCCCAGAGGGTCGTGCCCGACTCGATGATCGGGAAGAA
Source organism: Streptomyces sp. NPDC058650 (assembly GCF_042717315.1). Taxonomy (NCBI): domain Bacteria; kingdom Bacillati; phylum Actinomycetota; class Actinomycetes; order Kitasatosporales; family Streptomycetaceae; genus Streptomyces; species Streptomyces sp. NPDC058650. The sequence continues at coordinate 91,546 of NZ_JBHXRL010000021.1, forward strand.
GCGGGGCATGGAGCCCGGCCCTGCCACCACGTCGTATCCCGTCAGGCGCAGCTCGTCGGCCGCGGATGCGGTGGGCGGGGCGAGGAGGGTTCCCGCAGTGAGGAGACCGGCGGCCGCGGCGAGCGTGGCCGTGCGGCGGATGAGACGTCTCATGAGTCCTTCGCAGGGGTGTGGGTGTCCGCGGCGATGTGGCGCTGCGGCTGGGTTGTGGTGGTGACGAAGGCCTTGCTTGACGGCAGGCGTGCCACGCCTCGGGGGAGACGTGCCACGCCTGCCGTCAAGACTGATGGCCGGCTAGAAGATGCCGCGGATGGTCGTAGCCCATCCGGCGGTCCCCGCGAGGCGCGGTGCGCCGTGCGAGGTCTTGCCACCGGGGTAGATGAGCAGGCATCCAGAGGGACAAAGGATGCTCTTCGCGATGCCGGCGGCGTCGACGTACTCGACGGGGGTGTCGGGGTCCGCAGGGGTGGTGGCCCAGATGTCGCCGGCTTCCTGGCCTGCGGTCGGAATGAACCGCTTGTACTGGTGCGTCACATCCACGGAGCCGGGAATGTCCGGCGACGCCGGCTCCACTACCGTGGCGTTTTGCAGGGTGCCCTGTGTGTTGCCTGGAGAGGCCAGGTAGGGCCGCTGGTTCCAGCCGCCGCTGCCGTACACGGTGCGGGGGAGGAACGTGTAGGCGCTGCCGGGGCACGAGACGGCGTCGTTGACACAGCCGCGGTAAAGGTAAAGCGTGCCGTCGCTGGGGTCGCGGGCGACGAGGTCGGCGTAGGAGTCGCCGTTGACATCGCTGACGGCGAGGTTGGTGAGGTCGCGCCAGCCGCCGGTACCCAGGGTGATAGGGGCGCCCCAGTTGAAGGGCGCCGTCTGGTTTTGGCCGCCGTTGCTGCCGCCGCCGATCCAGTTGCCGCTGTACAGGATGAGACGGGCGTTGACGCACTTCCGCTTCTCCGGTGGAAGGTTCACATCGTCCCAGATGCATTCCACGGTGATGAGGTCGTTGCCGAGCTTTCCGTCGACGTTGCCGGGAAGGAGCATCTGGCGCAGGCCACGCCAGTCCTCTTTCTGGGACGGGTGCCCGAGTTCCTTGCGGGTGTAGACCCAGGGCGTGCCCACGCCGTTGCCGGGGTATACGTAGAGCTTGTTGTCGGGCAGGCGGACGAGGAAGTCCTCGTAGCCGTCGGGTACCGAATCGCGGGACCTCATGCCCTTCAGGTCCCCGCGGTGGGCGATGAGCGCGCCGGTCCAGCCGCCGTATCCGGCGATCTCCCGGGCCTCCGGGGAGCCGAGGTGGCCGTCGCCGCCGTAGAACCAGAGCTTGCCGTCGGGGTCGGTCGCGACAAAGTCGGCGAACCCGTCGCCGTCGAGGTCACCGGGCCGGTCGGCTACGTACTTGTTGTCTACGGGATTGGTGTTGGTCTCGTACACGAACGACGGTTTCGTCGTGGTGAGGTTGACTTGGTCGTCGCCGTTGGCAACGGGAGAGCGGTTGCCGAACTTGTCGTAGGCGATGACGTTGATCGTGCTGACGGGATGGTCGAACGGTGTGATGGTCACCGTGGCGGTGTGCTTGGCGTCCGTGCCAGCGTCCACCCAGGTGCCGTTGGGGCAGCGGGGTGTCGAAGCGGCGGACAGGGGGCGGTCCATCGCAAAGCAGTATCCGTCGACGTCGCTCACCGGGTTGGTGAACTTGAACTGTCGCGGTACACGGGCCTTGTAGCTGTCGGTGGACTGGCCGGCAAAGGTGCCGTCCATGTCGTAGACGGTCACCGGCTTATCGGGACCGATCCGGTCGACGGAGAAGGAACACGGGGCCGTCACGGCGCTGCTGGTGCCTTCGTTGTCCGTGGCGTACACGGTCCACGTGTAGGTGCCGTTGGGCAGGTTGCGGGCCTGCATGGTGACGGTGGCTTCGCCGGATCCGTAAACGATGTCGTGGTTCTCGTTGGGGGCGAACGTGAGGGAGGTGCCGCTGGAGTTCCTGACGCGGAAGTTGGCGGTGACCTGGCCGCTGTCCTGGTCCTTCACCTTGGCGGTCAGGCTGATGCCGCTGTTGCCGATGCGTCCGCCGCAGGCCACGGGGACGTTTCCGTCGCCGGACTCGACGTAGTAGCCCTCGTAGGCGGCCTTGGCGGTGACGACGGGCTCGTAGTTGTAGTCGACCTCGAGCACCGGGTTGTTCCTGAACCGCTTGTAGGCGTTGTGGTTGCCCAGGTAGCTGGCCGGCGGGCGCAGGCCGAAGGTGGCGGTGCCCCAGTGCTTGTCGGCGGCCTCCTGGACGAACGCCTTCAGTGCCTCACTGAAGAAGTCCTTGCCGACGTCACCTGCCGTCTCTGGGCAATTGTTGTTGCCCCCCGCGAAGGTACGGGAGTCGAGCTTGTCGCCCCAGACCTGGGTGTTCCAGGTCGGGGTGGTCTCGACGATACCGCCGGCGGACCACAGTTCGGTCGGGCCTGCGGCGGAGTCTTCGCAGACGTAGGAGTGGGTCTGCATGACGGCGAACGTGGCGCTGTTGATGGTCGCGCCTTCGAGGCCGTTGGTGTTCATGGCGAAGAACGACGCGGTGTTGCCCGTGTCGTTGAAGCCGACCCGGGGTTCGTCTTCCGGGTTGGAGGAGTTCCAGCCCGAGCCGTTGGGGTAGGCGGCGTTGGGTGTGGCCGAGTACACCACAGCCCACTTCTCGCGGTATCCGCCCGAGAAGACGGGGTCGATGACCAGCGGGAACTGGTCGGCGGAGGCCAGCAGTTCGGCGTCGGGCGTCAGGGTCAGCGTGTCGGCCCTGATGTCCACGTTCACTGGCGCGCTGTCGGGCTGCACCGGCTCGGAGGCGGCGGAGAGCCTTGCTGTCCTCGACGTGGTCCCGGACGACTCATCGGCCGGGACCGCGGGCTGCTCCCACATCTTGGGGCTGGGCGCACTGAAGACGGTCTCGCCGTTCCCGTCCTTGGCCTGCAGCTTGCCGCCGGCCCCTTCGGTGAGGGTGACACCGTCGGTCACCAGGCCGAGTTCGACGCTCTTCAATGCCGGGTTGGCGGCGGCCTCGGGAGTGTGGATGACCAGGTGCTGGGCGAAGCCATCAACCTCGGCGGTGAGCTTGAGGTCGACACCGGGAAGGACCGACGAATACGTGGCGGTGGTGCCGTCCAGGACCGGTTCGGGAAGTGCGGTGGGCCAGGTCAGAGCAAGCTTCTTGCCCTTCTTGGCCATCGTCGCCAGCGGCTGGTCACCGCCGCCGGAGAAGGTGATCGGGAAGCTGGGAGCCGTCGGCGCGACCGATCCATCGGACTGCCGCACGAGCTTGGCGTCAGTCAGACGCCACATGCCGTCGTACCGCGTCCACTTCGGGATGCCGTAGGACCGGCGCGTGGTCGAACCGCCGGGGTTGGCGAAGTACTCGGTGCTCTCCTCCCGGCGGTCAAGGATCTCGATGACCTTGCCCGTCTTGGCCGCCTCCTCGAAGGCGACCTCTTCGAACAGTGCGGACGGCGTCGGAGACGTCTCCGTCTCTGCCGTCGAGGGCGCGGCCGCAGACGAAGTGGCGGGCAGGGCGACTGCAGCGGAAGCCGGCAGGACCACTGCCGCGGCTATCGCCAGCGCCAACCCTTTGCGTCCGCGTCTGAATCTGGTCGTTCTCATGAACTGATGCCTTTCCGGAGAGCGCAACATTCCTCATCGGCGGAAACAATTCCTGCTCCTCCTGGGCGGGCACTCTAACCTGCGGGAGGCACATTCCGATCACCAGGTCTCCACAAGTCGCAACTCATACGCAACCCGCTGGCAAGAATCTCCCTAAGTGGAGCGAGTGTGCGTGAGCGAGGGGCAGGCAGGTGCCGTTGAGATGCGGCTTGCGCCAGCAGTCATCCCTAAAGCAGCTGTCTGGAGCCTTGGCCGGACTTGGCAAGACTCGCCCCGAGAAAGGGCGGTCTAGACCTGACGAACTGGAGCGCAACCTCTCGCTTGTAGTTGTGGAGAGCCTGTGGCGTCGTGTTGGATCCGCTTGATCATCAAACTTTTGTGTACTACCGGGGTGGGGATCTTTCTATGTTGTTCCGTAATGGCTTCGCCATGCCCATTTATAGGTGCAGAAGAAGACGAAGCAGCCTGTCGATGCAGACAGGAATAGTCGGCACACTCACTGTGGCACTGAGCGTTTCCCTTCTCACCGCTCCGACCTGGTCGGCACCAGGCGAGCGACCCGGAATACCGGCGGTGCCGAAGACCGAGTCCGTCGAGGGAACCGACTTCAAGCCGCAGGGTCACAGGAAGCCGCAGCCGTCCACGCCGTGGAAGGCACCGGCCGTCAGCTGGCCCACTGCCGCCACCGAGGCACTTACTCCGCACACCGCGGCTAGCGGAGCCCGGATGGTCGGAGGTCTGCCCATCCGTCTTTCCGCGCCCTCCACCCGCGCCTCGAAGAACGCCGCAGCCCCGGGGAAGACGGAGGTATCAGTCAAGGACCGTGCCGCCGCTCGTGCGGCCGGTGTCGACGGTCTGCTCCTGGCCGTACGTCCCACGGACGCGACGGCCCCGTCCGCCGGTCCGGTCGAGATCGAAGTCGACTACAGCTCCATCCGTGGCGCCTACGCCGCCGGCTGGTCCTCCCGCCTGCGGCTGGTCACCCTTCCCGCGTGCGCTCTGACGTCTCCGGACAAACCTGAGTGCCGCAAGCAGACCCCGCTGGCCACCGAGAACAACACCAGCGACCACACCCTCACCGCCACACTCACCGCGCCCTCGCCCACGAAGGGCAGCGCCGCCGAGTCGGCGAAGACCACGGCAGCGGCGCCCACTGCATTCACCGCCAGCACGACGGGTGTCACCGTTCTGGCCGCCACTGCCGGCGCCAGCGGCAGCGACGGTTCCTACAAGGCGTCCTCCCTGGCACCGTCCGGAACGTGGTCGGCGGGCGGCAACTCCGGCGGCTTCGGCTGGACCGTACCCATCGACGTCCCCGCCGCGCCCGGTGTTCTGACGCCCAACGTTGCCCTGTCCTACAACTCCTCCTCCGTCGACGGCCGTACCGCCTCGACCAATAACCAGGCGTCCTGGATCGGTGAGGGCTGGGAGTACTCGCCCGGCTTCATCGAACGCCGCTACGCCTCCTGCGAGAACGACAAGCAGGGCGGCAACAACGAAACCGTCAAGTCCGGCGACCTGTGCTGGAAGTCAGAGAACGCCACACTCTCCCTCAACGGCTCCTCCAGCGAGCTGATCTGGGACGCCGGCAGGAAGACCTGGAAGCTAGAGAGCGACGACGGCTCCCTCGTCGAGCGCGTATACGACACCAAGCCGAACCATTCCGGGGTCGAGGACTCCGGGGATGAGGACTTCGAGTACTGGAAGGTAACCACCCTCGACGGCACCCAGTACTGGTTCGGCAAGAACCGTCTTCCCGGCTGGGCGGACGGAAAGACCGAAACGAACTCCGTCTTCTCCGTCCCGGTCTACGGCAACCACAGCGGTGAGCAGGGACACGCCACGGACTTCGCCTCCTCCGCCGAGCAGCAGGGCTGGCGCTGGAACCTCGACTACGTCGTCGACCCCCACGACAACGCCATGGCCCTGTACTACACCAAGGAACGGGGCTACTACGCGCAGAACAGCAAGATCGACGATCCGAAGGCCTACACTCGCGGCGGCTACCTCGACCGCATCGATTACGGTCTGCGCGCCGGCGCCGTGTATAGCACCACCAACCCGGCCGGCCGTGTCAGCTTCACGACCGCACCGCGCTGCAAGGAGACGGACTGCGCCTTCACCAAGGCCAACTTTCCCGACACCCCCGTCGACCTCAACTGCACCTCCGGCACCCAGTGCCTTCAAGCCTCGCCATCGTTCTGGTCCAAGCAGCGCCTGACGGGGATCAACACCTTCTCCCTGGTCGGCACCGGCATGGTCGGCGTCGACAGCTGGGCCTTGGACCAGTCCTTCCCGGCGACTGGTGACACCTCCACCCCGGCCATGTGGCTCGACTCCGTCCAGCGCACCGGCAAGGCCGGACCCACCGCGGACATCAAGCTGAACCCGGTCATATTCGAGGGCGTGCTCATGGCCAACCGGGTCGACGCCGCCGAAGGCCGGCCCGCGCTCAACCGCAAGCGCATCACCAAGATCACCAACGAGACCGGTGGCCAGACCCTCGTCACCTACACCGCGCCCCAGTGCACCCCCACCAACCTGCCTACAGCAGATGCCAACAACATGCGCTGCTTCCCGGCTTGGTGGACCCCGGACGGAGCGGTGAAGGAGACCAGGGACTGGTTCCACAAGTACCTTGTCACCCGCATCGACGAAGACGACACCACCGGTGGCAGCGGCTCTCCGATCAAAACCACCTCTTACACCTACTCCGGCGGCCCGCACTGGCGGCGTGACACCAGCGAGTTCACCCTCGACAAGCACCGCACATGGAACGTCTTCCGCGGCTACGTCACCGTCAACACCTTCAGCGGCGGCGACACCAACCGAGTGAGGACCTCCAAGGTCCACTTCACCGGCATGGCGGGCGACACCCTCGCCGACGGCAGTACTCGCCCGGCCGCCACCATCAACGGCATAACCGACCGCGAAGACTTCGCGGGCCGTGTCGCCAGCTCCAACACCTGGGACGTCGAGGGCGCCGCAGGAAAGATCGTCGCCCGGACGACCTATATCCCGTGGCAATCCGAGGCCACCGCCACCCAGCCGGTCAAGGGCATCACCGACCCAGACAAGCCCGAAGACCCGGCCCCCACGCTCCCGGCGAAGACGGCGTATCTGTCCGGCACCGCGACCGAGAAGAGCGGCACCCTTCTCGACGACCGGACCACCTGGCGCACCCTCACCACCACCCGCACCTACGACACCACCTACGGTCTTCTCACCAAGCAGACCGACGACGGTGCGGGCACCGTCGAAGCCCGCTGCACGGTGACCGACTACGTCACCCCGGACACCACCAACTGGCGGATCTCCTACCCCAGCGAGGTCACCACCTCGGACAACACCGCCTGCCTGACCCGCCCCGGCGAGATCACCAGCAGCATCCGCACGTACTACGACGGAAAGACCCTCGGCGCCACCCCGGACGCGGGCAAGGCCAACGCCACTAAGATCGAGCAGCTCGCCCGGCACGAGAGCGACAACACACCCGTGTGGGAGACTGTCGCCCAGGCCACCTATGACCAGTACGGTCGTGTCCTCGCCGCCAAGGGCCAGGACGACCAGCCCGTCACCACCACGTACACTCCGGCCGCCGGTGCCCAGCCGACCACGGTGAAGGTCTCCAACGTCAAGAACCACGAGTCCTCCACGGTCTTTGACGGCCTGCGTGGTCTTGCCCTGAGCACAACGGATGCCAACGGCCGCACGAGTAGCAGCGACTACGACACCCTGGGCCGCCTGACCAAGGGATGGAGCACGGGGCGGGCGAAGACCCTTCCGCCCAACGTCACCTTCACCTACAACCTTTCCTCAACCGCCCCCTCCACCGTCGTCACCAAGACTCTCTACGAGGACGGCCTGTGGGGCACCAGCGTCACCTATTACGACTCCCTGCTCCGCGCTCGCCAGACCCAGACGGACTCCCTCGGCGTCAATGGACGAGTTGTCAGCGACACTTACTACGACACCCACGGCCGCGCGTTTCGGACCAATGCCCCGTACTACAACAGCGTCGCCGTCTCGACGACTTCGATGTTCACCGTCGTTCCGAACCAGGTACCGCAGGCGTTCGAGACGAAGTACGACGGCCGCGGTCGTGTCTCCGCGGTCTCCCAGCTCTCCCTGAACAATCCGTATAGTCCGCCGTGGGAGACCACCAACACTTACGGCGACTACTGGACCGCCAGCGTTCCGCCCAACGGCGGCACCGCGACTCTCACCCTGACGGACGTGCGTGGCCGGACCGTCGAGGAGCGGCAGTACAAGGACCGCAACCCCGTCCCGGGCGCGGCCACGACCCAGTACGAGAAGACCACGCGCACGTACAACGCAGCTGGCCTGCTTGCGTCCCTCACCGACTCCTCCGAGCGGAACACGTGGCGCTACACCTACGACCTGCGCGGTCGCCAGCTGACCACAGCTGACCCGGACAAGGAACTCCACCACCCACTACGACGCCAACGGGCGCGCGGACACCACCACGGACTCGCGTGGCACCCTGGCGACCACCTACGACGAGCTGGGCCGCAAGACCACCCTGCACGTCGGCTCCGCCGACGGCACCAAGCTCGCCGAGTGGACCTACGACACCGCCACGGGTGGCAAGGGTCTTCCTCACAAGTCGACCCGATACGACATAGACAAAGCGAGCGCCGCCTACACCACCGAAGTCACCGGCTACAGCACGACCGGTCAGCCAGCAGGTACCAAGGTGACCGTTCCCAAGGTCACCGGCGAGGAGCTTCTCGCCGGCACCTACACCGTGGCCACCACTGCGACACCGGTCAGCGGTATGCCGCTGACGGCGACGTACAGCACCAACAACACCAATGCCACGACCGACCTGCCCGCAGAGACGGTCACCAACCACTACGGCGCGAACGACACCCTCGCGATCGTCGACAGCTCGCTCGACCACGCCTACCTGCGAGGCGCCGGCTACACCCCCTTCGGTGAACTGGCCCAGGCCCAGCTCGGCAACCTCGGCAGGCTGGTCACCCAGACCCTCACCTACGAGACGTCGACCCGGCGTCTGATCAAGAATCAGATCAACCGCGAGGCCACCGGCCCCGCCACCCTGTCCAGGATCGACTACGGCTACGACCAGGCCGGCAACATCACGTCGATCCGGGACGCGCAGAACGACGGCACCATCACCGACGACCAGTGCTTCACCTACGACTGGGCCCGCCGTCTCACCGACGCCTGGTCGTCCGGTGACGACTGCCTCACAAAGTCCGTCAACGGCACCGGCACCCCGAATCTGGGCACGACCGACCCGTACCGGACGTCCTGGACGTTCACGGACACCGGCCAGCGCAAGACCGAGACCCAGCACAAGGCGGGCTCGATCACAGCGAACACCACCCGCACCTATGCCTACCCCACCACCGCCGGGGCCGCCCAGGCTCACGCTGTACGCACCGTCACCGCGAGTGGCGGCGCGGCCGGAATCGACACCTACACCTACGACACCACCGGCAATCTCACCAAGAAGACCTCCGCCAGCGGCTCGGTCCAGGACCTGACCTGGAACGAGGAAGGCAAGCTCAAGACATCGAGCATCTCCGGTCAGGCCACGTCGTTCCTCTACGACGCGGAAGGCACCCGCATCCTCAAGCGGGACCCGGCCAAGACCACCCTGTACCTGCCTGGCGGCCAAGAGCTCGAACTCACCCGCAAGGTCGACACCACCGCGGCCACCATCTCCAACGGCACCCGCTACTACAGCGTGCCCGGCGGCTCCGAGATCCGCACAAGCAAGGACAACAGCGTCCGAATCCTGGTCTCCGACCACCACAACACCAACACCCTGTCCATCGCGGCTAGCAGCCTCGCGGTCAACCGCCGCAAGAGCCTTCCCTACGGTGGGCAGCGCGGAGCTACCCCCTACTTCTGGCCTGGCACCAAGGGCTTCGTCGGCGGCGACATCGACAACACCACAGGCCTCACCCACATCGGCGCACGCGAATACGACACCAACCTCGGCCAATTCATCAGCGTCGACCCGATCTTGGCGATTGACAGTCCCCAGTCCCTCAACGGATACAGCTACGCCAACAACAGCCCAGTCACCACAAGCGACCCGACCGGCATGTGCGCCGAAATAGACTGCCCCACCCGTCCGTGCGCGAACTGCGAGAACACCACGCCAGGCGAAACACCGAAGCCGCCGAAGCGTACGAATGCAGGCACTAACGGCGGCGGAGGCGGTGGCGGTGGAGGCGGCGACGGAGGCGGTGGCGGTGGAGGCGGCGACGGAGCTTCGAACAGTGGACCTACCCCCTCTCCAAGCCCCAACGCTGCTCCGACCCCCGGACCCTATCCGCCGTCAACGCATACCGATCCGGCACTCGAGACCCTAAAGTTCTTTCTTCCCGACTTTAAGGCAGTCGAGGGATGCGTAAAGTCTCCCGGAATCAATGCGAATTGCGGATGGACGGCAACGGAGCTTCCCTTGCTCAAGACCCTCAAGCTCCTCAGGCTGTTTAAGGTGAAGAAGGCCGACGACCTCGGCGACTCGAAGAAGGCACCCGAAAAGCCCGGCTGTAACTGCTTCCTTGCCGGTACAGGCGTTCTCATGGGAGATGGGACGGTCAAGGACATTGAGGATGTTCGCCTCGGTGACCTTGTTCTAGCAGCTGACCCTATAACCGGGGAGACTGAGCCGCGTGAAGTCACTCGACTCATAAGGACTGAGGCCGATAAGCACTTCAATGCCCTGTCTATCGCCACAGAGAACGGAGTCGAACAGCTAACGGCAACGTATGAGCACCCCTTCTGGTCGCCATCTGAGCGTGACTGGATAGAGGCCGACGACCTCAAGCCCGGAATGACTCTCCTCACCGACAGCGGTGATACGGTTGTCGTCACGGCCAACAAGGCCTTCAGTGAGCGCGCCCGCACGTACAACCTCACCGTCGATGACCTGCACACGTACTATGTGCTCGCGGGCAAGACGCCGGTACTCGTTCACAACAGCAACTGCGGCATCCTGCCAACGCCAAGCGTCTCTGATTCCAAGCTTCAGAACTTGGTTGACGATCTCTATAAGGGGACGACTAATACGGCCCGAACTGGAGATGGTACGACGATGTCGGCGATTCGCGAGGAGCTCAGCTCAGGTCAACTCGTACATGGCCGCAACCATGTAGCCAAGGGGAACCAGTACGCCAAGGCGCTGAATAAGTGGATATCAAGGAATCACAGAGACGGCGACCCGCACGACTTGATCGTGGCGAGAAGCCTACTTGCCGACCTCAAGTCGGCCCTCGCAGGGAATTGATGGAGATGAACGAAGATCAGTTCTTTCATGGCCTCCTTCAGAACTTTCCACAGCTTGAGAGCTTGCATGCCGAGCATGTGGAGTTCTACGAGGAGTTCCTCTCCCATGTTTTCCTGGCAGACGTCGTCCGATGGGCGGTAGGTTTGTTCAGTGAGGCTGGCCAGAGTTCGACCGAGGAAGCCACCGGGATTCGGTTGATCAATTTCATCGAGGATGCGTACGTGCATGGCGATTGCGCAGTCAGGGAATTGGTCAGGGTTTCGTTTGTTGAAAACCTGCCTTACTCTGGTCAAGAGGGGTTCCGCATTCGTGAACACCTGACGGGGAATCTCCGTAAGATGTTTACGGAGCGTTAAACTCTGCGAATGCTGAGTCGCAAGACGTGGTTGCTCAAAGCGATTTCATCGCACTCAAGTCAGATAGCCTCAGCAAAGATGAAGCCCCGCCAGGTGCGTCCTGGCGGGGCTTCTGCGTGGGGTGACGGCAGTAGTTGACGGCAACGTCAGCGGACGAGGGCGGCGCAGGGTGGCGGCTCGTCGCCGTCGGAGCTGACCGTCTTGGTGGTCTCCGGGCTGCCGAGTGCGGTGCTGAGGGTGTCGATGGCGTCTCGCTGGAGGCGGAGTCGGACGTGCGCGTAGACGGTGGCGGTGACGCCGATGTGGGCGTGACCGAGAAGTTCCTTGATCACGACCAGCTCAACCCCCTGCTCCAGGAGCAGAGTGGCAGTCGAGTGCCGGAGGTCGTGGAAGCGGATGCGGCGGAGGCCAGCCTTGCGGAGGAGCGTGATGAAGGCGCGGGTGAGGTTGGTCGGGTCGATCGGTCGGCCCTGCGCCGTGGTGAACACGTGCCCGTCGTGCTGCCACGTGGTGCCCGCGGCATCACGCTCGCCCTTCTGCTGCTCATGGTGGAGCTCCAGCGACTGGACGCAGCGGGTGGGAAGCGCGATGCGGCGCTCGGAGGCCCGCGTCTTGGTGGGCAGCGTGGTGAGCCCGCCTGCGGCGGTGCGCTGCAAGGTGCGGCGGATCGCGGCGGTGCCCGCGTCGAGGTCGAGGTCTTCCCAGCGCAGGCCGAGGAGTTCGCCCTTGCGGAGTCCGGTGTGGAGGGCGAGTTCGAACAGCGCGTGCAACCGGTGACCCTGGGCGGTGGTGAGGAGCCGGCGGGCTTCGTCGGCGGTGAAAGGTTCGAAGCGCTGGGGCCGCGGGGTGCCGGTGCGGACGTTGCGGGCGACGTTGCGCGGGATCTCTTCCTCGCGGACGGCGTGCTCCAGGGCGGACTTGAGCACGGAGTGGATGTAGGTGAGCGTCAGCGGAGACAGCCGCTTGGAGCAGCACGTTCCGACGGCGCAGCAACGGGGCTCATCACGGCTTGCATCGATGCCACGCGCGCAGCACTGGCACGCGGTGCGGAGCTGGTTGAGCCAGGTGCGAACGTCCTTGGCGGTGAGCTTGGCCAGCTTCTTCTTGCCCAGGCCCGGGATGAGGTACCGGTCGACGCAGGCCGTGTAGCGGGTGTGGGTGGTTTCGCGGAGGTGGTGGACGGCGACGTTCTCCAGCCAGTACGTCAGGTATGCGGCCACGCTGCCCTGTGCAGAGGGGACGGGGAGGCCGCGGTTGCTGGTGGCGATCTTCTCGGTGAGCTTGGCCAGGGCTTCCTTGCGGGTGGTGCCGTAGACGCGGACCCGGCGGCGGGTGTTGCCGGGGGCGAGGACGTATCCGGCGGCTTCCCAGCGGCCGTCTTTGCGCTGGTAGACGGTTCCGTCGCCGTTGGCGCGGACGCGGCGGGGGGCGGAGGTGTCTCGGGGCGTGGTCATCAGGCGGCTTCCTGGTCGAGGCGGGTGCGGATGAAGTCGGCCAGCGCGTGGGCGGGGATACGGCGGGCGCGGCCGAGGGTGATCGAGGCGAGCTGGCGGGTGCGGAGCAGGTCGTAGACGGCGGAGCGGCCGAGCTGGAGGCGTTCCATGACCTGGGGCACAGTCAGCAGCTCTTCCGGCGTACTCAGTCGCCGCCGGATCGGGGCGGGTTCCTGCGCGTTCATCCGCAGCCACCTTCGGCGACGAACCGGCGTTCCAGTTCCCGGCGGTGCCAGACGTGGGCGGCGAGGAGCGCGCCGCCGGGGCTGTAGCCCGAGCCCTGGTAGGCCCAGTGGCCGACGACGAGGGTGGTGTCCAGGTCGGGCTCGGGCAGGCCGGCGTGGACGCGGGCCTGTTCGGTGCGCCAGGCGCGGCGGGCGGCCCGCAACGCGCCCAGGGTGGTGGAGTAGCGGCGGGACTTGGTGGAGAAGTGGCCCCGGAAGCCGAGCATGTGTGCCCACTTCCAGAGCTTGAGGGCGGTGAATTCCGGCAGCCTGCCGAGCTCCCAGCAGGTGCGGATCATCTGTCGCACGTGCCGGGCGACGGCGAGGCGGGGCAGCGGGCGGGCCTGTCCGGTTCCGTCGCAGGTGGTGCAGGGGAGCGGGGTTCCGTGGGGCAGGAGGATGGCGCCGCGTCCCTGGCAGGGGCGGCAGAACAGGGCGCGGTCGAGGGTGCCGGAGGCGTCGGCGGACTTGGTGGCGTACTTCGCCACGTAGGCGGCAACCGCCTGGTCGGTGAATTCGGCGTCGGTGCCGAAGGAGGCGATCTCGCGTACGTCGAACTGTTCGCCCCAGCCGAGTTCGCGATCCCCGGTCGCATCCGACTCGACCGTGACGCGGACCCGTGCTGCGGCTGCGCGGGCGGCCTTGGTGAGTATGGCGATGGTGGCGTACGGCGGCGGGGACGTGGTGTTGCCGTCGGGGCCGTCGAGGCGGATGACGGCGTGGAAGTGGACCAGGCCGCGCTGCTGATATTCGGCGACCTTCGCGAAGGAGAGCCGCAGGACCGCGTGCGCGGCCTTCTGGGTCATGCCGAGCCCGGCGGCGATCTCGCGGCGCAGGTAGGTGGTGAAGCGGGCCCACAGGGTGGAGGCGTGGGCGTTGAACAGGACCGCGCCTTCGTAGTCGTACGTCGCGGGGTTGAGCGGCGTCCCGATCAGGGCGTCGTTAAGTTCGTGGAGCTTGCGGCAGCGGCAGGGACGGATGTCGCCGCCGGGGGTGGTGAGGCGGTTGTGGACGGGGCCGAAGGACGGCGGGGTGAGGGTGACGAAGACGCGGGGGTGGGTGCGGACGGTGTCGGGCACGGTCTTGCCGCCGGAGAGGCCGGCGCGGATGAGGTGGTAGGTGTCGGCGGCGTAGATGCGGGAGCAGGCTGGGCAGCGGGAGGCGCGGCGGTTTCCGCACGCGGTGAGCAGGCTGCCGGTGGGCTCGGTGTCGGTGGTGTAGGAGCGCAGGACTTCACCGGTCGTGGTGTCGAGGGTGGTGGTGTGGCCGGTCAGTCGGACGGGTTCGGTGCAGCCGCCGAGGCGTTCGATCTGCTGCTGTGTGCGGTCGAAGTCGGGGTGGTTGACGAGGTGGAGGAGGTCCCGTACGGCGGGGCTTGCCACGTGGCGCAGGTCCAGGGTGACCATTCGGGGCGTGTCCCTTCTTTCGGGTGGGGCCCCGAGCAACAACTAGTCCGTCAAGGAGGCGTGTTGGTGTTGCTCGGGGCATGACGAACCAGCCCCGGGAGCGGGCGTGGGTTCAGCGAGGGGGATGCGGCCGGTGAGGGCCGGGGCTCAGAGCTGAGCGAGTGCGGCGGTGGCCACCGGCAGGGCGACGCCCATACGCGTTCCCAGGTGGGCGGCGCTGATCGGTGAGCCGTGCTCGGCGCGGTGGGCGTCCGCGATGCGCCGGGCCGCGTCCAGCAGGGCGGCCGGCAGGGCCGGGCCGGGGGCGGGACGAGCCGTCTTGGCGACGGCGACCGGTGGAACGGCGGCCGGAGCCGGAGCAGGCTCCAGTTCCTCGGCCGGAGCAGTGACGACGGCCGGGACGGTCATCGTGGGTACCGGTTCGGGCGAGGGCACTTCGTCGGGCACCGGCTCAGGAGTAGGGGTGGGGGCGGTCTCCAGACGCGGGGTGGGGCGGGTGTGGGTGTGGAACTGGGCGAGGAAGGCGGGACCGACGTGGCCCCAGCCGAGGAGCAGGAGCGGGGCGACGGTGTCCAGGCAGGCCCGTCCGTAGCGTCCGGTCAGCAGGGGTTCGGCGGTGTTCAGGGCGAGGGTGAGCAGGCCGCACAGGTGCAGCAGCCGGGTACCGGCCCGCAACTCCGCCTTCGGGACGCCGCGCAGGGCGAGGAAGCGCAGCGCGACCAGTAGCCCGACGACTGACAGGTCCACCATGGGAGCGATCAGCGGCGCAATGGGGCGGGGGACGCCGAGCCGCAGGGCGAGCGCCCAGACGTTGCCGAAGGAGAAGACGAAGGCCAGCGCGGTGATGACCGCCATGACCACGGTCACGGTGCACCGGGTGAACCGTTCCTCCGCCATGCCTTCAACATCCTTTCTGGAGTGTACTTTTTGGCGTCACTTGGTGAGTGGGGACGGGGGTGTTGCCGTCCGACCGGTCGAGCGGAGAAGAGTGTCCAGGCACAGATCCGGATCAGCGGTCAGGTGCGAGGTGTCCTCGGCGACGCGGGCGGCGTCGGCGTCGGAGACGTAGGGGGTGCGGATGCGGGTGTAGCCGGGGCGGCCCCGCATCGCCATCACCGCGACGCCGACGTAGGCGGGGTCCTGCAAGGTGACCGGGCTGGCGTCGGGCCAGTTGCGGATGTCGTCGCCCAGCGCGGCCACCGCGGCTTTCACGGTCTTCTGCGCGAACGACAACCCGATGGGGCACACGTCGCGGATGAAGGTAGGCAGAGCGTCACCGGTGGTCTTCTGGCTGATCAGGATCACCAGGGTGCCGACGCTGCGGCCCTTCTTGACCAGGTCCTCTACCAGCCGGGCGTTCTCCGCCGTCAGGACGCCCAAACGTTTCGTCTCGGCGTCGCTGCCCTTGTACTCACGGAAGTACGTATGCGCCTCATCGATGATCAGGACCGTGAGCGGCCACTGCGGCGAGGGGCCGACGTGCCACATGTTCTTCACGCCCAGCACGTCACGGATGGTTGAGGACCGGCGTCGACGCAGCTCCACCAGCCGCTTGAACAGCGCGTTGGCTTCGTCGAGGTCGTCCCCGCAGAACGTGAACATTCGCTTGACCAGGTCGGCGTAGTCGCCCTCGGAGGCGCGGGACACCTTGCCGTCCGCAGTCACGATCTGCACGGCCGGGGAGGGTGAGAAGTCGCAGACGAACTTGTTGACCGTCGAGGTCTTGCCCGAGCCGGGGGTGCCGGCCACGGTCACGCCGGGCACGTTGGCCAAAGACACGCACACCTTGGCGGCGTACTCGTCCACGCCCAGCTCCCAGCGCGTCAGATCCGTGGGCGGCCGGCCGGTCGGCTGGTGTGCGGTCGGCGTGGTCAGGGGGTCGGAGCGCACGCCCCGGATCACCACCCGGCCGGGGCCGTCCGGCAGCACGGACACCCGCGTGCACCGCCAGGCGTCGGCCAGGAACCGCGCCGACTTCTGGTACTCCTCCACCCCGACCTGCGGCAGCCCGACGGCGACGTGGCCTGCCGAGCTGGACCTTCTCGGGTGGGTCTAGGCGAGTGTGCCGCCCGAGCCCGGTCCGGCCGCCGCCGTACCCCTGTCCGCGCTGGCGGCGGGGCAGGCCCTGGAGGCGGGGGCACGAAGGCGGCCTGCGGGTGCTCGTGCACGCTGGAGCCGGCGGGGACGACGACGGGTCTGGACTTCTCCGTGACCGCCCCCGACTTCCTCGCACGGGTCGGCTTGGAGGACGACTCCGGGACCACTGCGCGCCGCGGCTACTCGTCACCGAAGGCCGCGGCAACCACGGCGGAGCCCCCTCAGATCGCACGGCTCGAACCCGGGTGGATGCGGACTACGACGACTGCACCGCCAAGTACGGCCGCTACGGCATCCCCGTCTACCTGGTGGTCGACCCGTATGCGGCGGAGGTCGTCGTCCACACCCAGCCCACCGGAACCGGATACATCGCGGCGCACACGCACAAGTACGGAACCGGCAATCTCCCCATCGACCTGGCCGACGGACGTACCTTCACCCTCGACCTGGACGAGCTGCCCCAGCCCGAACCGGAGACCGGCACGCGCTGACGAGCCAGCTGCCGGTGGCCGGGAACGAGCCGACGTGCCAGCGGCAGATGCATTACGTAGCGTGACGGCTCGCGCCGAGTGCACCTGGCTGGTGCGCGGACGGACCCTGGCGGCTCGCGCAGTGATGACGGGGACCGCCAGCGGGCAGAGTCGTCCCGAGTTCCGCAGGAGCAGGGGAGCGGCGACAGCGGTGCAGCGAACGCTGCACGGTTCTCGATCGAGCAGGATCGAGGGGGATGCAGCCGGATGGAAACGGATAGAAATGTCCGGCCCTTCGGCATCGTCGTAGGTGAGGCGCGTCACCGAAATGGGTTCGAGTCCCACCCGCCCCACCACAGAAAAACGTTCTGACCTGCGAAAACGCCCCTGGAGGGGTGGTTTCGCGTGCGGCGCTCACCTCACGTTGGTGAGGCGAAGCGGGCGCCCCTGGCTTGTGTCGCCGGGCCCGAACCTTCTTGACCTGGGGTTTTAGGTGGAACCTGGGTGTGGAACCACGGCGATGATCCCACGGCGATCCCGCGGCTCCTGCGTGTGACACGCCCCACACCGTGCTGAATTCTGCGCCCTTGTTGACGCCCCCTCGGGCGGTATCCGGGGCCGTTCGTGATGACGGATGACCCGGCGGGAAGTGAGCCGCGCCTGTCGGGACCGGATCTGCTGCCCCGCCCGGCGACGCACGCGGTGCGGCTGAGCGGTGGCGCGGCGAGGGAGGGGCCGGGCCGCTCAATGGCAGCCCGGCCTCCTGTCAGCGCAGTCCGTGGTGCGGTTCTCGCAAGGGGCGCTTACCAGTCGCCGAGGACGAGGCGTCCGCCGACCTTGGCGAGGTTGTAGCTGCCGCCGGTGTACCAGATGCCGTCGTAGTTGAGGCCGTTGAGCCAGGTGTAGAGGCCCCAGGTGCCGTCGTTGTACTGGTAGGCCATGACGATGTCGTCCTTGCCGTCCCCGTTGGTGTCGCCGGAGGCCATGCGGTCATCGACGTTGGCGAGGGAGAAGCTGGCGGAGTCGTAGTCGGTGGCGCGGTTGAAGCTGCTGCCGGTGGAGGTCCAGCGGTTGATCCGCATGGTGCCGTCACCCTGGTCGTACGCGGTGGCCGGTTCCGCCTTGCTGTCGCCGTTCCAGTCGCCGAGGACGAGGCGTCCGCCGACCTTGCCGAGGTTGTAGCTGCCGCCGGTGTACCAGATGCCGTCGTAGGTGAGGCCGTTGAGCCAGGTGTAGAGGCCCCAGGTGCCGTCGTTGTACTGGTAGGCCATGACGATGTCGTCCTTGCCGTCCCCGTTGGTGTCGCCGGAGGCCATGCGGTCGCCGACGTTGGCGAGGGAGAAGCTGGCGGAGTCGTAGTCGGTGGCGCGGTTGAAGCTGCTGCCGGTGGAGGTCCAGCGGTTGATCCGCATGGTGCCGTCGCCCTGGTCGTAGGCCATGGCCGGCTCGTCCTTGCCGTCGCCGTTCCAGTCGCCGAGGACGAGGCGTCCGCCGACCTTGCCGAGGTTGTAGCTGCCGCCGGTGAACCAGATGCCGTCGTACGTCCTGCCGTTCAGGAAGGTGTAGAGGCCGTAGGTGCCGTCGTTGTACTGGTAGGCCATGACGACGTCGTCCTTGCCGTCCCCGTTGACGTCGCCGGAGGCCATGCGGTCATCGACGTTGGCGAGGGAGAAGCTGGCGGAGTCGTAGTCGGTGGCGCGGTCGAAGGCGCTGCCGGTGGAGGTCCAGCGGTAGATCCGCATGGTGCCGTCACCCTGGTCGTACGCGGTGGCCGGCTCGGCCTTCCCCGGCTTGGTGGCCTTGTCGTAGCGCAGGCCCTTGAAGTTGTTGGAGGAGTAGTGCGCCTTGGTCTTGATGACGTGGTGGCCGGCGTCGCCGGTGCTGTACTCCTCGTAGACCCACATCTGCGTCTTACTGGAGTCCGTCCACTTGTCGAAGAGGGCGACATGGCCGCTGCCGAGGATCGCGTCACCCGGCTGCAGGCTGTCCAGGGAGACGTACGTGGTGTCCCCGAAGGCGTCGAGGTCACCTGTGTTGCGGTCCCATCCGTCGCTCTTCTTGGGGAGCCGCCAGGCCATGGACACGAAGCCGGAGCAGTCCGGGCGGTACTTCTCGCCGGTGACCGAGGCCTTCGCGTCTGACTGGTTCTGGCTGTAGATGACGCCGTAGGTGTCGATCCACCACTTCGCCCGGTCGAGTATCTCGGTCCGGGTGATCGAGCCGCCGACCGTGGACGACGCCGCGGCGTACGCGGCCGACGGAGCCGCGACCTCGGAGATCACGGTGGTGCCGACGGCCAGGCTGCCCAGGGCGAAGAGTGTGGTGAGAGCGGCGGTGACGCGTCTGAGCGGAGTACGCATGGGTGGCTGTCCTTCTCGGTGAGGTGGCTGCTTCTCACCGAGAAGGTTCCGCGCCGCCTCTTCAACTGCCCTTCAAGGAACCTGCAGGCGCCTCTACAGCGGCGTTGAGCTCCGCGTACTCCCGCGCGCCGTGCTCCCGGAAGACGACCAGGGCATGCGTCCGAGCCGCCAGGGCGGCCTCGGTCTCACCGCGGGCCTCGTGCACCAAGGAGAGGTCATACTCCGTGCGTGCCCGCCAGAGAGGGGTGTCCATGGCATCCCACATGGACGTGGCCGCGTCCAGACAGCTCCGCGCCAGGTCGAGGCGTGAGTCGGCCAGATGGAGCTGCCCGATGACCCGCAGGGTGACCGCCTGTCCGAAGCGGTCGTGGCAGGCGCGTGCCGTGGCCAGTGCCCGTTCGAGTCGGGGCAGCGCCTCCGTCCGGTGGCCGAGCCGCATCTGTGCCTTGGCATGGGCACGGACCGCGTACGAGTGCATGAACTCGTCGCCGAGCTCGGCGAAGATCGCGGCCGACTCGGCGCACAGGCCCAGTGAGGCCTCGTACTCGCCCACGGCCCGGTGGTACAGGCCCATCGAGCGCAGGGTCAGCGCCAGGCCGCGGCGGCTGCCACCCTTGCGGAACGCGTCGAGCGCCGTGTCGAGGTCGGCGCGAACAGCACCGTACTCCCCCTGCTCCAGCCGTACCGATGCCCGGGTCCGCAGGACGTGGCCGACGCCGCGGTGGTCGTCGAGGGCGTGCAGCAGCGTGGCGGCCTGGTCGAGGAAGTGGACCGCCTCGGTCAGACGTCCGGGCTCACGGCATGCCGTGCCGAGGCCGGCCAGGGCGAAGGCCTGTCCCCGCACGTCGTGCAGGGCACGGAATCTGCTGAGCGCCTCGCCGAAGTGGCACCGTGCGTCGGTGAACCGGTCCTGGTCGTAGCAGAGCTGGGCCAGCTCGGCCAGCATGGCGGCCTCGCACCGTTGGTCCTGCATGCGCCGCGCCGCGGCCAGCGCGGCGCCGGTGATCCGGGTCCGGAACCCGAAGTGGTTGGTACGCAGATCCACGGTGTTGTACGCCGAGACCAGGTCGCACACGAGGTGGTCCAGGCCCATCGCGGCGGCGCGGTCGACGGCCACGGTCAGCGCCGCCTGGTCGCCGTCGAACCAGCCGAAGGCGTCCCCGAGGGCGAGGTCGCGCAGGACCCGGTCGCCGACCTCGTCCGACATCGTCCCCAGCGGCTGCGGCGCGGCAGGACGCCAGCTGACCTGGGGCGACGGACTGCTCGCGGCGATCCGGTGCAGCAGGGAGATCCAGCCGCGGAAGACGCGGGCGACGGCCTCGAACAGCTCGAAGGCCGACTCGGAGGCCTCGGCCTGCTCCCGGGCGAAGATCCGTACCAGGTCGTGGAGGCGATAGCGCCAGAGACCTGTCCGGTCCACCCCCGCGAAGGTGACGAGCTGGGTGTCCACGAGTAGTTCGAGCAGGCGCTGGGCTTCCGGCTCCGGAATGTCGAGCAGGCGGCCGACGACCCAGGGTGAGAACTCGGGGAGACCGAAGAATCCCATGCGCTCCAGGGCTGCCCTGGGCAGCCGGTCCAGGGACTGGAAGCTGAGTCCGATCGTGCTGCGCACCGCGAGGTCGCCCACGGCCAGCTCGTCGAGCAGTCGGCGCTCGTCGGTCAGCCGGTCGGCGAGGACCTTCAGCGGCAGCCGGCTCCTGGTGGCGAGTCGCGCGCCGGCGATACGGATGGCCAGGGGCAGGTTGCCGCAGGCGGACAGGATGCCGGCGGCGGCCTGTGGTTCGGCCGCGACCCGCTCAGGACCGACGATACGGGCGAGGAGCTCCAGGGCCTCGGCCGGTGCCAGCACGTCCAGTTCGACGAGCCTGGCTCCGGCCAGTCCGCCGAGCCGGTCGCGCGAGGTGACGAGGACGGTGCAGCCAGGGCCGCCCGGGAGCAGCGGCCTGACCTGCCGCTCGTCGGCGGCGTCGTCGAGGACGATCAGCAGGCGGCGGTCGGCGAGCAGGGTGCGGTACAGCTCCGTACGTTCCTGCAGGCTGTCCGGCAGCCGCTCGGCGTCCACACCGAGGGAGCGCAGAAACCTTCCCAGGACCACGGCGGGCTCGGCGGGGGTGTCGGCGAGACCGCGCAGCTCGGCGTGGAGCTGGCCGTCCGGGAAGGAGACGGCGACCTGGTGGGCCGCGTACGCCGCCAGCGTCGACTTCCCGCTGCCGCCCGGGCCCGTCACGACATGGAGGCAGTCCGCGCTCTCGGTGAGGGCGCGGGTCAGGGTGGCCAGTTCCTCCGTGCGGCCGGTGAAGTCGGCGGGGGCGGGGGGAAGGTGCGCGGGAGCTCGTGCTTGGAGCGGCGGGCTGGACTGGTGCGGCTGGAGCGCCTGGAGCGCCTGGAGCGATGAAGGCGGTTGGAGAGGCCGGACTGGTTGGTGCGGCTGGAAGGGCCACAGCGCCCGTGCCCCGGACGCTCCGTCGCCGTCGCCGCGCAGCAGGGCATCATGCAGGGCGGCGAGTTCCTGGCCGGGTTCGATGCCCAGCTCCTCGACGAGCGCGGCCCGTCCCTCCCGGTAGCAGGCCAGCGCGTCCGCCTGACGCCCCAGCCGGTACAGCGTCACCATGAGCTGCCCGCGCAGCCGCTCGTTGGCCGGGTGCCGCGCGACAAGCCCGGTCAGCTCGGCCAGGTGATCGAGCCGGCCCAGCGCCAGCTCCACACCGAAGCGCTCCTCCAGAGCCGTGACCCGCAGCTCGTCGAGCCTTCCGGCCTCGCCCGACATCAGCGACCCTTCCACACCGGAAAGGGCGGGCCCCCGCCACAGGGCCACCGCGTCGAGCAGCAGCGCGGCCGCCGGGACGAGTTCCCGGGCCTCGGCATGCCGCCTCGCCTCGGCCAGGAGGGCGGCGAAGTGCGCGGCGTCGACCGTCACCGCTCCCGGCAGGACCGCGTATCCCGGCTTCCGGGAGGCGATCACCTCGGGATGGCCGGCGTCGGAGAACGCCCTGCGCAGGGTCGATACGTACGTCTGGATGAGGGCGCGGGCACTGTCAGGAGGGTCGTGCTCCCAGACGACGTCGATGAGGCGCTCGGTGGAGATCACATGACCCTGTTCCAGCGCCAGGGCCGCGAGCAGGGCGCGCGGTTTGCTGCCGCCCAGCGGAATCGACTGGTGTGCCGCATGGACTTCGACCGGGCCGAGCAGTCGGATCTGAAACACGTTGCCCCCACAACGTCGCCGGTACGACCGCCTGTTGTCGCGGCGGGGTCACCCGGAGCGGCGGCCCGGCCCTCGAACCGGGCCATAGCCTGCGAACCGTATCCCCGTCACGCAAGCCCAGTAACGATCACCGTAGGACCAATGCCGCCATACGGCAGGGTAGTTGATGAACCCCGCCACAGTCATGGCTCTCCGCAGGTGTCCGCGATTCTCGGCGGCGACGGGATCAGGGGCTGACACCTCCACGGTGCGGTGCGGTGACCGCGCGCCCCGGGGATCGGACCCCACCCACAGGGGGACGCCCTCGGCGGTGCACAGGGTGAGGTCGACGGCGGCGCCCGTGGCGTGTGGGGACTCCGGCGGTTCCGGGTGGTGGCCCCGGGCCACGTACAGGCGCAAGCCCGCCGGGAGCAGCGTCTGCGCGGTGACCAGGCGGTCGACGACGCCGAGCCGCAGCCTGACGGGTGCGTCGTCGCGCCGGCCGGCCGGCCGCCGGTCCAGCCGCAGCGCGTCGACCTCGCGCAGATCGATCAGCGGCTCTCCGCACTCCCGGACCTCGACCGCCGCGACCCGCCGATCGAACAGCGATACGGTATCCAGCCCTCTGCCCTCCGCATCGCGTCGCTCACCCCCGAACCGGCGGCAGATGGCCGGTATCTGGTCGGGGCGGAGCATGACGCCGGCCGCTTCAGAATTCCTTCAAGACAGGTGAGGGGGCCGCCGCCAGTCCTTCCCGCACAGGCCTGGTGGGCGCGACGGAGACCGCCGCGCCCACCAGGACCATCAGAGCACTGTGCCACTCATGACCAACTGGTCACGTGGCCCACTCGGAGCAGCGGCTCGCGCTCACCCACTCGTGCGAACTGATGGTGTTGTTCGCGTGGACCTCGTTGTGCATGCGGTCGTTGGAGAGGTCGGAGGCGTATGCCTCGTCCCTCGACAGGCAGATGTGGCCGCCCGCATAGTCCGCCAGGCTGTAGAACTTGACCTCGTAGTCGTTCCCCTTGTTGAGGATGGACGACGCCTCGTTGTCTTCCCAGCCCTGGAAGGAGCCGGTGCTGTTGCCCCAGTTCAAGTCGTCGCCCGCAGACCTGCCGAGCTCTTCCTCGCAGTTGGCGCCGTTGTAGGCGGCCATGTATCCGGACGGCATGTTCGTGTAGTTGTCACTGCAGCCCACGGCCGCCTGCGCGGTGGCCGTGGGGACGATGACGCCGAGGCCCGCGAGGGCGACGGTGGCCAGGATCGCCGGAATCTTACGCATGGTGATTCGCTCCTTCTGTTTCATGGTGTGGTGAGACATCCCGTAGCCGCGAGGCTCGGGAAGGGGGACGTCCGGGGCATCCGAACGAGTCGGTGAATCAGGCCTTCGAACCGGTGATGGTCTCGGCCCGGGCCAGCGCGGCCAGCCTCGTACGCTGGTAGGTGGCGAGGTCTTCGCTGTACGGCTGGAGCTTCTTGGCGCGGTATTCGTCTTCGAGGGCGCGTGCCGTCCTGCCCAGGGACGTCTCCACGGCGCACGTGGCCTCAGCGACGGCCAGCTCCACTTCCGTGGCATGCGCACGTCCCGGACTCATCCCCTCGACGAGGGAATGCCGCTTCGCGCGAATGTCATCCGGACTGGCGTAAGCGTGGCCCTTCTTCTTCATGCACCGGGCCCACGCCGCGACCGCCGTGGTCAGACGCCTGTCCTTGAGGAGCTCCGGTACGTACAGAGGCGTCAGGCTCGTGGCTGTCTTCTTGGTGCGGAACCATGTCGCCATGTCGCCGTACAGCTGTTCGCCGGCCGTGTTCCAGCAACCGGTGCGGGGCTTCTGAACCGTGCCGCCCGAGGGCAGTCGGACCGACATCATGCCCTGGTCGGGGTCGCCGTCGAGCGTCTTGGAGTAGCGGATGCGGTCCGGTTCCGGAAGGCCGTTGGCGTAGGCGGCGTTCGGGTCGCTCAAGCGGGCTTTCTCACCCCGCTGTTCGAACTCCCGGCCGTATCCGTAGGTGCGGGCCCACGTGATGTCGTCCCGGACGAAACCGTGTCCCGCACGCTCCTCGGCGCTGACGGGCGGTCGCAGCCAGTACGTGAAGCCGCTGCCCTCCATGCACCGTTTGACGAGGATCCGTTCGGCCCGCTCGATCAGGATCTCCTCCCCGGTCGTCAGGTCCCGGATTCCCTCCGGGCGAGGCGCCGCCTCGCTCGGAGGCCCGCCCGCTCGTGGCGCGTCCCCGCTTCCGGTGGCGCAGCCGACCAGCGTGCTCGCCATGAGCAGCGCGGCGAACCAGACCCGGACTTCCCTCTTCGCCATGGCGATGATCCCCCGCTTCCTCGCTGTTGTTGCCGTTGTCGTCGGCGGCGTGGAAACAACGGTGCCAGGAGGCCGCTGTGGGGACTCTGAAGGAGTCTGAAGACTTCTTCAGGAACCCCACGCGAGCGGTGGTCCACGCTGTGGGGCATGCGAATACTGGTGGTGGAGGACGATCTGCGGCTCGCCGAGCTGCTGCGCCGAGGGCTCGTGGGCGAGGGCTACGCCGTCGACGTCGCCCATGACGGCCGGTCGGGACTGGATCTGGCGTTCCTCAACGGCTACGACGCCGTCGTCCTGGACGTGATACTCCCGGGCCTCAACGGCTACCGGCTGTGCGGCCGGCTGCGCGAGGCCGCTCTCTGGACTCCCGTACTGATGCTGACGGCCAAGGACGGAGAGTACGACGAGGCCGAAGGCCTGGACACCGGTGCCGACGACTATCTCACCAAACCGTTCTCCTTCGTCGCGCTCACCGCCCGGCTGCGTGCCCTGCTGCGGCGCGGCAGGCCCGAGCGCCCCGCCGTCCTCCAGGTCGGGGACCTGAAGATCGACCCCGCCACCCGCAGCTGCCGGCGCGGGACGACACCGGTGACGCTCACGCTGCGGGAGTTCGCGGTGCTGGAGTACCTGGCACGCCGCAGTGGCGAGACCGTCTCCAAGACGGAAGTGCTGGAGCACGTGTGGGACCACACCTTCGACGGTGACGTGAATGTCGTCGAGGTCTACGTCAGCACCTTGCGCCGCAAGATCGATGCCCCGTTCCAGCGGCGAACGATCCGTACGGTGCGCGGGATCGGCTACCGGCTCGAAGCGGGGGAAGGGCTCCGCCGGTGAGACGACCACGCCCGCGCGCGGCCTGGCAGCGGCTGCGCCCGCGCACCCTGCGCTTACGGATCACGCTGATGGTCGCCTGCGTCGCTCTGGTCCCGCTGACCGCGTGTGCCGTTACGGTCGGGACCACCGTCAGGAGCGGGCTTCTTGAGGAGGCCCGGCAGAAGACCTCCTCGCCGAGCCAGCCGGACACCCACCTCGAACCGGCGACGCTGTCGCTCCTGCCGTGGTCCGATCCGCAGGCGTCTCCGCCCGTACGATCCCCCTCGGGCGGCAGAACACGAGTCGTCCCTTCGCCGGCGGTCCACCAGGCCCGGCTGAACAACGTCATGTGGTCCCTGAGCGGAAGCGCGCTCGGGCTCACCCTCCTGATCGCGGCCAGCACCTGGCTCGCGGCCGGGCGGCTGCTGCGCCCCATCGAGGCCATCCGCTCCAGGTTCGCCGACCTCGGCGCCGCTCATCTCGACCGGCGAGTCCCCGTGCCCCGTGGCGGGAACGAGATCGCCCGGCTGGCCACGGCGGTGAACGACACCCTCGGCCGGCTCGAGGCAGCGGTCGATCAGCAGCGCGGCTTCGTCGCCGACGCCTCCCACGAACTGCGTACGCCTCTGGCAGCCCTGCGCATCGAACTCGAACTCGCCCTGAGGCGACCGGAGAACACCGACTGGCGACAGGTCGTCACCGATGCCCTCGGAGACACCCTTCGCTTACAGAACCTGACCACCGAACTGCTCCTGCTGGCCCGGCTGGATGCCGTCACCGCCGACGCGGGCCCACCCGACAGCCGCCTGATCGACATGGCCGACCTGGTCCGCGAGGAACTCGGGCGCCGACGAACGCCGTCCCGCCTCACCCTCGTCCCCCATATCGGGCAGGAACCCCTCCTCGTGTACGGCAGCCGTGGCCTGCTCGCCCGCGTCCTCGCCAACCTCCTCGACAACGCGGAACGCCACGCGACCACCACCGTCATCGTCCGCCTGGAGCGGGGACCCGGTCGGCACACACTCATGCTGGAGGTACAAGATGACGGGCTGGGGATTCCCCCAGAACATCAGGCCCGGATCTTCGAACGCTTCACCCGCCTGGACGAAGCCCGCGCCCGCGACACCGGCGGGGCCGGTCTCGGCCTGGCCGTCGCCCACCGCATCACCGCACTCCATCACGGCACGCTCACCCTCAACCCCACGGTCTCAGGTGCGCACTTCACCGTGCGTTTGCCGGCAGACCCTGACGCCGCAAATCCATCGGGGGCATGACTCGTGACGAGCAGTTTTCATCCTGCCGTTGGTACGGCGAGATGAAATGCGAGGACTGGTGCCGTCCAGGATCACGAAGGCCAGCCTGCTCGCGGTCCGCATGACCTCGGCCAGGCTCGGCGCGAGCGCGGTCAGGACCTCTATCGCCCCGCGGATGCAGCGGTGGGCCGTCGCGATCCCGTGCCGATGACGAGGCCCGCTAAGGCGAGGGCGCCGAGCTGACCGCGTAGGTCGGGGTCGGCTAGGACTGGGCGCCGCGCAGGCCGCGGGTGAACGGCAGATGCAGCAGGTTGATCATCCGGGTCAGCGCGTGTCTGACCCCGCCTGCGCGAAGGTCTTCCGGCAGAGCTCTGGGCGGCGCACGCGCGCTAGGAGTCCCGGGCCCGTACCAGCCCGTCGCCGGCGGCCATGCGGTAGTAGAGGACGGACCGTCCCGCACGGCGGCGTCCGACCAGCCCGGCGTCCAGGAGCACCTTGAGGTGGCGGCCGACCGAGCCGAGACCCTGGCCCGTCATCGCCACCAGGTGCGTCGTGCTCATCGGGCTGTCCAGGAGCACCAGCACGCTCGCCCGCCCGGCACCGAGCAGTCTGGCCAGCGCCTCCGGCGCGGAGGCCCGATCCGGCTCCGCCAGAGTGCCCGAGCACGGGTACACCACGGCGTTGCGGTGCACGGCGCCGTGGGAGTCCGGCCGGTCCTTGGAGATCCATCCCCTGCGCGGTGTGACCGGCACGAACAGCAGCTGTGATCCCGTCAGTTGCCGGGGCGGGAAGGCGCGGGTGTTGATCTGCAGCCGGTTGCCGCCCAGCCACCTCATCTCGGGATGCATGTCGTCCAGTGCCCCTGCCCAGCCCGCCCGGCTCAACTGGCCGGTACGGGCGATCACATCGGCCTCGATGACGCGCCGCCGCCGCGGCCAGTCGGGTGCCACGATCTCCTGCCACACCCACTCCAGCAGGTCGGCGATGCGTTCCGGCAGATCGGGGCGTAGCAAGGGGCCGGGAAGCGGTCCGCGGTGAGCGATCTCGAGGTCGGCGCGGGCGGTGTCGGCCTGCGTCTCGCGGATCCGTGCGAGCTCGTCGTAGAACTCCGCACCGTCCGGTGTCTCGTCCTCGCGGGACGGCACCGGCGTCAGGAAGTCGGCGATCCACCGGTGCTTTCCCAGTGCGACGGACACCAGCAGGGCGGTGACCGGATCGGCGGCCAGTCGCCTCTGGTAGGCGGGCCCGTGACTGTCCAGCCAGCGGCGCTCGGCCGGATGCGCGGGCGAGCCCCTTTCCAGGACCATCAGGCTCGCTGCCGTCTCGCAGAGGGGCGATACGACGAACCGGCTGCTCGCGAGCGTATCCGCGTTGACTTCCCACCAGCCCAATGGTTTCGCCTCCCCGCGAAACATTACCTCCGGCTCCGACCGCCTGCCGACACTGCGGCCATGCGCACGTACCAGGAGCTTTTCAGGACCGCGGAGTTCACCCCGCTGTTCGCGGCCTTCGCCTCACACGTGGCGGCCCAGACGGTGAGCAGAATGGCCGTGGGGACGCTCGTCTACGGCGCGACCGGCTCGCCGCTCCTCGCGGCCCTCAGCATGTTCGGCCCGCTGCTGGCGCAGATGATCGGCGCGAGTGTCCTGCTGTCGGCGGTGGACCGCGTGCCGCCGCGCGCCGCGACCGTCGGCCTGGCGCTCTTCTTCGCCGTGGCCACCACCGCCCTGGCCCTGCCCGGCCTGCCTCTGGGGGCGTTCTTCGCGATCCTGTCGGTGCAGGGCATGCTCGGCTCGGTCGGTGGCGGAGTGCGCTACGGACTGCTCACCGAGATCGTCCCCGCAGACGGCTACCTGCTCGGCCGTTCGGTGCTCAACATGTGCGCGGGAAGCCTGCAGATCTGCGGTTACGCAGCGGGCGTCGTACTCGTCAACGTCCTGACGCCGCGCGGGGCCCTGCTGACCGGCGCAGCCCTCTTCGTCGTCTCCGCGGCCGTCGCCCGCATCGGTCTCGCGAGACGGCCGCCGCGCGCACAAGGCCGTCCGTCCGCGAGCGAGACCTGGCGGACCAACGCGCGGCTGTGGGCGGCGAAGCCGCGGCGCCGCGTCTACCTCGCCCTGTGGGTGCCCAACGGACTCGTCGTCGGCTGCGAGTCCCTCTTCGTCTCCTACGCACCACACCACGCGGGGCTCCTGTTCGCCGCCGCCGCGGTGGGCATGCTGGCGGGGGACACCCTGACCGGCCGCTTCCTGCCCCCGCACCGGCGCTCCAGACTCGGTGCGCCGCCACTGCTGCTGTTGCTCGCCGCCCCGTATCTGATCTTCGTCCTGCACCCGGCGCTGCCCGTGGCACTCGCCGCCGTGACCGTGGCCTCGATCGGCTTCTCCGCCAACCTGCTGCTCCAGGAACGCCTGATGTCCCTGACCCCGAGCGAGCTGACGGGTCACGCCCTCGGACTGCACCACTCGGGGATGTTCACCATGCAGGGCATCGCCGCGGCGGTCGCAGGCGGCATCGCGCAGCTCACCTCACCCGCGACCGCCATGACCGTGATGGCCGCCGCCTCCGCCGCGGTCACCCTCGCCCTCACACCCGGTCTCCGGCGCAAGGGACCGGCGGCCGGAGCCGTGCCGGCCGGAGCCGTGCCGGCCGGAGCTGACCTCTCCGGTCCGACCCGCCTGGACTGATTGTCAGTGAACTCACTCCTTCCGGTATCGCGGACCGCCTCACCGTCACGCGTCTCTCCCAGCACCGTTACGTAGAAGCACTCATTGAGCCGTGCCCGGGATCGACGGGCCGCAGAAGACAGGTGACGGAAATGCGAACTGAGGCCGCCAAGCGGGTCGAGCTGGTCTTCTCCCTCTTCGACGCCAATGGCAACGGAGTCATCGACTCCGACGACTTCGACCTCATGACGGACCGTGTCCTGGAGGCGGCGGTCGCGTCGGACGACGGCGCCAAGGCCGCCATCCGGGCCGCGTTCCGCCGCTATTGGACGACGCTGGCCACTGAACTGGACGCCAACGGCGACGGTGTGATCAGCCTCGACGAGTTCCGTCCGTTCGTGCTCGACCCCAAGCGCTTCGGTCCCACGATCACCGAGTTCGCGGAGGCGCTCTCCGCACTCGGCGACCCCGACAAGGACGGCCTGATCGAGCGCCCGCTCTTCGTCTCGCTGATGACGGCGATCGGCTTCGAGGAGGCGAACATCCACGCGCTCTTCGACGCTTTCGGTCCGGACGGCGAGGACCGCATCCTCGTGGCCACGTGGGCCGCCGGCATCGAGGACTACTACGCGCCGGACATGGCCGGGATCCCGGGCGACCAGCTGGTGGCTGCCCGGGCCGTCTGACACGGCCCGTCAGCGGCTGTCCCGGGACGCTGTCGCTCGTTCATCTTGGAACGCCGCTCGCCGCCCAGGGCGCGGGCGGCGAGCCCTACGACACGACCGAGCTGCGGCCTCTGCCGGAGGCGCCCCATCGAGCGGAGGCCTGCGGCAGGGCCTCGGCCTCGACTCCTGTGCTGCCGTCGTGAGCGCTGCGGACGTCATGCCCGTGGCTTGTGCGCGAACACCCACCGGTTCCCCTCCAGCGCGTCGTTCGGCTCGGGGAGGGGGCCGCGTCCGTGTCGGCGGGTGAAGTCGAAGGGCGTGTGCATCGAGGTGGTCCAGCCCTTGGCCGTCAGGTCGCCCGCGGAGTCAGGTCGCGGGCCCGTGTCGAAGAGGTGGAGCAGGTCGATGCCGATCTGTTCGCGCGTCGCCGTGTAGATCGGGCTGTCGCGGTACGCCAGCAGGTCCTTCTCCAGCTTGGCCTCGAAGGCCAGAGCGCTGCCTCCGGTGGTCAGCCTGTCCACCGTGTCGATGAGGTACGTCTCGGCGGAGCTCGGCAGGTAGAAGAGGAGTCCCTCGGCCAGCCAGACGCTCGGCAAGGCCGGGTCGAAGCCGGCGGTGGTCAGCGTGGTGACCCAGTCCGCGCGCAGGTCGACCGGTACGGGAACGCGCTTCACCCTGGGGGCTGCCGAGAGTTCGGTGAGCACCTGCTGCTTGAAGGCCAGCACGCCCGCCCTGTCGATCTCGAAGACCACCAGGTCGGACGGCCAGTCCAGCCGGAAGGCCCGCGTGTCCAACCCCGCACCCAGCAGGACCACTTGGCGGGCGTTCGTACGGACCGACCGGAGCAGGAAGTCGTCGAGGACCCTGGTCCGCAGGCCGAAGTAGCGGGCGAACCGCCCCCACAGCGGGTCGGCGTCCCCGCCCGGGACCTGCTCGATGCGTACCGGCCAGTCCGCGCACGCCGGAGCGGCACGCACGAAGTGTTCCGCGTAGACGTCCCGGGCCAGGCTGTCGTGGCGGTGGGTCTCGATCGCCCGTGCCGCGGCGACCAGGAGGGCGGTCAGGCCCACACCTCCGTCCACGCCTTCCACGTCTGACTGCTGCTGCTGCGGCGCCGTGCCGGTCATGGTTCCTCCGTTGGCGGAAGTGGGGAGTGCGAGGGGTCTGCTTGCCGGACGGGTGAGCCCGCGGTGGCGCGTGCCTCGCTCATCGGCTGCTTCCCTCCGGGAGCAGGACGGGTTTGACCACGCGGCCCGCGTCGCAGTCGCGTTCGGCCTCGTTGATGTCGGCCAGCGGGTAGGTGCGTATCAGCTGGTCGAAGGGGAAGCGTCCGGCCTGCCACAGCCCGGTCAGCCGGGGTATCAGCAGTCCGGGCACGGCGTCCCCTTCGCAGATGTGGCGGATGCTGCGGCCTCGGTCGAGCGTGCCCGGATCGAGCGACAGCGCGGTGTGGAGCCGTGCCACCAGGCCGAGGGTGCCGGTGGGGCGCAGTGCCCGCAGCGCGTCGTTGATGAGCGGGGCCGAGGCGGTGGTGTCCAGGGCGTACTGCGCGCCGCCGTCGGTCAGCCGTCGGATCCGTTCGGGCAGTCCGGCCGTTCCGGCGGGCAGTGGGATCGCGCCGAACCGTTCGGCCAGGGCGAGCCGTTGGGGATGCCGGTCGACGGCCACGGTCAGTACGCCGGCGGCGGTGGCCGCCATCACCGCGGCCAGGCCCACGGCTCCGGCGCCGAGGACGGTCAGGGTGTCGCCGGGGCCCGCGCCGAAGGTGTTCAGCACGGCTCCGGCGCCGGTGAGGAAGCCGCAGCCGAGGGGCCCGAGCAGTTCGAGCGGCAGCGCGGGGTCGATCCGGACGGCGTTGCGGGCCGGGACGAGCGCGTACTCGGCGAACGAGGACTGGCCGAACCAACGGGGGGCCAGCGCTTTCCCGGTCGCGTCGGTGAGCCGCGGCGGTTCCTCCTCGCGTCCTCCGAAGAGGTTGAGGGAGGCGAAGGAGTCGCAGTAGGCGGGGGCCGCGCCGCGGCAGTTCCGGCAGTGTCCGCAGGAGTCGAAGCTCAGCACGACGTGGTCACCCACGTCGATCGCGGCGTCAGGGCCGCTGCCCGTCCGCACCACGACCCCGGCCCCCTCGTGGCCGAGGACGGCCGGCAGCGGGCTGCGGCCGGCGGATCGCCGGACCGCGAGATCGGTCCGGCACATCCCGGCTCCCGCGATCTCGACCAGGATCTCGCCGGCGGCGGGTTCCGTCCGCAGGGTCACCTCCTCGACCGTGAACGGATCCTCGTACGAGCGCAGTACGGCCGCCTGGAACCTCATCGTCACGCCTCCTGCGGGCGGTGGACGACGAACGGCCGGAGGTTGCCGTAGAGCCCCCACGGTCCGCCCGCGACGCCGACTCCGCTGTCCTTGACGCCCGCGAAGGGCTGGGCGAGGGACAGCTCGGCATGGTGGTTGATCCAGGCCGTGCCGCATTCGAGCCGGTCGGCCACCGCCTCGGCCCGGTCGAGATCGGTGCCCCATACGGAGCCGCCCAGGCCGAAGCCGGTGTCGTTGGCCGCGTCGACGGCTTCGTCGAGGCTCCGGTACGGCAGCACCGGCAGAACCGGTCCGAACTGTTCCTCGGTCACCACCGGACTGCCGGGCGGGACGTCGGTGAGGATCGTGGGGGCGAAGAAGTATCCCGGCCCGTCCAGCCGGTGGCCACCGGACGCCGCCCGGGCGCCGTCCGCCAGGGCCTGCTCCGTGACCCGCTCGACCCGGGCCAGCTGCGCGGCGTTGTTGACCGGTCCCAGCCGGGTTTCGGGGTCGAGACCGGGCCCGACGGCGACGCTCTTCGCGCGCTGGGCGAGGGCTTCGACGACCTCGGCGTGGAGTCGGGCCGGGACGTAGACGCGTTTGACCGCCATGCACACCTGCCCGCAGTTGCGGAACGCCGCCCAGAACAGCCGGTCCGCGATCCGGTCCACGTCGACGTCGTCCAGCAGGACGGCGGCGTCGTTGCCGCCCAGCTCCAGGGTGACCCGGGCGAGCGAGGCCGCCGCCGCTCCGGCGACGGCCCGCCCGGTGGGCACCGAACCCGTGAAGGTGACGTGGCGGATTCCCGGGTGGGACGCGAGGCGGGCACCGAGGGGTTCGCGGCCGGTGACGACGGTCAGTACGTCCTCGGGCAGGACGGTGGCGAGGACGGAGCCGAGCAGCCGGGTGGCGAGCGGAGTGAACGGTGACGGTTTGAGGACCACGGTGTTGCCCGCCGCGAGCGCGGGCGCGAACTTCGCCGCCGCGAGCTGGAGGGGAAAGTTCCACGGCACGATCGCGGCGACGGGTCCGAGGGAGCGCCAGCGGATCTCGCTGTGCACGGGCCGGCCGTCGTCGATCCGGCGCGTCCGGGGGGCCAGGTCGGCGAAGTAGCGCAGGCGGGCCGCCGTACGGGCGACCTCCGCGAACGACTCGGCCAGGGGCTTGCCCTGTTCCCGGGTGAGCAGCCGGGCGAGGTCGTCGCCGGCCGTCTCCACGGCGTCGGCCGCGCCGCGCAACGCGGCGGTGCGGGCGACGGGGTCGGCGCGCCAGCCGTGCCAGGCCCGCTGGGTGCGGGCGACCACCTCGTCCAACTCGCCCGGCTGCTGGTCGGCGGCCTCGTCGAAGGTCTCCCCGGTGGCCGGGTCGACGACGGAGAAGGGTGCGGCCCGGCGTCCGGGGACGCCGTCGGCCTCAGGCGTCGGCATGCCGGCGGTCAGTTCACCGCGGGGACGCCGACGGCGTGCTCCCGCGCCTGCCGGTCCATCTCAGCCCGGAAGGCGGCCACCAGATGCGGCTGGATTCGCCCGGCGTTGCGGTCGCCGCCCTCGCAGACCGCTCCCCGCACGCCCACGATGTCCGTGCCCATGTGGGTCAGCGGACCGAGGTCGGCCTGCGTGACACTGCCCGCGAGCGCCGCCAGCAGACCGGAGGCGTGGGCCAGCCGTACGAACTCGGCACAGACCTCGGGCGGAACGTGGTCGAACAGCCGCGTCCCGTCCTTGATGGCGGTGTCGAGCATGGCCGCGTCGGCACCGGAGCGGGCGGCGATGTCGGGCAAGGCGAGCGGGTTGACGCAGCCGATGCGGTGGGCGTCCGCGTAGCCGGAGGCCACGACGAGCGCGTCGGGGCGGTGGTCCTTCACCGCCCGGACGACCGCGCGCATGACGTCGATGCCCTGATCGGGCGTCGTGCATCCGTAGAGGCCGACCTTGATGTACGTGGCGCCGGAGACGACCGCGCCCAGCGCGGCCTGCGCCACCGTTCCCGGCTTGTACGGGACGTCACCCACGGTGGCGGACACCGGCTTGTCCGCCGGTACCGCGTCGCGGATCTCCCTGATGACCCAGGGGAAGTTGGCGCCCAGCGAGCCCTCGTCGGGCTTCTTGACGTCGACGATGTCGAGGTGTTCCGCCGCCTTGGCACAGTCGAGGGCTTCCTCGACGCCGTCCGGGGAGATGAGAAGCAACACGATGAGCTCCTTCCGCCGCATGTCCACCTGGCCGAAGGGCAGGGGTGCGGATCACCTGGTTCATGTGCGGTGCGCTCATCATTTCCGTCACCCGTGGGAACCGGTAGGGCGCGCAGAGTTTCCATGGGGCGCTCATGCCCAGGTGTAGTGCGCCCGGCATACCTGGGCGAATCGGTCCACGCCGGCAACGTTTAGCCCGGCCGATTGGAGTCAACCCGTCAGTTGGTACAGGCTCCTGCCTACCAGCCACAGGCCCAGCACCAGGCAGATCAGGACGATCGCCGGGTCCTTGTGGCGTTCCAGCCACGCGCGCAGGCTCGTCAGGCTCAGCTGGGCCTTCTCGGGCGCGAACACCATGTACAGCTCCATGGCCAGGAGGCCGGCCGTGGCCAGCACGCAGAACCCGAGGAGCGCCAGAAAGGACTCGACGTGGGAAAGGTCCGCCTTCACGACCGTGGCGGCCGCGGCGCTGACCATTCCCCAGGGCTGGAGGAGCACGGCGAGTCCGGCCGCGGACCATCCCGTGGCCTGGTCCATCCGGGACGTCAGTGACCGGCCGCCGGCAGCACTCTTG
Source organism: Streptomyces sp. NPDC058650 (assembly GCF_042717315.1). NCBI lineage: Bacteria > Bacillati > Actinomycetota > Actinomycetes > Kitasatosporales > Streptomycetaceae > Streptomyces > Streptomyces sp. NPDC058650. The sequence continues at coordinate 126,832 of NZ_JBHXRL010000021.1, forward strand.
GGCCGCTCCTTGTCGGCCGCCGCCGCGACGCCGCGGCGGCTTCGGCGGCGCCTGTGCTCGCTGTAGACGATCAGGACCACGCCGATGACCAGCGTGGCCGCGAGCGCCGCGATCGAGGGCGGCGAGCGGGGAGCGGGCGGTTGCCCGCCGGTGAAGGCCAGGACCATGGCGATCACGGCCACGAGGCAGGCGAGCCAGGCGATGATGAACGCCAGCCCCTTGTACACCCCGCGGGGTGCGGACACGACCAGGACGAACGCCATGACCGGCAGGGGGTAGAGCGTGATGGCCAGGCCGATGAGGAACAGGTCGAGGGTCACGGGCGCACCCCGGTCTCGGTCAGGTCGCGAGGACCTTGGCCTTGGCCTGTGCGAACTCGGCGTCCGTGATCGCGCCGCGGTTCTTGAGCTCGGCGAGCCTCGCCAGTTCCTCCGCGTGGCCGCTGCCGGTCGAGGCGGTCTCGCGTACGTACGAGCGGAACTGCTCCTCGTTCTTGCGGACCCGGTTCACCTCGCGTTCGCCCATGCCGCGCCCACGGGCGATGAGGTAGACGAACACGCCGAGGAACGGCAGCAGGATCACGAAGGCCGTCCACCCCGCCTTGCCCCAGCCGCCCAGCCCGTCGTCGCTGAAGATGTCGCCGATGACGCGGAACAGCAGCATGAACCAGAGGACCCAGAGGAAGATCATCAGAATGGTCCAGAACATGTTCAGCAGCGGGTAGTCCACTGCCAGGTTCACCATCGAGTCCTTCATGGCCGATCTCCTGCCGGTCGTGACGGCCGCGGCTGCCCTTCCTTCGGGTGCCGCGGTCCGGGGTGACGAACTGATCCCAGAGTGCGCCGCGGCCGAGCCCGCCGCACCCCGGGCGGGGACCGAAGCCGGGTCACCCGCTCCGCGGAGCATCGGTGCCGCCGGCCCGGTGACCTCCTGGTGCGCCTGCCGCACGGTGTCCGGATCGCCTGGGACAGTGACCGCCCTCGGGCAGGGGCCCGGCACGGTCGTGGCGTTCCGTGGGAACGAGAGGGGAACGGGGAAGTGGACGGGAATCCGGGGGTCCGCCGGTCGGCCCTGCTCACCGTGGTGCGTTCGATCCTGACGGTGGCGGCCCTGCTGGCCGCCTACTACCTGTTGCCGTTGGACTCGGCCTTCACCGTGCGCACCGTGGTGGTGCTCGTCGTCGGCGTCCTGCTGGTGGGGCTGCTCCTGGGCTGGCAGGTGCACACGATCATGCGTTCCGCGCGCCCGGGGCTCCGGGCCGTCGCGGCGGTGGCGGCGGCGCTGCCGTTCTTCGTCATGCTGTTCGCCGCCACCTACTACCTGCTGGAGCGCAGCGCGCCCGGGAGCTTCAGCGAGGCGATGTCCCGTACCGACGCCCTCTACTTCACGATGACGGTGCTCAGCACGGTCGGCTTCGGCGACATCGCCCCGCGCACCGAAGTCGCCCGGCTGTTGACCACAGGACAGATGACGGCCAATTTCCTGCTGATCGGAGTCGCGGCCCGGTTCGTCCTTGGGGCGGTCCAGGAGGGCCGACGCCTGCGGGGCCTCGGGGGGCCGGGCGACGAGCACGGCGGTCCGCCCACCGCGCGGTGACGTCGTCCGCCTCCGTCTAGGCCTCCGCCTCCGCCGGCTCAGGCCCCCGGCAGCTCCTCCGCGGGCAGCCGGCCCGCGCGTACGGCGTCGACCAGCGCCTGGTGGTCGCGCTCGTTCTGGTCGGCGTAGGCCTCCGCGAACGTCGCGATGGCCCGGTCGAACGAGGTGCCGCCGCCCAGGTACGCGGCGATCGCGATCCGGTCGCCGGACCGCGCGTGCGCCCGCGCCAGCGTGACCCCGCACAGGTCCCCGAAGGCTTCCATGGCCCTGGGGTTCATCTGCTCCGGCACGGCGATGCCCTTCCAGTCGCGCAACTGGCGTACGTAGAAGTCGCGCCGCTCGCCGTCGATCCCGTCCACGCGCTCCCAGCCGAGGAAGATGTCGCTGGTGGCCTGCATCAACCGCTGGCCGGAGACGACGCGCTCGCCCTGGTTGCGGTACGCGCTCGCGCCGACGTGCGCGGCGAGCACGGAGGTGTCCGCCTCCTTGGCCTGGAGGAAGAGCGGGTCCTGGTCGTCCCGGCCGAGGAGCAGGAAGATCCAGCAGCGGGTTCCGACGCTGCCGACGCCGACCACCTTGCGGGCGACGTCCGCCAGGCGGTAGTCCGCGAGGAGCGTGCGCCGGTCGGACTGCAGGGTGCTGCCGTACCGCTCGATGAGGCCGCGGAACTGGCGTTCGAGGGCGGTGCGCTCGACGTCGGGCAGCAGGTCGCCCGCCGGGACGAGCAGCGGGGGGTCCGCCGCGATCACGGGCCGGCCGTCGACCGTCTCGGTGAGCTTGTCGAAGGCCTGGAGGCTGTCGCGGGTGCGGGCCTTGGCCATGGCGCGGGCCAGGTTCTTCCGGCCGCGCTTGTGGAGCCGGTCCGTGGCCAGGGCCTCAAGGCGGTCCGCGTCGATCCTCGCGTACCAGACGTCGAGGGTGCGCATGCCCGCGAGGCGGGTCATCGCCTCGCGGTAGGAACGGACCGTACGCCGGACGATGCGGGTGCGCTCGGCGTCGTCGAAGCCGTTGGCCCGGGCGGCGATGACGAAACTCGCCGACAGTCGTTTGACGTCCCACTCCCAGGGGCCCGGCAGCGTCTCGTCGAAGTCGTTGATGTCGAACATCAACTGCCGCTCCGGCGAGGCGAGGAGGCGGAAGTTCAGCATGTGCGCGTCCCCGCACAGCTGGGACGTGAGCCCTGAGCGGGGGGTGTCGGCGAGGTCGGCGGCCATGATCGCGGCGGCGCCGCGGTAGAAGCGGAACGGGGACTCCGTCATGCGGGCGTAGCGGATCGGGACGAGCTCGGGGACCCGTGCCGCCGACTGCGCCTCCAGGATCGTCAGCGGGTCGGGCCGGTCGGCGGAGGGCCGGTACTCGGCGTGGCCCGACCGCGGCGAGCGGCTCCGGGCTTCCTTGCCGAGCGCCGCACGTTCCTCCGGCGTGGCGTGGCGTGCCGCGCGCATCGCCGCCGACGTGGTCGTATTCCGGGGCATGGGCCCCTCCTGCCTGGCCCTTGCGCAGGCCGTTGGGATGCCCGGCGCGAGGGTCAGGCGGCCGGACGCGGCGTCGTGCCTTCTCCGGTGGGCGCCGCGCCGGACATCGACGTCGGGTGGGGCGGGCTCTCAGCCCTGGTCCTCGCTCTCGGTGTCCGCGACGGCGATGGCGATGCCGAGTGCCTCGGAGATGTTGCCGGCCGCCGTCATGACGCGGGCGGTGCCCACGATCGGCGCGATGGCGACGAGGACGTCCTGTACCTGCTCGGCGGTCATGCCGGTCTCGATGGCGAATTCGATCTGGGCCGCGTACGAGATCGGCGGGGCGTCCGAGGCGGCGAGGGCCGCGATCCGCGCGACCATGAGCATGTCCGGAGCCAGGCCGCACCGCTCGAACGAGTCGATCGTCATGGCGGCGAGGGTGTCCAGGACCGGCGTTTCCGAAGCGGTGGACATGTCGTATGTCCTCCTGTGTGGTGGGGTGACGGGACCGTCAATCGGTGGTGTGCGTCCAACTGGCGCACAGCGCCCAGATGATGAACACGTCGATCGCCAGGATGGTGATCGCCCACCACGGCTGGTACGGCAGCCAGAGGAAGTTGGCGATCGCGCTGAGGGCGGCCAGGGTGATGCCCAGCGCCCTCGCCCAGTCGGAGCCCATGAAGAGGCCCACCGCGGCCAGGACCACGATGATCCCGAGGATGAGGTGGATCCAGCCCCAGGCCGTCAGGTCGAACTCGAAGACGTAGTCGCCGACGCGGGCGTACACGTCGTCCTTGGCGAGGGCCGCGATGCCCTGGAAGACGGCCAGGAGGCCCGAAATGGACAGCAGCACCGCGGCGAACACGGTGCCCCCGCCGGCCAGGCCGCCGCCTCCGGACCGGTGCCCGTTCCCTGGTGCGCGGCCGGTGTTCTGCCACTGCCCTCCGGCCGGTGTTTGCTGGCTCATGGAAGTCACCTCGCAGTTCGCGGTGCGTTGCCGGGCATCCCTTCGGCCGTCGATCTGCTGGTGCCTCCTCGGGATGTCGGGCCAAGGTGCCTCAGTTCGAGTATCACGGTCGCCGGGCCTGCGTGCTCGGCGACGGTGTCCCCGACGGCCGCCGGCGGACGCGAGCGCCGCGCCAAGCCCTGACCGCCACCCCGCCCGCCCGTTCCGTGGGCGGGCGGGGCGGCGCACGGGTCAGTACGTCAGGATGCCCGGGTCCGTGACGCCCTGGGCGCCCGTCTCCACGTGGCCCGCGAGGCGCCGGAGGTAGTCGGCGGACGTGTCCGAGGTGACCGTCACGTCGTACCAGGCGCGGCTCGTGCTCAGGGCGACGGTGTGGGTGACGGTGGCACCGCGGGGAACCGTGACCGTCCGCGGGCCGCCCGCGTAGGCGTGGGTGACGGTGAGGCGGGCGTCGGCCGTCCCCGCGTTGGTGAACGTGAGGTCCAGGTTGCCCGTGGTGGCGTTGTGACGGGCGGTGACCTCGGGGACGGCGGTCTTGCCGGGGGAGCGGAAGCGGCGGAGGAAACCGTTGGGGCCGTGGACCGTGAGGTCGGTGAGGGTCTTGGAGTACTTGGTGTTCCAGGTGTCCGAGAGGGACTTGTTCGCCTCGGTCGTGTACGTCCAGGGCGCGTCCGTGCGGTTCGCCGAGGTCACGTAGAACTGGGCGCCCGCCGAGGGGCCTCCGCTGAACGTCAGGCGGTACGTGCCGGCCGTGGTGTCCGCGCTGCCGTCCACGTACGGGGCGTACTTCAGGGGGCGGGTGGGCTTGGCGCCCGGCTCCTGGCGGGGCATCGCGCCGACGGCCGGGGCGGTGGCGAGGAAGTCGGGGTGGCGGTCGCGGTCCGGCGGGTAGTAGCCGGCGGTCGGCGGCAGCGGCGCGGCCTGGGTGTTCGTCCGCGTGAAGTCGAAGGCGGAGGTCAGGTCGCCGCAGACGGCCCGCCGCCACGGGGAGATCTGGGGCTCCTGCACCCCGAAGCGCTGCTCCACGAAGCGGATGACCGAGGTGTGGTCGAAGGTCTCGGAGCAGGTGTAGCCGCCGGTGGACCAGGGGGAGACGACGATCATCGGGACGCGCGGGCCGAGGCCGTAGGGTCCGGCGACGTACCCCGTCTTCCCGGGGAAGTGGTCGAGCGCGGTCGGTGTGGTCGACAGGCCCTGCGCCGACGAGGCCGGGACGTACGGCGGGACGACGTGGTCGAAGAAGCCGTCGTTCTCGTCGTACGTGATGAACAGGGCGGTACGGGCCCACACGTCCGGGTTCGAGGTCAGTGCGTCCAGGACCTGGGCGATGTACCAGGCGCCGTAGTTCGAGGGCCAGTTGGAGTGCTCCGTGAACGCCTCGGGGGCCGCGATCCAGGAGACCTTGGGCAGCCGTCCCGCCTGCACGTCGGCGCGCAGGTCGGCGAGGTAGGTGTCGCCGTTCTTCACGTTCGTGCCCGTGCGGGCCTTGTCGTAGAGCGGGTTGCCGGGCTGGGCGTTCCGGTAGGTGTTGAAGTAGAGGAGCGAGTTGTCGCCGTAGTTGCCGCGGTACGCGTCGTTGATCCAGCCCCAGGAGCCGGCGGCGTTCAGGCCGTCGCCGGTGTCCTGGTAGACCTTCCAGGAGACCCCGGCCGCCTCAAGGCGCTCGGGGTACGTCTTCCAGCCGTAGCCCGCCTCGGCGTTGTTGAGGACCGGGCCGCCGCCGGTGCCGTCGTTGCCGGTGTGACCGCTCCACAGGTAGTAGCGGTTGGGGTCGGTGGAGCCGATGAACGAGCAGTGGTACGCGTCGCAGATGGTGAACGCGTCGGCCAGCGCGTAGTGGAAGGGGATGTCCTCACGGGTGAGGTACGCCATCGTGGCCTTGGTCTTGGCCGGTATCCACTGGTCGTACTTGCCCTTGTTGAAGGCCCTCTGCCCGCCCGCCCAGTCGTGGTTGAGGCCCTGGAGGAACTCCATGCCGAGCTTGTCGCTCGGCGGCCGGAAGGGCAGGGTGACCTTCGAGCCGTCCGACTGGTTCCAGACCGACTTCCCGCTCGGCAGGGTCACGGGACGCGGGTCGCCGAAGCCGCGCACGCCCTTCATCGCCCCGAAGTAGTGGTCGAAGGAACGGTTCTCCTGCATCAGGACGACGATGTGCTCGACGTCCTGGATCGTGCCGGTCGATCCCTGTGCCGGGATGGTGGCGGCGCGGGCGATGCTCTCGGAGAGCAGGGTGAACGCGGCGGCGCCGCCGGTCAGTTGGAGGAACCGGCGACGATCGATGTCGGTCATGGAGGGAGTTCTCCTCGGGGGTGCGAGCGGTCGGTGGGGGTGCGTGTACGGGTACGGGTACGGGTACGGCTGCGCGCGCGGCCGGCCGGAACCGGGGTACGGGCGCCCCAAGGAGAGCGCCCGCGGCCCACATCCGGGAGGCCGCCTCATGGCTGCCCGCCGTACGGCAGGCGAACACGTTCAGCGGCCCCTGTCCGCCGGGCCGCTGCCAGCGGGGCCCCTGCCCGTCGGGCCGGCCGCCCCCGTGGCCAGCCAGCGGGCGAGTCGCCGCGGGTCGGCCGTCGTGCCGATGACGCGGAGCTCGCGGTGGACCGCCCGGGGGAGCTCGGGGCGGTCGAGCAGCGGGCGGACGGCGGGGTCGGCGAGGGCGAGGGCGAGCACGAGGCCGGTCCACGCCTCGGGGTCCTCGGGGTCCTCGGCCAGAAGACGCGCGTAGGCGCCCACCGCGGCGGGGTCCCCGGCGACGAGAGCGCGCTCGGCGGCGGAGGGCCCGGGGGGCGGGCCGCCGGAGAACGAGCGCAGGTCACCTGAGCCGCCGGGCGGGCCGCCGGAGGCTCCAGCCAGGTCACCTGAGCGGCCGAGCAGGCCCCCGGAGGTCCCCGGCAGGCCGCCGGAGTGTCCGGGCAGGTCGCCGGAGGGTCCAGGCGGCAGGTCCTCGGAGGGCCCGGCCAGGTCGCCGGAGGTCCCAGGCGGGTTCCCGGAGGGCCCCGGCAGGCCGCCGGAGGGTCCGGGCAGGTCCCCGGAGGGCCCCGGCAGGCTGCCGAAGCGTCCGGGCAGGTCGCCGGAGGGTCCAGGCGGTAGGTCCCCGGAGGCCCCGGCCAGGTCGCCGGAGGGCCCAGGCAGGTCCCCCCAGGGCCCGGGCAGGCCGCCGGAGGGTCCAGGCGGTAGGTCCCCCGAGGGCCAGGCCAGGTCGCCGGAGGGTCCAGGCGGTAGGTCCCCCGAGGGATCGGCCAGGTCGCCCGGGCGTCCCCGTGGGCCGTCGGGGTTCGGTGTGCCGAGTAGCCGGCGGATCAGGCGGGTGCGGGCGTGGGACCAGCGGGCCGTGAGGTCGGGGACGACGGAGGACTCGGCGCCGCGGCAGTCGGCCGCCGCCCCGGTGACGAAGGCCCTGGCCAGGGCCCGTACGGCGTCCGGGGCGGGGACCAGGTGCCGGATCCGCCACTCGGTGCGGTGGTCGGTGGCGGCGAACGCGGCCATCGCGTCGACGCCCGGCCGGACCCGCCTGTCGGCCGTCCAGGCGGGCAGCCGGGCGGCCATGCCCCGCAGGAACCGGCGTCCGTGGTCGGTCAGCGCGGGATCGGCGCCGAGGGTCTCGACGGCCTCCCGCGTCTGGCGCAGGCTGAGGGCGAACTCGAACTCGGCCGACGCCCGTTCGGCCGCGGGCGCCCGGTCCAGGCGGCGGGACCAGAAGTCGGTGATGCCCAGGAAGGCGTACGCACCCTGGAGCAGACCGCTCAGGGGCCGGGGGTCGTCCCGCCAGGGGGCGTGGTGCCGCTCGGCGCCGTCGTCCCGCTCCAGGGTCAGCAGATGGAGCAGCGCGCCCAGCTTGGTGTGCTGGAACTCGTGGACCAGCGTGACGGCGAAGGTGACCGGATCGGGCGGCAGCGAGGTCAGCAGGCCGCCGAACGCCTCACCGGAGGAGGCGCTGAGGACCGTCCCGGACGATAACGACCGCACGGGCGTCATGCTGCGCAAGCCCTCCGCGAGTGCCGCGGCCGTCTCCGGGTCGCTGTCCTCCAGGAGGCTCAGCGCCAGACCGAACCGTTCCCGCCAGCGGGCGGTCTCGTCCGGGGCGAGGCGGTGCGCGGGGAGCGGCTCGCTGAGGTCCCGGTACGGGTCGATGTCGTCCAGCCAGACCCCCACCGGCCGCCCCGCCACGCGCGCGTGCAACCGGTGCGGCCCCTGCCACCCCGGGGCGTCGCCGCCGGGCGGGTCGGGCGGGCCGACGCCCGCTCCGTACGGGTCGACCGTCAGCCGCCCCGCCTCCACCACCACCTCCGCCGTCCCCCAGCGCGGGCGGTCCGGCAGCCGGGCGAGTCCGAGGGTGGGGAACATGACGGCGCCGTCCCGCAGGGGCACGGTGGTGCGCAGTGGCAGCCCCGTGCGCAGCGCGGCGACGGCGCACACCGTGAAGACGTGCCCGAGGTCGGTCCAGAGCGGCCCGTCCCCCCAGGCCGTCCGCCGCAGCCGCCGCAGCCCGTGCCCCAGCCAGACCCCGACCTGCGGATGCAGCAGCAGCTCCCCGAAGTCCTTCGGGGCGCGCTCCTGCGCGGCCGTCAGCGTGTCCCACACGCTGTCCACGTCCGGCAGCGGGCCGAGCGCGCCGGGCGTCTCCGCGACGGCGTCGAGCAGGGCCCGCAGCAGCAGGAGGCGCCTGCTGTACTCGGTGGTCCGCAGGAAGCGGATCGTGCCGGCGTCGCCCCGGCCCGCGGCCAGGGCGTCGAAGTGCGCCGAGGGAACGAGATGGTGCGCGCTACGGGCGGGTTCGTGTCGTCCGTCGGTCTGCACGGATCTCCTCCGGGGGACCGTCAGTCGGCCCGACCGGGCTGTCCGTCCTGGGCGAAGTTGACCCGCGGACGCTCGACCTGACGGAGCAGCCGCTCCAGCGACCGGGCGTGCAGGCTCGGGCTCTGCGACCGGAGGGCGGAGAGCGGGACGTCGCTGAGATCGACCAGCTCGGATCCCATGTACTCGTCGGACGTGTGCATGCGCCATCCCCCTAGCAGCCGTGAACCCCGTTGACTTCATGATGGCGCAGCCACAGGGGTTCGGGAAGAGCGTGATCAGCCCGGTCAGCCGCCGGATCCCGGTGTCAGCCGGCGGTCGGCCCAGTCCTTCAGCTCGCGCTGCTCCAGGGAGCCCGGTTCGAGCAGGGAGAGCGCCTCGACGAGGGCGGCCAGCCCCCCGGGATGGCGCCGGCAGGTCCGCACGATGCTGATGATGTCGGGGCGAGGCGCCCCCATGCGGGGGATCGCGCCGGCGAGGTCGGCGGGCAGCATCCCGAGGACGAGCTGCCGGTGGTCCCGGTCCGCCATGCTGGGCCATCCGGCCAGCAGGCCGATGAGTTCGGCGAGCCCGGCGTCCGTCACCGGTTCCTCCAGGCGGCGGGTGGAGGGGAACTCCAGCCGGCGCTCGTCGCCCGCCCAGGACCGGTGCCAGAGCGAGGTGGGCCGCTGTCCCGCCCCGGTGAACTCGCCGAGGACGGTGTCCGCGACCGCGTTCATGTCGGGCGGCCACGCGCCGCCGTCCGAGGCGGCCAGGGCGGCCAGTACGGCACGGGAGAACGCCCCCGTCTGCCGTACGGGGTCGTTGACCGCCCGCTGCCCGGGGCCGGAGGCCAGCAGGACGAACTGCTCCCGGCCCGGCAACCGTTCGCCTCCCGAAGGTAGTTCGGTGGGCAGGGCGCGGGCGAAGCCGAGGTCCTCGACGAAGGTCTGGCAGGAGTCCACCAGCCAGATCTGGCGCCGGAAGCCCGGCAGGAGGTCGGTCGTGAAGGCGGTCAGCCAGGCGTCCAGGTCCAGGTTCCGCCGGTCGTCCGGGCCCGCGTCGCCGTAGAAGAGCCTGCGGTGCCCCTGTGGGTCGGTGACGCCGTGGCCGCCCCAGAACACCCAGAGGAGGTCGCCCTCCAGGGCGGGCAGCCGGCGCGTCAGCACCTCCTGCACGGCCTCCCGCCCGGCGGTGCCCGCGGCGACGTCGACCTCGGGCCCGCCCGCTCCGGGCAAGGGATCGAGCAGCAGGAAGACGTTGGCCGCGGGCACGCCGCGTCCGCGCAGCCAGCCGGTGAAGCGGCGGGCGTCGGCGGCGGGCCCCGGCAGGTCCCAGGACGGTCCCGCCGCGTAGCGCTCCGCACCGACGACGACGGCGTACGTACGCTCCGGACGCGCCCCGGTCACGGCAGCTCCTCCGCGAGGAGGCGGTACAGCTCGGGGTTGCTCCAGTAGGCGCTGTGGGAGAGGGGGAAGGGCTGGCGGCTGTCGAGGGCCACATCGTGGACCCGGTCGGGGAAGACGCCCGCGCCGATGTAGCTGAGCAGGTCCCGCCGGTCGTACACGTTCACCCAGCGCGGTACGTGCCCGGGCAGCGGGCTGCCGTGTTCCAGGCTCGGCAGCGCCCCCAGCTCGTACAGGAACGGCGCCTGCGAGCCGACGGTGACCAGCAGTTCGACCTCCGGCAGCGCCCGCAGCACCAGCAGGTCAAGCGAGGCGATGCCGCCGAGGCTGTGCGCGAGCAGGACGACCGGCGGCTCGGCGGCCCGGACCGCCTCCGCGACGACCTCGCGGATCGCGCCGCCCCGGGACAGGTAGAGCAGGACGTCCCCGGCCGCCGGATGCGCCGCATCGGTGAGCGCGGACCGCCGCTTGACCGCCTGGGCGGAGGCCAGGCCGAGCGCCAGGCGTCCGGCCAGCTTCTTGACGCGCCGGGTGACGGGGCCGCGGTGCGTCCCGGGGGCGCCGTCGGTCCCTTCGGACCCGTCGGACGGGTCGCCGGGGAGCAGGGCGACGATCCGGGCGACGGCCTCGTCGCGGGCGGTGCCGTCGAAGGCTTGCGCCGTGCCCTGCCGCTCGGCCCGGCGGCGTACCGCCTCGGCCGTGAACGCCCGTGCCAGCGCGCCGACTTCGGCGCTCGCGGCGGGGGAGCGCAGGAACTGCCGGCAGTCCGGCGAGGTGAGGACGGCGGCGACGGCGGCGGGGAACTCCTCGCCGATCCCCGCGGCGTCGAGGAGCTCGCGCAGGCGGGCGTCCCCGGTGAGGGACTGGGCCGCCGAGAACAGGGCCTCGCCCGGCGGGAGGGTGCCCGGGGCCAGTTCCGTGCGGGCGGCCGACTCCGAGGTGAGCAGGCGCAGTTCGAGCAGCGGGTCGAGGTAGAGGAGCCCCCAGAACTCGACGTCCTCGTCGGGACCGCCCGCCTCACCTCCCGGGGCGCCCGCCTCCGGCAGCCCGCGCCCAGTGCCGTACCCCGGCACGGAGGCTCCGTTCGAACGCAGTGCCGATCCCGCGCTTTCGCCCCAATAACAGGGAGTAATGGAGACTTCGGGCCGTAAGGGCAGCAATCCCGCCCGTACCAGCTCCAGGGTTCCGGTGAATCCCGGCTCGCGCACTCCCGTGCCGTGTACGAACAGCACTGTCGTCATGCTGACCCCCCGTTCGTGGCGGCATACGCCAAACGGCTTCCACGATAGGCCACTTGCCGGGATGGCGGCTACACTCCGTAGGGGCTGTGCCACAGTGAGCGGCATATGCCAGAAGGGAATGCCGGTGAGCTCGGACTCCGTCGTCACGCATGTCGTCGCAGCCCTGGCCGTGGTGATCGCGACCTCCTCCGCCCTGGGTGCGGCAGCGCGCAGGCTCGGTCAGCCACCGGTCGTGGGACAGCTTTTCGCGGGCATCGCGCTCGGCCCCAGCCTCCTGGGCCTGTTACCCGGCCAGGTGTACGAGACCCTCTTCCCGGCGGAGATCCAGCCCGTCCTGACGTCCCTGGCCCAAGTGGCCCTGGTCCTCTTCCTCTTCGCCGTCGGATACGAACTGGACCTGGGCCTGCTGCGCGGTCAGCGGGCCGTGGCCGCCGTCTCCCTGGGCGGCTTCGTCGTCCCGATGGCGATGGGCGCCGGCCTCGTCCTGCTCCTCCCCGAGGCCTTCGCGTCGGTCAACGACGGGCGTCCCGTCGACAGCACCTTCGTCCTCTACATGGCGGTGGCCCTGTCCATCACGGCGGTCCCCGTCCTTGCGAGCATCATCAAGGACCAAGGTCTGGCCGGGAGCGTGCCCGGCACGGTCGCGATGGCCGCCGCCGGTGTCATCGACGCGCTGAGCTGGCCCGTACTGGCCGTGGTCCTGGTCGGCGGCGCGCACGGCTCGCTGCGGTCCTGGGCGGTCAAGGCCGCCCTGCTGGCCGTGTACGTCCTCGTGATGCTCTTCGCCGTACGGCCCCTGCTGGCCTGGTGGAAGGCCCGGCCCGGCACCCGGGTGTCCCAGCAGGTCCCGGTCGCCGTCTCCGTGGCCCTGGCATCGGCCTGGGCCACCAACGCGCTCGGGCTGCACGTCATCTTCGGCGCGCTGCTCGCCGGAGTCGTCATGCCCCGCCGGCCCGACGGCTCACCGGACGGCAGCCTGCTCCGCCCGCTCCAGGACGCCGGGAGCCTGCTGCTCCCGGTGTTCTTCGCGGTCTCCGGGATGGCGGTGGCGCTCGACGGGCTGCACGGCTCCGACCTGCTGCTCCTGGCGGTGATATGCGCCGCGGCGGTGGTCAGCAAGGTGGCCTCCGGAACGCTCGCGGCCCGCGGTGTCCGCATCCCCTGGCGGGACTCGCTGCTGATCGGCGTCCTGCTCAACACCCGCGGGCTCACCGAACTCATCGTGCTCAACGTCGGGTTGGCGACCGGGGTGATCGGTCCCCGGCTCTACGCGCTGCTGGTCGTGATGGCGCTCCTCACGACGGCCGCCGCCGGGCCGCTGATCGGGCTGCTGCGCCGCCGTCCGGACGCCGCACCGCCCGCCCCGCCCGCCGGTCGCCCGTCGCGCGGCGGGAAGTCACCGGAGATCCTGACCGGCCCGGACTCCGGTCCGGACTCCGGACCGGTGTCCGCCGCGGGCGCCGAAGCGGCGCCACGGGCGTAGAAGACGTCCCGGGCCCGATTAGCCCGGGTGGGCCGGCCGGGTCCAGGACAAGGGGGGTGCCGCACGCCTGCGACGACCCCGGGTCCTCGCCGGGGACCCGGGGCAGGATCTCAAGGGCCAGGCTCTACAACACAACTGACGCTGCCGACGGTGGGGGGGGGGGCGATCGCGCAGGACGCCGGCTCAT
>NZ_JBHXRL010000021.1:139951-152395 GCF_042717315.1 Streptomyces sp. NPDC058650
GGCCCCGGCCCCTATCCCCCGGGGGGGGCCGCCCGGCCCCCCCCCCCGCCCGCCCCACTCGGGTTACCCGCCCCACGTGACTAGAAGGGCACCGGGGCGATGTCGACGTCCGCCCGCCGTCCGCCCGCCGAGGCGGCGACGGCCGGGTGGTCCTCGCCGAGCCGGCGGCGGTAGCGGGTCAGGGTCTCGGTGTGCAGGGCCGTGGCCTCGGTGTCGCGGTTCAGCGCCCGCAGGTCCAGGACCATGTTGGTGGCGCAGGCCAGCGTCGTCGGGTGGTCCTCGCCGTGGTCCCGGGTCAGGATCTCCAGGGTCTTCTCGTCCAGCTCCAGGGCCTCCGCGAGACGCCCCTCGGCGGCGTGCTGGCTGGCCGCGCCGATGGCCGTGGTCAGGGTGAGGATGTGCGTGTCGCCCAGCGACTCGCGCATGCCGGGCAGGGCCGCGGTGATGTGCCCGCCGGCGGCGTCGAGGTCCCCGAGGTGCCGCAGGGTGATGGCCAGGTTGGTGCGGGCCGACAGGGTGTAGGCGTGGTCAGGCCCGAGCTTCGCCGCGTAGCGCTCGACGGTCGCCTCGCCGAGCTCCCGCGACCGCCGCAGCTGTCCGTCCTGCCGCAGGTCCACGACGAGGTTCGCCGCGCAGGCGACGGCGTCCGGGTGGTCGGGACCGTAGCGGTTCACGAACTTCGACCAGACCGTCTCCCCGAGCGCCAGCGCCCCGTCGTGGTCCCCCGCGCGGCGGCGGCACACCGCGAGCACACGGCCGCAGCCCAGGCTGGTGGGGGTGTCCTCGCCGAAGGCGGCGAGGTAGCGGGCGTAGACGTCCTCCTGGTGGGCCACGGCCTCCAGGTAGTCCCCGGTCTCGCGGATGTCGATGGACAGACCGCTGAGGGTGTTCAGGGTGTCGAAGTGGTTCTCGCCCAGGTTGAGGGCGCGCAGCCGGGCCGTCTCCGTGTCGTACACGCGCGCCTCCCGGTACAGCCCCATCAGCCGCAGGCCGACGCCCAGGCTGTGGGCCGCGCGGAGGGTGGCCGGGTCGTCCTCGCCGAACGCCCGCAGGGAGCGCTCGTAGACCGACCGGTTGATCTCCAGGCCGCGCGCCATCTCGGCCCGCAGCCGCAGACCGGTGCACAGCTGGATCAGGGCGTCGAGGGTGCCCTCGTCGTCCTCGCCCGCGGTCCGGATGTACGTGTCCGCCGTGCGCTGCATCATGGCGGCCGCTTCCTGGTACTCACCGAGCACACGCAGGATGAAGGCCAGCCACTTCGCCATCTCCAGCGTCTGCTGGTCCTCGGCGCCGAACTTCTCGGTCCACATCTCCAGCGCCTCGCGGGCCATCGCCGCCGAGCCCTTGTGGTCGCCCCAGACGTAGAGGAACTCGACCATGCCCCGGACCAGACCGCGTACCCAGGGCGACTCGCACTCCACCGCCCGGGACACCACCACGTGCGGGAGCAGCGCCTGGTAGCGAGGCCAGAGTTCCCGCGAGCCGGGGCTGTTGGGGTTGGCGTCGGCCAGGAGCAGATGGGCGCCGTGCCGCATGTCCGCCTGCTGCTGCGGCGACATGCGGTTGACCAGCACGGCCTGCACCAGTCGGTGCAGCTGGATGGTGTCGTGCCGGTGCTCGATGCGGGCCAGGGCGTAGACGTTGATCTCCCGGATGGCCCGGCCGAGTTTGATCGGATGGCGCAGGGCGTCGTCCAGCTCGGGGGCGATCGTGGTGCTCCGCGAGTTGTTGAACAGGGAGCGGGCGATCGGCTCGGGGGCGAAGAAGGAGCAGACCTGGAGGAGTTGGAGAGCGGCCGGGTTGCGCTGTTCGAGCTGGCGCAACGAGACGTCCCAGGCGGCGGCCACCGACATCGGGTAGTCCGGCGACGGGACGAGCTCGAGCATCAGCTCCGCGATCTTCTCCTTGATCAGGCGCAGGTACTCCGGGACGGCCATGCCGGTCACGGCCTGCCAGGCCGCCGCCTGCTCGATGGCGAGCGGCAGGTCGCCCAGGGCCTCGGCGAGCTTGTCGGCGTCCTCGTCGGTCAGGTCGCGGGCGCGGCGGCGGAGCAGCGACTTGCTCTCCTCGCGCGAGAAGACGTCGACGGAGAGCGTCCGGGCCACCCGGTCCCACTCCTGGTTCCGGGAGGTGATGAGGATCTTGCCCGTGCCGCCCGTCGGGAAGTAGGGGCGCACGGCCTCCACGTTCTCGGCGTTGTCGAAGACCAGCAGCCACCTGCCGTAGGGCTCGCCGCGGCGCAGCGCCTCACGGACGGCGGGCACGGCACGGTTGGCCTCGCTGCCCGTGTTCAGGCCCATCCGCTGGGCGAGTTCGGTGAGCGCGGTCAGGATCATCGTGGGCTGTTCGGAGGGGATCCACCAGACGATGTCGTAGTCGGACGCGTACCGGTAGACGTACTCGATGGCGATCTGCGACTTTCCGACACCGCCCATGCCGTGCAGCGTGTGGGGCAGCACCGCCGAGGTGTCGCCGGTCAGCAGCTGCTCGCGGACCTGGGCGAGGAGGTCCTCCCGGCCGACGAAGTTGGGATTGTTCGGGGGGACGTTGCCCCAGACGGCGGGTACGGAGGGGCGCGGGTGCGACTGCGGCTGGGGCTGCGGTGCGGCCGGGCCCGGGATCGGCGTGCCGTGGGCAGGAGTCGTCCCGGTGTCCGGCGGCCCGTCGGGACTCGGGCCAGGGATCGACTGGACTGGGGTCCCGTTCAAGGCCCCTCCGTCTTCGCGCTGGTGCTGACTGGCAGTGGTGTCGGTCATGGCAAGGCCGCCCGTGTCGGAATTTTCGTGTGTATGACGGATATCGTGGACCAATGGCGGAGCGTTCGGTACGAGCGACGCTCCCGGTGAACCGCCCTCCAGGGCCGCGCTGATCCGCTGCGCCCGGAGCAGATAGGGCCCGGAGAGGGCGCGGAGCACGGCCAGCTCGACGCGGACGAACGGAAGGCTCTCCTCCGTCAGTGGCGGGTCGGGTGCGTCCTCCGGGGCGAGCAGGGCGCCCCGGAGCCCCCGGGCCGCCTCGAAACGGTCGCCGTAGAAGTCGGACATCGAGCGGACCACGCGCGCGGTGTCCCCCCGCATCGCGCTGGACAGCAGTGCCTCACGTGCCCCGTCGACGAAGTCCAGCGGCGTCGGGAAGGCGGCACCGCGCGGCTCCTCGGACGGCAGCTCCTCGACCAGACCGCTGAGGAACAGCTCGGCAACATGGGCCGGTTGGGCCTCCGGGACGAGCGTGCGCCGGACGTCCCGCACCAGGCGGGGTTCGAGGACCGTGGCGGCCAGATGGGTGGCGAGCCGGAAGGCGGTGGGCGTGGCGTGGCTGCGGAAGCGGCGGACGCGCTCCTGCACCGACGGTGCCGGGGGCTCGCCCTCGTCCTCCCACTCGGCCGGGGCGGGTGCGCCGAGCAGCAGGACGGACGCGTCGGTCCACCCGGGCTCCGTACCGGCCACCAGCGCGGCCCAGCGGCCCAGCCAGTCGGCGTCCAGCTCAAGGACCGGAACCGCCACCCGCCAGGACGCGGGCGGCGGATCGAACGGGTCGTACACCTCCTCCGGGAAGCGCACGGACAGTTCGGTGTTGCGGGCGCCCGAGCGCGGGCCGCGGATCCGGGCCCGGCGGGGCGTCAGGGCGGTCCGGTGCCAGTCCCGCTGGGACAGCAGGTGCACGATCGCCGTCGGTCCGGCCGCCGCCCACAGCTCCAGGGCCTTCAGCCCCGCCCCGCCCCGCCACAGCGGTGCCAGGGCGTCGGTCAGGACGAGGACGATCCGGCGGCCGGTCCTGTCCAGCAGCTCGGCGGGGTCGCCGACGGGGCCGTCCGCGTACGGACCGCGCAGCACCGCCTCCTCGCCCGCGGCGGTCTCGCGTACGCCCAGCCGGCGGACCCGGACGTCCCGGAAGGCACCCGACTGCTCCACCACGGCGGTGAACTCGGCGACCGTCTGCTCCCAGATCGTCATGGTCACGTGGTCGTCGACCACCAGCACCAGGTCGAAGCGGCGCTCGTCCGCCGACCGGACGTAGGGCATCCACAGGCCGTCCTCGGCGGCGCGCTCGGCCGTGGTCTCCTCGTCCAGCTCGATCTCGGACGCCGAGGGCACGACCTGTCTCAGCGGTCGCAGCCAGCGCCCTATGCCGGGCGCGTCACGGAGGTCCGGTGCCGGCCCGGCCCGGACGTACACGTCCTGGAGATCCCCCGCGAGGGGGTACGCGGAGACCGGCGCGCCCCCGGTCGGGGGCCGTCCGGGGCCGCCCGGGAACGCCGCCGGCCAGACGCCGCCGGACACCCCGGGCGCGAGGTCCCGGCCGATGACGTCCGCCGTCTTGCCGGGCGCTCCGCCCGGCGGAGCCGCGCGGTCCTCGACCGCCACGCGGTCCTCGGGCGGCCCGTGGTCGTCTGCCGGCCCGTGGCCGCGGGGCAGTCCGCGGCCTTCGGGCGAGCCGTGGCGCTCGGGCGAGCCGTGGCGTTCGGGCGAGCCGTGGCGTTCGGGCGAGCCGTGGCGTTCGGGCGAGCCGTGGTCTTCGGGCTGCGGCCCGTAGCCGTCGAGTGGCCCGGAGAAGCCGGAGAGCCCGGGCGGCACCGTCGGCCGGGGGCGCGGCGGGTCGGTGGACGGGGGCAGCCGGGCCGCGAGCGTCTGGTACGCGTGCAGCCACAGCGCCTCGGCCACCTCGAAGGCCTCCGGATTCGGACGGGCTTCGTCGTCCATCAGGGTGCTCCCGACAATTCACGCCAGAGCGCGTCCAGCAGCTCGCCCCACGCCTCGTCGTCCTCCCGGACGCCCGCCGTCCGCAGGAAGATCGCGTTCAGCAGCTGGTCCGTGGCCAGTCCGCCGTTCTCCCGACTGCGGTCCATGAACGCCCGGATCATGGCGTCGGGCCGGCCGCCCTGGTCCCGGAAGTGTGCGGCGATCATGGCGGCGAGCTGGTCCTCGCGCGGCGGGGAGACGTCCAGCCGGACGCAGCGGCGGAGGAAGGCCGGCGGGAACTGGCGCTCGCCGTTGCTGGTGATCACGATGAAGGGGAAGGCCCGGCACTTCACCCGCCCGTCGGACACCGTCACCGTCTGGTCCGGGTCGTCGGTGAACACCCTTGCCTCGCCCTCCTGATGGCGGGCGCGGACCAGCTCCGGGATGTCGTACGAGCCGTTCTCCAGGACGTGCAGGAGGTCGCTGGGCAGGTCGATGTCGCTCTTGTCGAGCTCGTCGATCAGCAGGACGCGGGGGAGTTCGTACGGCAGCAGGGCGGTGCCCAGCGGGCCCAGCCGGACGAAGTCCCCGATCCTCGCCCCGCCCGCGCCGTCCTCCGGGCCGCTCCCGGTCGCCTGGAGCGGCACCGGCAGGCCGGGCCGGCCGCGCCCCAGGGACGCCTGGGCCCGCCCGATGGCGTCGTACTCGTAGAGACCGGAGCGCAGGGTGCTGCGGGAGGTGATGCCCCAGTGCAGGACGCGACCCAGGCCCAGTTCGCGCGCGACGAGGTAGGCCAGGGTGGACTTGCCGATGCCGGGCCGCCCCGTCACCAGCAGGGGCCTGCGGAGCAGCAGCGCGGTGTTGATCATGTCGATGTCGTGCGCGTCCTGCCGGGGCGTGGCGCGGCTCACCGCGCCGAGGCGCCGGTCGCTCTCGGCGCTCTCGGCCGGTACGGGGGGCAGCACCGGGCCGCCGTCGAAGTCCCGCCAGCCGGGTGGCGGCGGCAGGATGTCGCCGAGGCGGATGTCGGTCAGTGGCTGCCCGGTGCCCCGGTAGATCCACCAGCTGCGGCTGCTGACGTGCCCGCCGTTTCGACCGCTCTCGACCGGATGCTGGACCCCGCTCATGTTTCCCCCTCGTCGTCGTGTCCACCCCGTACGTTCCCGGTGTCGGCCCCGGGCGACCCGGACCAGTCGACGATGCGGTTCGGGTCGTCGAAGAGCACCGCGACATGCCGTCCCACGTGGACGTCCCGTTGTGCGGCGGCGGCGGTGGCCGCCTCGCTCCGCAGCTGCTGGACGCGCTGCGGCAGCTCGACCGGCTTACCCTTCACGAGCTTCTTGGCCCGCTTGCGGAATTCGGCGGGTGCCCCCGGGCGGCGGTCCCACACGGCCATCGGCACCCCGGCGCGCAGGGCGGTCTCCAGCGAGTCCCGGCTGCCGCCGGGGCCCTGGACCGGGGGAGCGTTGAGGGCGACGGCGACGAGCCGCTCGTCGGCGGTGAGCCTGCTGTTCCACTGGACCTGGTCGTGACCGCGCCTGCCCGCCGTGTCCCAGTGGCAGACGGTGTCGTGGCTGTCCTGCATCTGCTGCCAGCGGTTGTGCCACCGCCGGTGGAACTGCGGTGCCCGCATGCGCTCCAGGCTGCGCAGCACGACCGGGTAGCTCAGGCACAGGGCGCTCGCGAAGGAGGACTGGGAGCCGAGCGGCAGCCATTCCATCGGATGGTTCAGGAGGTGGAAGGGGAGGACGAACTCCAGCACCGGTTTTCCGGGGCGCCCCGCCCAGTCGTTCTCCGCCTGGTAGACGAGCTGTTCCACCGTGGGCCCGACCTCGGCCAGGGACACGACGCGGTCCTCCCCGCGCTCCGGCCGCCACGGCCCCGGACGGATCTGGCGCCAGTGGGACAGCAGATACCGGTCGGGGGTCATTCCGTGTGCGCACACCTGCACAACGAGACAGGCGGGAGCTGGTTGTGCCGCGGGGCCCCGGGTGCTCTCCGCGCGTACCGCGTCCAGGGGTGCCGCGAGGCCCAGCTTGGCGGCCTGGACGTCGTTCCACTCGCGCAGGCCGGCGGCGGTCTGCCGGTGGGCCGGTGACCGGTCCAGGGCCGTGGCCACGTGCTCGACCAGCACCATGGTGGGGAGCAGACCGTCGGGGCGGGCGTTGGCCCTGCTGAGGAAGTCGAACGCCTCACCGAGGGTCGCGACGGGGCGGTGGGGGAGGGGGAGGTCGCCGGCGGCCGCGTACAGCTCTCCGTGGGCGTCGAGGTGGTCGACGCGGGCGAGCAGCGCGCGGACCTCCCGTAACTCCGCGTCGGGCAGGGCTGCCAGGACCGGAGGCGCGGTGACGAGCTCCCTGATCCTCAGTACGGGGGCGGAGCCGGGGGCGTAGACGTCCAGGGTGGCGAGCAGTTCGGGCAGTCCGCGTGGCTCCCGCAGGCAGGCCCGGACGATCTCCAGCGTGTCCAGCCGGGTCCGGCCGTGCCGGCGCACGTTTCCCAGTTCGGGTAACGGGCCGGCCAGCATGCTGATCAGGAGATCGCGTCCGTCCGGGGTGTCGAGCCCCGTCACCGCGCACATCTGATCCACCAGCGCGTGCTCGAGTGCCGGTGGATGAGTGACATGGCTCTCGCTGAACAATGGCCCCCCGTAACGGATCCGAAGTTCCCGACTCCCCATCGGACATGGGTGGTTCGGGCACTGCCGTCCCTCGTCCAGGGTATGGCGCGGGCCTGACGCGTCGCCACCCTGTACGCGGGTTCCCTCGGGTTCCCTCCCCCGGAACCGTCCGGACTACTCGACGACCAGCTCGACCGTGATGTTCCCGCGGGTGGCCTTCGAGTACGGGCAGAAGGCGTGGGTCTTCTCCAGGAGGGTCAGGCCGGCCTCGCCCTGGAGGTGGTCCGGGAACTCGGCGCGCATGACGACCGCGAGGCCGAAGCCGCCGTCCGCCGGGTCCTTGCCGATGGAGACCTCGGCGGTGACCGAGGCCTCGGAGACGTCGATCTTCTCCTGGCGGGCGACCACGCCCATCGCGCTGGCGAAGCAGGCCGCGTACCCGGCGGCGAAGAGCTGCTCGGGGTTGGTGCCCAGGCCGTTGCCGCCGAGGGCCTGGGGGTGGGCGAGCGGCAGGTCGATGTGGCCGTCGGAGCTGACGGCGCGGCCCTCGCGGCCGTTGGCGGTGGCGACTGCGGTGTAGATCGCGTCCATGGTTCTTCCGTTCCTGTCCTCGGGGGCCGCGGGGCGGTGGCCCCTGCGGTGTGACTCCATTAGTAGCGCACTATTCAGTTGTGCGCAACTGAATCGCGTGTGGATCGTCCTCGCGTACCCTGGAGTCATGCCTGGATCCATGGAGACGCTCGACACGGTCCCGGACGAGGAGTTCCTCCGGCTCGACCACCAGATCTGCTTCTCGCTGCACGCGGCGACCCGCGCCTTCAACGGCGTCTACCGCGAGGCCCTCAAGGAGCTGGGGCTCACCTACCCCCAGTACCTCGTCATGCTCGTGCTCTGGGAGCACGGCGAGCTGCCCGTGAAGGGGATCGGCGAGCGGCTGCGGCTCGACTCCGGGACCCTGTCCCCGCTGCTCAAGCGGCTCGAAGCCGCCGGATACGTCGAGCGGCGCCGCAGCCCCGAGGACGAGCGGTCCGTCACCGTACGGCCGACCGGCGACGGGACCGCGCTCAAGGAGAAGGCGCTCGGCGTCCCGCGCCGCATCGCCACCGCGACCGGACTCCCGCTGGACGACATCCGCGACCTGCGGGAACGCCTCGACGCCCTGGCCGTCCGGCTCGACGCCGTCGACCCGGACGCCCTCACCCCCTGCACCTAGGCGGCGGCCCCGGGGGCGCGAACCCGTCCCGCTCCCGCCCTCCCGGACCATCGCGAGCTGATGAGTCGACTTCGTCGAAGGTCATGGCGCCTTCCCGGCGCCGGAGGCGGTTCAGCGGGCGGTGTCCGGGCCGGTGGCGCGCGCGTGGTTGAGGCCGAGCAGGACGCAGACGTTCGTCAGGAGCGGCACGTGGTACGCGAGGGGCCGCGGCCCCGCCTGGTCGGGGCGGGAGACGAAGCCACCGTCCGGACGCTGCCGCTCCAGGAGGTGGCGTACCGCCCGCTCCGTCGCCCCCCGGGCGGTCGGCGCGCACGGCGCGGCCGGTTCGTCGCGCCCCCGTGAGACGGCGATCAGCGCGTACGCGGTGCTGATCGGGTCGCTCGGGTCGGCCGGCACGTGCCCCCAGCCGCCGTCGGTGTTCTGCGTCGCGACGAGCCGGGCGACCGCCCGCGCCCGCGCCCGCGCGACCTCCGCCTCCAGGGCGTGCCCGGGCGGGGCGACGGCGCGGAACGAGTCGCAGGCGAGGACGGTGCGGAACAGGGCGTTGCTCTCGTTGAGGCTCCAGCTCCGCTCGAACGCCCCGGCGCCCTCCTGTCGCGCCACGACGAACCGGACCGCGGCCTCCACCGCCGGCCGGTGAGCGGGCTCGGGAGCCAGCGCGTTCACGGCGGCCGCCGTTATCGCCACCTCGGAGACGGTGCCGTGCTCGAAGGTGGGGAAGCCGCCGTCCCCGCCCTGCCGGTCGAGGAGGTACCGCTCGCCCGCCGCCACCGCGGGGCCGCTCCGCTCCGGGGCCGAGGCCCGCAGGAACTCCACGCAGTACGAGGTGTCGTCGACGTCGCTCTGCCCCACGCCACGGTCGAACCCCCAGCCCCCGTCCGGGTTCTGCCGCTCGGCCAGGGCGGCGGCCAGGGCCCGCAGCGTGTGCGTGGGAGTGCCCGCCCCGGCGAGCGCGAGACCGCCGGTCGCCGTCGCGAAGACGTCCATCCCCGTGAGGAAGGGCAGTCCACCGTCACCGCGCAGCCAGGTCCGCACCTCCCGCGCCCGCGCGCGGACGGGCGCCGCGTACCGGGGCCGGTGACGGAGCGCCAACAGGGCGAGGATCCGGGCGAGATGGTTGCCGTACGGGGGCGGGCCGGGGAGCGAGCTGGGCGCGAGCGCCCGCCAGTCGTCCTCGGTGACGAGGTGCGGGACGCCGGTGCCGAAGGCGTACAGCGTCTTCAGCGCGGCCATTTCCGTGACCAGCCACCGCTGTTGGCCAGGTGCCTCGAAGACCGGATCGGGCGAGGAGAGTTCGGGGAACGGGTGGGCGCCGAGCTCCGCCAGGACCGTCCGGAACATCAGCCGCTTGCGCCCGGCGGTGAAGTGGTCGAAGCCACCGAGCAGGCGGTTCAGCGCGGCCCGCCCGTCCACGTACTCGCCGAGCGCCGCACGCGCCGCGGCCTCCTGCACGGGGTCGGGGGCGCCCTCGTCCACCGCGGTCTTCAGGTACCGGGTCAGCCGCTCCTGGGCGTCCGGGTCGATGTTCGTCACCGTGAGCAGCCGCAGGGCCAGCGCGGACTCCAGGATCCGGCTGTCGCACGGGGCGCGGAGCAGACCGTCGGCACCGGCCGCCGCCACCAGCCGGGTGGCCAGCCGGGCCCGGGCCCGGTCGAGGTCGGGGCGGGGCCGGCGGGGGTCCGGGGGAGGCGCGCCCGGGACGGCGAGGGAAGCGCCGTGTAAGGGCAGCGCGCAGGACGTCGGCATCGTGGGGTCCTTCGTCGGTGTCGTACGGGAGGGTCGGTGGTGCTCAGCCGTCGGTGGTGCTCAGCCGTCGGTGGTGCTGAGCAGTGGGTGGTGCTCAGCCTTCGGTGGGGCTCGGAGGCCGGTGCTGTTCAGAGAGGGAAGAGGCGGCGGACTGCCTCCGCGCCGGCCGGGACCAGCGGGGTGTACCCGCCGGTCACGATCGACAGCGGCGTGACGAAGCCGCACCAGGCGATCTCCGCAGGATCGGGCCGGGGCGCGCGGTTCACGGTCCAGCGGTGGACCGTCAGGAAGCAGTCGCCGTGCGGATCGTCGACGCGGATCCGGTACGCCTCGGCGAGCCCGGGCGCGGCCGCCCAGCCCAGCTCCTCCCGGAGCTCCCGCAGCGCCGCCGCGCGGTACTGCTCGCCGGCCCGCACCGCCCCGCCCACGAGCACGTCGTAGTGGTCCGGATAGGCGGGCGCGGAGGCGGTCCGCCGGTACAGCAGGACGCGGCCGGCGTGGTCGGTGCAGACGGTCGCCGCGTACCGGCGCAGCAGGCCGGACGGGCTCCCGGTCGCGCGCCCGCCCTGGGCGACCACCCGGTCCCCGGGGTCGACGTAGTCGACGCGCTCGGAGGGCCGCGCGCTCACGACCGCTCGCGGACCCGGGCGAACAGCGGGCCGGCCGGGCGCAGGTTGATGCCGAACACCGGCTCGCCCGCCGGTTCGGTCGTCTCGACGGTGAACCGGGAGAGGAGCGCGCCCAGGAGCGTCTCCATCTCCCGCATCGCGAACCGGGTGCCGAGGCAGGCGCGCGGGCCGATGCCGAAGGGGAGGTACGCCCCCGGCGGCAGCGGTGTCCGCGCCGGGAAACGGTCCGGGGCGAAGGCCTCGGGGTCGGGCCACACCTCCGGGTCGCGGTGGGTGAGGTACGGGCAGACCAGGAGGTCCGTTCCGGCGGGGATCCGCCAGCCGTCCAGCGTCTCGTCGGCCGGGGCGTGGCGCGGGAGCAGCCAGCCCGTGGGGTAGAGCCGCAGCGTCTCGTGGAGCACCGCCTCGACGGCCCGCGCGTCGTGCGCGGCCCGCTCCATGACCTCGGGGTGCCGGTCGAGGAGGACGAAGGCCCAGGTCAGGGTGCGGGCGCTGCTCTCGTATCCGGCGACGAGCAGCGTGACGAGTTCGTCGCGGATCAGCCGGTCCGTGTACGCCGGATCCGTCTCGGCCGCGTCGAGGAGCCGGTCGAGGACGCTCGGCCCGCCGTTGTCGTTCCCCCTGCCTCCGGCGGCCGAGTGACGGACCCGGGCCTGCGCGACGGCCCGGTGCATCCGCTCGTCCAGGGCGGCGAGCGCGGCCTCCACCTCGGGCGGGAGCGCGGCGGAGCCGCCCACGTCGGCGGGGAGCGCCGCGACGATGTCCTGCACGGCCGCCAGGTCGACGTACGTCTCCTGGTCCAGGGGGTGGTCGGTCAGCGAGCGCCAGATGGTGTCGACGGTGAAGAACTGCGTGTCCTCGGCGATGTCCGTCGGCTCGCCCCGACGGGCCCGCTCCGTCCAGCGGCCGACGACGCGGTCGGCCGCCGCGACGATGTGGTGCTCCCAGCGCTGGATGCCCCGGCCGGTGAACATCGCCTGGAGGAGGCGGCGTTGGGACCGCCACGCATCGCCCGTGGCGGTCAGCATCCCGTCGCCGACGAGGGGTCTCGCGCGGTGCGACCGCTTCACGTACCGGTCGCCGCCGACGCCGAGGACCTGGTGCACGTGCCGGGGCTCCGTGACCAGGACCGCCGCCCGGCCGCCCCGGCGGAAGCCGGTGAGCCGGCCCGGCGTGCGGGCCTGGAGCAGGAGGTCGACGAGCGGGGCTCCGGAGGCGGACCAGGCCGCCACGGCGGAGTCGTCGAGGAAGTCGGGAAGCATGCCATCCGTCACGTATTGCGATTGCATGATGACGTATCGTAGCGGCTCGTGCGATCTTCGGATCCTGTGCGATCTTCCGCCCGTCCGTCCGTCGGATCATCTCTCCGGCCCTCGAACGGCGGGCGGAAGGCGGCGAGTTCGCGATGGCGTCGGCCGAGGCGCGAATGCGGTGAACGGGGCCGGGCGGGGGGGGGGGGGCCCCCCGCCCCCCCCGGGGGGGGGGGGGGGGGGCCGAAGTGCGGGGGTGGCCCCCCCCGCGGGGGAGGACCCCGCCCCCCCGCCCCCACGCGAACAC